>JAIEPJ010000252.1 GCA_019749835.1 Phreatobacter sp. | reverse complement strand
GGTGGTCGCCGCGATGAAGACGAGCGGGCCGGCGAACCAGCCGAGATAGCCGAGGGCGAAGAAGAAGGCCCGCTGGCCGCGGTTGAAATGGGCGGCGGCAATGGTGTTCATCCGCGCCGCGCGCGCGGCCATGGCCTTGGCCTCGTCGCTGCCGCGCCCGTCGCCCTCCGGGGTCGCGCCGATCAGGATGGCGCAGTAGTTGAACAGACGGTAGGCCCAGCCGAACTTGAAGAAGGCATAGACGAAGATCACCAGCAGTCCGGCGAGCTTGATCTCCCATTGCTGGCGCGATCCGGCATGGCCGAAGGAGAGCGACTGGACGACTTCCAGGGCACGATCCGAGGCATTGATCAGGCCGAGACAGGCGCCGACCGCAAGCAGCGAGGTGGAGGCGAAGAAGGACGAGCCCTGCTGCAGCGTCATGTTGATCTGGGTGTCGACGATGCGGTTGGGACGCACCAGCATCTCGGTCATCCAGGCCCTTCGGTATTCGGCCATGGTGGCGGTGAGGCCACGCCGCCCGCCGCCCCATACCTCCACCAACCAGGCATAGGTGGCCCAGGCCACCGTGAAATAGCCGAAGGCGACGCCGTCGAGGAATGTCAGTCCGAGCATCGATCATCGGTAGCAAGCGGCGGGCGCCCGCGTCTACTCGTCCGCCGTCCGTCCAGGCGCCCGGCGCGGCTAGACGCGCCCTCCGCCATCCAGCACAGGTCAAAGGCCGCCGCCCGGTTGCGCGACCACCTTCCGCCTTGGACGGCCATGGGACCCCGTGTACATCGTCGATGGTCGCGGCCGTCGCTCAATCGACCCCACGACCAGCACGGTGGATCATTCAGCATGGGAAGCCCTGTCGTCATCTCGGGAGAACGGCTGCCGTTCGAGCCGCAGGGACGCGATTTTCCCTTCGCCCGTGGCGCTCCGGACGCCATTTCGACCCGGGGTTGGCTCCTGGTGATGGCAGGCGTTGCCACTGGTTTCGTGGCACTGGTCGTGCCCTTGCTGTTCGCCGACAACGCCCTGACTGGCTGGCTTCGCGTGCTCCTGTTCGTCGGCCTGCCGCTTCTGGCCCTGAGGATCGCATCGCCTTCCGGCTGGACGGCCATCTTCGGGAAGGTCGGGTTGCGCGAGGTGAAGCTGATGTTCGCCTTCGCCCTGCTCAACATGGTCGTTTCGCTGGCCGTCGGGGTCGCGGTCAAGGTCTTCGGAACGGTGACGGCGAACGCAGCGGTGGCGGGTGCGGGACAGCTCGGCGGAGCGCAACTGGCCGGATTCTTCGCCAAGGTCGGCGTGCAATTGCTGGGCGAGGAACTGATCACGATCCTTCCCTTCCTCGCGATCGTGGTGCTCTGCGGAAAGCTGACGGGCATTGGTCGCAATGCCGCGGTCGTCGTCGCATGGCTGGTGTCGGCTGTTGCATTCGGCCTGATCCATCTTCCGACTTACGTCTGGAACCTCGTCCAGTGCGTGGTCGTCATTGGCAGCGCCCGGCTGGTGCTGACCTGGGCCTATATCTGGTCGAAGAACATCTGGGTCAGCACCGGCGCCCATATCATCAATGACTGGACCCTGATCGCGACGACCGCCGTCCTCGCTCCCCTCGCCACCTCCGCATGAGCGGCGTCAGCGGCGTGTCTCGTCCGCCGTCCGTCGGGTGTCCGTCGGGTGTCCGGCGGGCGCGGCATGGTGCTAGTGTCCCGCCGGACATGCCGGAGGAATGACATGCCGCAGACCATCTCCAAGGGCTACAAGGCCCTCATCGACGAGGCCAACGCCGCCGTCGAGACGCTGTCCATCGAGGACGCCAAGGCCCTGCACGGGCGCGACGACGTCGTCTTCGTCGATATCCGCGACCCGCGCGAGCTGGAGCGGGACGGCAAGGTGCCAGGCGCCTTCCACTGCACCCGCGGCATGCTGGAGTTCTGGATCGACCCGGAAAGCCCCTATGCCAAGCCGCAGTTCCAGGAGGACAAGAAGTTCGTCTTCTTCTGTGCCGGCGGAATGCGCTCGGCGCTGGCGGCCAAGACGGCGCAGGACATGGGCCTCAAGCCCGTCGCCCATGTGGAGGGAGGCTTCGGGGCCTGGAAGAAGACCGGCGGGCCGGTGGAGGAGTGGGCGCCGAAGGCGAAGGGCTGACCGATCAGCGCAGCGAATAGGCTGATCACGGCAATTCGCTGGATCGCCTGGACGTCGACCGGCATCGTGACGTCTCCTCGGGAGGCTCGTCATGAAGCTGGTTATCGCCAACAAGGCCTATTCGTCCTGGTCCCTGCGGCCGTGGATCCTGCTGCGCCATTTCGCCATTCCGTTCGAGGAAGAGGTGATCGCGCTCTACAAGCCGGACACTGCGGCCCGGATCGCCGACTATTCCGGGGCGGGCCGGGTGCCCATTCTCATCGACGGCGAGGCGACGGTCTGGGAGAGCCTCGCCATTGTCGAGCACGTCGCCGAGCGCTGTCCGGCGCTGGCCATCTGGCCGCGCGAAACTCTCGCCCGATCACATGCGCGCTCGGCTGCAACCGAGATGCATGCCGGTTTCACGGCGCTCAGAAGCCGCTGCCCGATGAACATCCGCCGCGCGCCAGCGGCCATCGCGATCGATGCGGCCGTGCAGCGCGACGTCGACCGGCTGGTCGGTCTGTGGCGCGAAGCACGTCGGCGTTTCGGCGCAGGCGGCCCGTTCCTTTACGGGGCCTTCTCGGCCACCGATGCGATGTTCGCGCCGGTGGTGAACCGACTGCACGCCTATGACATCGTGGTGCCGGAGGATGTTCGCGCCTACATGGATGCGGTCATGGCACTGCCTGCTTGGCGCGACTGGGAAGCCGGGGCGCGGGCCGAACCCTGGTATGAGCCGCGATACGACGACGTGGCCTGAGCCTCCGCCATATCGCCCGGATGACAGTTCCGGCCTGTCGCGCTAACCAAGGCGGCCCGTTCTTCGTTTCTTCGTCATTACGCAATTCCGGACGCAAGGCCGCTCGTCGGTTCTCGCTGGAATTGCTCCCTCTCCGGAGCCGTGACGCCTTGGCCATCCTGAAGTCATCCTTCAACGCCGCGACGCCCGACGCCCGGGCCAATGCCGAGGCCTGGGGTGCGATCATCGCCGACCTGCAGGCGAAGCGCGCCGAGGCGGCGCTCGGCGGCAACGAGAAATCGCGCCAGCGGCACGTCGCCCGCGGCAAGCTGCTGCCGCGCGACCGTGTCATGGGCCTGCTCGACCCCGGCTCGCCCTTCCTGGAACTGTCGCAGCTCGCCGCCAACGGCCTCTATGGCGAGGCGATCCACGGTGCCGGAATCATCACCGGCATCGGCCGGGTCGAGGGGCGCGAGGTGATGATCGTCGCCAATGATTCCACCATCAAGGGCGGCACCTACTATCCGATGACGGTGAAGAAGCATCTGAGGGCGCAGGAGATCGCGCTGCAGAACCGTCTGCCCTGCGTCTATCTCGTCGATTCCGGCGGCGCCAACCTGCCGCACCAGACCGAGGTCTTCCCCGACCGCGAGCATTTCGGCCGCATCTTCTTCAACCAGGCCAATCTCTCGGCGGCGCGTATCCCGCAGATCGCCGTGGTCATGGGCTCCTGCACCGCGGGCGGCGCCTATGTGCCCGCCATGTCCGACGAGACGGTGATCGTGCGCCGGCAGGGCACGATCTTCCTCGGCGGCCCGCCGCTGGTGCGCGCCGCCACCGGCGAGATCGTCACGGCGGAGGATCTCGGCGGCGCCGATGTTCATGCCCGCCAGTCCGGGGTCGCCGACCACTACGCTGTGGACGATACCCACGCGCTGGCCATCGCCCGGCGCATCGTCGCCAACGTCAATTCGGTGAAGACCATCGATATCGCGCTCGCCGAGCCGCGGGAGCCGAAATACGACCCGTCGGAGCTCGAGGCGCTGGTGCCGACCAACCTCAAGACCCAGTACGACATCCGTGAGGTCATCGCCCGGCTCGTGGACGGCTCCGAGTTCGACGAGTTCAAGGCGCTCTTCGGCACGACGCTGGTGACGGGCTTTGCCCGCCTGCACGGCATGCCCGTCGGCGTCATCGCCAATAACGGCATCCTGTTCTCGGAAAGCGCCCAGAAGGGTGCCCATTTTATCGAGCTGTGCTGCCAGCGGCGCATTCCGCTCCTCTTCCTGCAGAACATTACGGGTTTCATGGTGGGACGGCAGTTCGAGGCCGGCGGCATCGCCAAGGATGGGGCGAAGCTGGTCACGGCGGTCGCCTGCGCCCAGGTGCCGAAGATCACGCTCCTCGTGGGCGGCAGCTACGGCGCCGGCAATTACGGCATGTGCGGGCGGGCCTATTCGCCGCGTTTCCTCTTCACCTGGCCGAATTCGCGCATCTCGGTGATGGGCGGCGAACAGGCGGCGAGCGTGCTCGCCACCGTCAAGCGCGAGAATTTCGAGGCCGAGGGCAAGGACTGGTCAGCCGAAGAGGAAGAGGCCTTCAAGGCACCGATCCGGGCGAATTACGAGGCCGAGGGCCATCCCTATTACGCCACCGCACGGCTCTGGGACGACGGCATCATCCTGCCCTCAGAGACGCGGCGCGTGCTGTCGCTGGCGCTCAGCGCGGCGTTGAACGCGCCGGTGCCGGAGACGAGGTTCGGCGTTTTCAGGATGTGATCCCGGCTTAGGGGCCACAACTGACCCAAGAGGTCATGCCCGGCCTTGTGCCGGGTATCCATGACTTGACCACCGCCCTTCGACGAGTTCGTGGATACCCGGCACAAGGCCGGGCATGACGGCAGTGTGGCTAGACGCACTCGCGCCATGCAGCGCGGCCTGTCGCGGGTGAGCCGTGATCCCGTCTAGTCTCGGGCCGACAAGGGCCGGCGAACGGCCCGCATGAGGGACGAGACGCATGAGCACCCAAGAACCCGCTGCCCTGGTCACCGGCGGCTCCCGCGGCATCGGGGCGGCCATCGTGAAAAAACTGCTGGCACGCGGGCTTCCCGTGGTCATTCTCGACCGCGAGGTGCCAGCAGAGGCCTCAGCCGCGCGTTTCGTCCAGTGCGACCTGACCGACCTCGCGGCGACACAAGGTGCGCTCGCCGAGATCACCGCGACAAACGCCATCCTCTGGCTCGTCAACAATGCCGGCATCGCCGCGCCGGCGACGCTGGAAGACACCACGATGGAGGATTTCGACAAGGTCGTCGCCATCAACCTGCGCGCCTGCATCCTCGCCGCGCAGGCGGTGCTGCCGGCCATGAAGGCGGCGGGGCAGGGGCGCATCGTCACCATTTCCAGCCGCGCGGCGCTGGGGAAGGAACTGCGCACCGCCTATTCCGCCACCAAGGCGGGGGTGATCGGCCTCACCCGCACCTGGGCGCTGGAACTCGCGCCGCACGGGATCACGGTGAATGCCATCGGCCCGGGGCCTATCGAGACGGAGCTGTTCAAATCAGCGAACCCGCACAATTCGCCGCGCACCCAGGCGATCATCCGCGGCGTGCCGGTGCAGCGGCTCGGCCAGCCCGAGGACATCGCCCATGCCGCCGATTTCTTCCTGTCGGAGGGGGCGAGCTTCGTGACGGGGCAGGTGCTCTATGTGTGCGGCGGCATGACGGTGGGCGTGGCGCCGATCTGAAGGGCCAAAGCCCATTCAGGGTGAGCATCGCGGGCGCGAGGCGAGGTCAGGCAGCCGTTCCCACTCTCCGCGGATCACGGCTTCCTTCTTGGCGCGGCTCCAGCCCTTCAACTGCCGCTCGAAGGCGATGGCGTCGGCAATAAGGTCGAACTCACCGGACCAGACGAGCGTTACCGGTAATCGCGCCGCGGTATAGCCGTCGTAAAGTCCCTGCTGGTGCTCCAACAGGCGCCGCGCCACATCTTCTCCGCGGGTCGAGCCGACATAGTAGGACCCGTCCGAGCAGCACAGGATGTAGACGAAGGCGCGCATGAGGCGAATCTGCCCGCGATCCCCTCTGCGGGCAATCGCTGGCACTAGCAAAGTGCGTCCTTCGAGGCTCGCCGCCGGACGATGCTGCGCATCGCCGGGGGCTCGCACCTCAGGATGAGGAGGACGGTGGATTGCACCGAGGTGCTTAAGGCGAGGGACCATCAAGCCCGCCTTGACCCTGATGCCGGTCTCTCCCGTCCTCATCCTGAGGTGCGAGCCCCCGGCGATGCGCAGCATCGTCCGGCGGCGAGCCTCGAAGGACGCACTTGCCTGATGCAACTCGTCAAACCCGAAGCCTCAGCCCACCACCGGCCAATCCCTCTGCGCCGGCCGCAGCGTTTCCAGCGCGGCGCAGAGCCTGATCACGCCGGCATCATCGAAGCGATGGCCGGTGACCTGCACGCCCAGGGGAAACCCCGTCGCGTCATAGCCCCAGTTGACGCTCGCCGCGGGCTGTTCGGAGAAGTTCTGCGCCACCGTGAAGGGGATGTGCTCCAGCGCCCGATGCGGGTCGTCGGTGGGCGAATGGGCCTCTGCGGCATAGTTCACCGGGCAGGTGCAGGGCGAGATGAGGAAGTCGAACCCCTGGATCGCCCTGGTCGCCGCCTCGCGCATGGCCTGCACGGCGAGGAAGCCGCTCATCACGTCCTCGCCGGTGAAGGCGCCAGCGCGCCAGGTCGCCCATTCGACGATATAGGGCAGGATACGCGCCTTCTCCGCCGCGGAGAGCCGCGCCACGTCGCCGTGGGAGCGCGCCTCGAAGAAGCGGCAGATGCCGTCGAGCATGGCGGGGGTCAGATAGCCCTCGACCGGCGTGACGATGGCGCCTTCCGCCGCGAGGGCCGCGGCCGTCGCCTCCACCGCCGCGACGATGGCGGGATCGGCGGGCAGGCCCGCCGGCATGGCGGTGATGACGCCGACCTTCAGGCCCTTGAGGTCGAGGCCGCCGAGTTCCGCCGCAAAGTCCTGCCCGTCAGGGGGCAGGCTCGCATAGTCGCGCGGGTCGGGCCGGGAGATGACGTTCATCAGCAGCGCGCCATCCTCCACCGTGCGCGTCATGGGTCCGGCGACGCGGCCGGCGAAGGGCGGGTGGATCGGCACCCGGCCATAGGAGGGTTTCAGGCCGAACAGGCCGCAATGGGCGGCGGGCAGGCGGATGGAGCCGCCGATATCGGTGCCGATGTGGAGGGGGCCGTAGCCGGCCGCGGCGGCCGCGCCCGCGCCCGACGACGAGCCGGCGGGGTTCTTGGTGAGGTCCCAGGGGTTGCGGGTGATGCCGTGGAGCGAGGAAAGCCCGGAGGACATCATGCCGTAATCGGGCATGGTGGTCTTGCCGAGGATGACGCAGCCGGCCTCGCGCAGGCGCGCGGGCACGGGCGTGTCCTCGGCCCGCGGCGTCATGTCGGCGATCGGCACGCCGATGGGGGCGGGGTCGCCCCCGGTGCCGATGTTTTCCTTCACTGTCACCGGCACGCCGTCGAGGGCCGAGAGCGGCGCGCCTGTCGCCCAGCGGGCCTCCGCGCCCTTCGCCGCGGCGAGCGCCGCATCGGACGACACGATGTACATGGCGTTGATGGCGGGCTCGCAGGCCGCGATGCGGGCGAGGACGGCGCGGGTCACCTCCACCGGCGAGAGCGTCTTCGCCGCATAGGCTTTGGAGAGGGCGGCGGCGGTGAGGTCGGCAAGGTCGGTCATGGCAGGCTCCGGCAGATGCGCCCTTGTCCCGCCGCGCGGGCCGCCGTGCAAGCCGCGGGGGCAGGGGGCATGCCATGCACGCGCTTCGTCCCTTCGGCATGCTGGCATCGGCGCGCGAACGGGTTACATTCACCGCCCCTGATCCAGCAGCCGAGGCGCGCATGTTCTCCTCCGTCCTCATCGCCAACCGCGGCGAGATCGCCGTCCGGGTCATGAAGACGGCGAAGCGCCTCGGGCTCCGGACCATCGCGGTCTATTCGGAGGCCGACGCCAATGCGATGCATGTGCGCATGGCCGACGAGGCCTACCCAATCGGCCCGGCCCCGGCCCGCGACAGCTACCTCGTCATCGACAAGATCATCGCCGTCGCCCGGGAAGCCCATGCCGAGGCGATCCATCCGGGCTACGGCTTCCTCTCCGAGCGCGCCGAATTTGCGGAAGCCTGCGAGGCTGCGGGCATCGTCTTCGTCGGCCCACCGGCCTCCGCCATCCGCGCCATGGGCCTGAAGGACGGCGCGAAGGCGCTGATGCAGAAGGCCGGCGTGCCGGTGGTGCCGGGCTATCACGGCGCCATGCAGGAGGCGAAATTCCTCAAGGAGAAGGCCTACGAGATCGGCTATCCCGTGCTGATCAAGGCAGTCGCCGGCGGCGGCGGCAAGGGCATGAAGCGCGTCGACAAGGCGATGGACTTCGACGACGCGCTGGCCTCCGCGCAGCGCGAGGCGCAGGGCGCCTTCGGCGATCCGCGGGTGCTGATCGAGAAATATGTTCTGTCGCCCCGCCATATCGAGATCCAGGTCTTCGGCGATACCCAGGGCAACGTCGCCCATCTGTTCGAGCGCGACTGCTCGCTGCAGCGCCGCCACCAGAAGGTCATCGAGGAGGCGCCGGCGCCCGGCATGCCCCAGGCCATGCGCGAGGCCATGGGCCGCGCGGCGGTCGAGGCGGCGCGGGCCGTCGGCTATGTCGGCGCTGGCACCGTCGAGTTCATCGCCGACGGGTCGCAGGGGCTGCAGCCGGACCGGTTCTGGTTCATGGAGATGAACACCCGCCTGCAGGTGGAGCATCCGGTGACGGAGGCGATCACCGGGCAGGACCTGGTGGAGTGGCAGCTCCGCGTCGCGTCCGGCGAGCGCTTGCCGCTGTTGCAGGAGAACCTGTCCATCGAGGGCCACGCGGTCGAGGCCCGGCTCTATGCCGAGGACCCGGAGAAGGGCTTCCTGCCGTCGACCGGCACGCTGCACGCGCTGGAGTTCGGCAAGGCGGAGGGCGTCCGCATCGACACGGGTGTGGAGGAGGGCGCGGAGGTCTCGCCCTATTACGACCCGATGATCGCGAAAGTCATCGCTCATGGCGCGACGCGCGACGAGGCGCTGGACCGGCTGGGTCAGGCGCTGGCGGGAACGGTGGTGGCGGGGCCGCGCACCAATGTGCGCTTCCTGAAGGCGCTGACCGAGGCGGAGGGGTTCCGCGAGGGCGATTTCGACACGGGGTTCATCGACCGCAACGTCGAGGCGCTGGGCGCCGTGCCGCAGCCGATGGATGCCAAGGCGGCGATGGCCGGGGCGTTAACCGTTATCCAGAACCGGATGAAGCCCATTGCACATCGAGAGGGTACGGCTCTCATCAGTCCATGGGCGATAGACTGGGCCGATGGCTTCTTGCCAGTGGCGAGCGAGTGGTCACGGGCCGAACGGTTCATAGTTGATGGCGAACCCGTCACCATGACGGTCTGTTGGTCGAAGGATGGGCCGGAAGTGCGGTGCCAAGGCGCTAGGCTCGCGCCGGTTTTTCACCCGTACCGCCATCCCGGAGCTTCCGCGGATTTCATTTGGTTCAGCTCGCCAGAACGGTATGGGCCTGACATCGCCTTGAT
This sequence comes from Phreatobacter sp., assembly GCA_019749835.1. Lineage (GTDB taxonomy): Bacteria > Pseudomonadota > Alphaproteobacteria > Rhizobiales > Phreatobacteraceae > Phreatobacter. The sequence goes on along the minus strand of JAIEPJ010000252.1, from coordinate 5,691 downwards.
CGAGACGGACGACCGCGTCTTCGTCATCCGCGATGGCCGCCAGACCGAAATCCGTGCCTTCGACCCGCTCGACGTCGACCTCGACCATCTCGACGGCGGCGGTTCGGTGAAGGCGCCGATGCACGGCAAGGTCGTGCAGGTCTTCGTCGAGGCCGGGCAGCAGGTTGCCAAGGGCGACCGCATCGCCGTCATCGAGGCGATGAAGATGGAGCACACGCTGGTGGCGCCCTCCGACGGGACCGTGACGATGGTGGCGGTGCTGGCCGGCGAGCAGGTGGCCGAGGGGGCACCGGTGGCGTCCATCGAGGCGGCCGAGGCGCAGGCGGCGTGAGGGTGGTGCCTTGCATCGGCCACGGCCCTGCATCACCCAAGTGCGTCCTTCGAGGCTCGCCCCAGCATCGAGCGAACGCGAGATGCGTTCGCTTCTCGCCGAGGCTCGCACCTCAGGATGAGGAGTGGAGTGCATGGCATCTATGTTGATGAGGCGTTGGCGCCGCGCTTTGAGCTTGGCGTGTGCAAGTCTCCGCCCTCCTCATCCTGAGGTGCGAGGCCCCGGCGATGCGTCCGGCATCGTCCGGAGCCGAGCCTCGAAGGACGCACTTGCCTTCCTGCAGGGCGGATCCGCCATCGGACTTGTCCTCGCCGGACTCACCCTCGCCTTCGCCACCCCCGCCTCGGCCTGCCAGTGTTTCAATTTCTCCCGCGCCGAGATCGTCCAGCGCGCCGATATCGTCTTCGAGGGCACGGTGGCCGTCGTCACCGTGGCGCGCGGCCAGCTGCAGGCGACGATCGACGTGCAGCGGCTGGAAAAGGGCCCTGAGCTCACCTCCATCACCCTGCTGACGCCGCTGAGCGCGGCCGCCTGCGGCGTCAGCTTCCAGGTGCCGCAGCGGGTGATCGTCGCGGCGCGGCGCGACGGGCCGGTCTGGCGCACCGACCTCTGCATGGCGCTGGGGCTCCGGCCGCTGCCGGTTGTCCCCAGCCGCTGAGGCCGCGGCCCTTGGGGCGGCGCACCCGCCGCGCTAGATTGCCGTGATGACCCTGCACCTCATCAAGCTCTGCGTCGGCGCCGATTCCGTCGAGGATCTGCAGGAATGGATCGACTGGCGCATCAAGAGCTTCGGCGAGCAGGTCCACACCACGCGGATGCAGCCGAAGCGCGCCGACGAGATCATCGGCGAGGGGTCGCTCTACTGGGTGATCAAGGGCCAGGTGCAATGCCGCCAGAAGCTACTCGGCGTGCGTCCCTTCACCGATGGCGAGGGCATCTCGCGCTGCGACCTCATCCTCGAACCGGTGATCCACCGGGTGCAGCCGCGTCGCAAGGGGCCCTTCCAGGGCTGGCGCTACCTCGCCGCCGCCGATGCCCCGCCGGATCTGAATTCCGGCGCCACCAAGGGCATGCCGCCGGAACTCGCCAGGGAACTCTCCGAGCTCGGGCTGCTCTGAGGGCCCTCAGGCCTCGTCGTCCTCGGGGTCCGGACGGGTCATCCACCAGATCACCAGCATGGCGACCGGGATCCAGGCGAAACCGGCGACGGCATAGAAGACCGGCTCGCCGATCGGCCCGAAACGGCGGACGGCATTGTGCGTGATCGCCATGACGATGAGCGCGTAGAAGGTAACCCAGGCCAGGAGCAGGAGCGTGCCGATGAGTTTGCGGGTGCGTTGACGCATGCGTGAAGACCGGGTCAGGTTGCCGCCTTGTCGGGCGGGAGGTGAGGGCTATATCTCTCCCCGTACGCTCATCACAAGCTGGAGGATCGCCGTATGACGGCGACAGCGGACCTTTCGTCCCGCCCCGATACCGATCGCATCATCCGACTCTGGCTGCTGGTGGTGGCCGCGCTCGTCTTCGCCATGGTGGTGGTGGGCGGCGCGACGCGCCTCACCGATTCCGGCCTGTCGATCACCGAATGGAAGCCGGTCACCGGAGCCCTGCCGCCGCTCAGTGCGGCGCAATGGGCGGAGGAATTCGCCAAATACCGCGCCAGTCCGCAATATGAGGCCATCAACCGCGGCATGAGCTTCGCCGACTTCCAGTTCATCTACTGGTGGGAATGGGGCCATCGCTTCCTCGGCCGTCTCCTCGGCGCCGCCATGCTGCTGCCCTGGCTGTTCTTCGCTGCCAAGGGCTGGATGTCGGTGCGCCTCGCCGCCGGCACCTTCGCCATCGGCCTGATGATGGGCCTGCAGGGTTTCGTCGGCTGGCTGATGGTCGCCTCCGGGCTGCAGCCGGGCATGGTCTATGTGGCGCCGCTCAAGCTGATGTTCCACCTGTCGCTGGCCTGCCTCATCTTCGCGCTGCTGGTCTGGACGGCGCTCATGCTCGGCACGCCGCGCGACCGCGAGCCGGTGCCCGACGTGGTGCGCCGCGGCGGCATCGCCGTGCTTGCGGTACTGGGGCTGCAGATCGCCCTCGGCGCCCTGGTCGCCGGCAACAAGGCGGGCATGCGCTTCAATGACTGGCCGCTGATGGACGGCGCCCTCGTGCCGCCTATGGCCGTGCTGTTCGACAAGCCGAGCGTCTTCGAGGCCTTCATCGACTCGCTGGCCCTCGTCCAGTTCAACCATCGCCTCGTCGCCTATGGGCTGGTCGCCCTGGCGCTCTGGCACATGCTGTCGGCGCGGGGCACGGCCTATTTCAAGAGCGCAACCGTGCTGTTCGGGCTGATGCTGGCGCAGGCGGTGATCGGTATCGTCACGCTGGTGCTGGTCGTGCCGCTCTGGGCCGGCCTGCTGCACCAGGGCTTCGCGGTGGTCCTGCTGGGCCATGCGCTGTCGCATGTCTTCGCCCTGACCCACGCGCCGCGGATGCAGGTGGCGCCGGTCGGTCGGGCGGTTCCGGCGGAATAGCGGGCCAGATCGTCGACCGGAGTTTTTCACCTCTCCCCGGCGGGGAGAGGTCGGCCGGAGGCCGGGTGAGGGGCCTCGTTCGGCGGATCTGCTCCCCCTCACCCGATCCTCGCTTCGCTTGGATCGACCTCTCCCCGCCGGGGACAGGTGAAGGAACCCACCCGTTCGCGTCATGCCCGGGACAAGCCCGGGCATGACGACGGATGGCGGCGCATTCCCTCAGACCGCCCCTAGCGCCTTCTCCAGGTCGGCGATGATGTCGGCGGCGTCCTCGATGCCGACCGAGAGGCGCACCACTTCCGGCCCGGCGCCGGCCACGGTCTTCTGCGCGTCGGAGAGCTGGCGGTGGGTGGTCGAGGCGGGGTGGATGATGAGGGAGCGCGTGTCTCCGACATTGGCGAGGTGGGAGAAGAGCTGCACCTCCGAGACCAGCTTCACGCCGGCGTCGAAGCCGCCCTTCAGGCCGAAGGTGAAGACTGCGCCGGCACCCTTCGGCGCATATTTCTTCGCCAGGGCATGGCCCTTGTCGCCGGGCAGGCCGGGATAGGAGACCCAGGCGACCTTCGGGTGGGTCGAGAGGAACTCGGCCACCTTCTGGGCATTGGCGCAATGGCGCTCCATGCGCAGCGGCAGGGTCTCGATGCCGGTGAGGATCTGGAAGGCGTTGAAGGGCGAGAGGGCCGGGCCGAGGTCACGCAGGCCGAGCACGCGGGTGGCGATGGCGAAGGCGAAGTTGCCGAAGGTTTCGGCCAGGACGATGCCGCCATATTCCGGACGGGGGGCGGTCAGGAAGGGATAGCGGCCCGACTTGATCCAGTCGAAGGAGCCGCCATCGACGATCACGCCGCCGATGGAATTGCCGTGGCCGCCGAGGAACTTGGTGGCGGAATGGACGATGATGTCGGCGCCGTGCTCGAAGGGGCGGATGAGGTAGGGCGTCGCCAGCGTGTTGTCGACGATGAGCGGCAGGCCGTGCTTCTTCGCGATGGCCGAGACGGCGGCGATGTCGGTGATCTCTCCGGCGGGGTTGGCGATGCTCTCGATGAAGATCGCCTTGGTCTTCGGCGTGATGGCGCGCTCGAACGAGGACAGGTCGTCCTGATCGGCCCAGACGACGTTCCAGTTGAAGCTCTTGTAGGAGTGGTTGAACTGGTTGATCGAGCCGCCATAGAGCTTCTTCGAGGCGACGAACTCGTCACCCGGCTGCAGCAGGGCGTGGAAGACGAGGAATTCGGCGGCATGACCGGAGGCGACGGCGAGGGCCGCCGTGCCGCCTTCGAGGGCCGCCACACGCTCCTCGAGCACCGCATTGGTCGGGTTGCCGATGCGGGTATAGATGTTGCCGAAGGCCTGCAGGCCGAAGAGCGAGGCGGCGTGGTCGACATCGTCGAAGACGAAGGACGTCGTCTGGTAGATGGGTGTCGCGCGGGCGCCCGTGGTCGGGTCCGGCTGGGCGCCGGCATGAACGGCAAGGGTCGCGAAACCGGGGGCGCGGTCTGCCATGGGAAGTCCTCCTGGGGTGCCGTCGTGCGGCTGGTTTCATTGACGAACGTTGTGTTCTTTTTATCGAACGCTCGCATCCCCGGTCAAGGAAAGAGAATTTTCTTTTCCGTGACGATGGGAGACGGGCGGTTTCCCGGGGGCTGCAGGACGGCGTTCAGTCGCTGCCCTCGAAGGTCTGCCGCAGACCGAGCTTCTGGAACTTGCCGGATTTCAACTGCGGGGCGCGCTTGGCCGAGATGGTGCGCGAATTGACACCCATCCAGGAGATTTCCGAGGAGAGGCGGCCGAGTTCGATCTTCGGGCAGCGGTTCATCACCACTTTCAGGCCGGCGGATTCGGCCCGCGTCGCGGCCTGATCGTTGCGGACGGAAAGCTGCATCCAGACGACCTTCGGCGGCGTGGGCAGGGCGAGGGCCTCGTCGACGATGGCGCCGGCGGCCTCCGCATTGCGGAAGATGTCGACCATGTCGATGGGCTCGGGAATGGCGGCGAGGTTGCCATAGACCCGGCAGCCGAGAATCTCCTGGCCGGCGAGGCCGGGATTGACCGGATGGACGCGGTAGCCGCGGTCGAGGAGGTATTTCAGCACGAAATAGCTGGGACGCACGGCATTGGCCGAGGCGCCGACCATGGCGACGACCTTCACCTCGCCAAGGATCGCGCGGATATAGGCGTCGGGATAGTGGTCGTGGTTCACCGGTCTTCCCATCGGGGCTGGCGCTTGGCGAGGGTGGCGCCGATGCCTTCCTCCGCGTCGCGGGCGAGCATGTTCTCGACCATGACGGCGCTGGCGTGGTCGTAGGCGTCTGACAGGCGCATGCCGCTCTGGTCGTAGAAGGCGCGCTTGCCGATCTTCACGGTGAGGGTGGACTTGGCGGCGATGCGGGCGGCGAGGGCCTCGGCGGCGGCCACCTCCTCGCCGGCCGGGACGACCCGGTTGACGAGGCCCATGCGCAGCGCCTCCTCCGCCGGGATCATGTCGCCGAGCAGCAGCATTTCCATGGCGTGTTTGGGCGCGACGTTGCGCGACAGGGCCACCATCGGCGTCGAGCAGAAGAGGCCGATGTGGACGCCCGGCGTGCAGAAGCGCGCGGCGGCGGATGCGACGGCGAGGTCGCAGGTGGCGACGAGCTGGCAGCCGGCGGCGGTGGCCAGGCCCTGGACGGCGGCGACGACCGGCTGGGGCAGATGGACGATCTGCTGCATCATCGCAGAGCAGCGGGCCAGGATCTCGGCGAAATAGGCGCGGCCGCGATCGGCGTCGGCGCGACGGGCCGTCATTTCCTTGAGGTGGTGGCCGGATGAAAAGCAGGGACCGACGGCGGTCAGCAC
>JAIEPJ010000205.1 GCA_019749835.1 Phreatobacter sp. | reverse complement strand
GGCTCAGGGCATCGGCGGCCATGGCGCGGCGGGTCAGGACCAGGAGATTGCCAACGAGGGCGCAGGCAAGCGCCGAGAGGCTGGCGGCGAGCAGCGGCACGAAATCGACGGTCCAGAACTCGGCCATCACGCGGCACTCCGGAGGAGGCCGCGGGCGCGCCCGAAGACGAGGCTGAGCGTGAACAGGAGGGCGGCCACCAGCACGATGGCCGGGCCGGTCGGCGTGTCCTTCAAAACGGCCGAGAGCGCCGCGCCGGCGAAGGCGGAAACAGAACCGATAGCGGCGGCTATGGCGACGACGGTGCCGGCGCGGTCGGACCAGAAGCGGGCCGCGGCGGGCGGGATGACAACGAGGGCGACGGCGAGGACGAAGCCGGCGATAGGCAGGGCGGCCACGACGACGACGGCACAGACGAGGGCGACCAGGGCGTCGAGACGGGCCACCGGCAGGCCCACCGTCGCGGCGAAATCCGGATCGAAGGCGACGGCCGAGAATTCCTTGAGCAGCAGCGCGATGACGACGAGCACGAGCAGGGCGAGGCCTGCCATCATCTGCGCCTCGCCGGGGAGCATGCCCGCCGCGGAGCCGAACAGAAGGGATTCGAGGCCCGCCTGCCGGCCGATGGCGAGGGTCTGGACGACCGACATGAGGGCGAGGCCGAGACCGAAACCCGCCGCGAGGACCGCAGCGGTGGCGGTATCGTGGCCGACCCGCGGCCGGCGGCCGAGCCATTCGATGGCGAGGAGCGAGACGAGCGCGGCGATGCCTGCCCCGCCCATCAGCCAGCCGGCCTCACGCGGGGCCCGGCCGAGCAGGGCGGCGAGGAGGAAGGCCGCGGCGATGCCGGGCAGGGTGCCATGGGCAACCGCGTCGGAGACGAGGGCCCGCCGCCGTAACATGGCGAAGGTCCCCGCCGCCCCGGCAGCGCAGCCGAGCGCGGCAGCCCCCAGCATGACCACCGTCGTGTTGAAGCCGGCCTGGAAGGTAACGACGGCGAAAAGCTGGGCGAGGACTGCGTCCATGCCTCAGACCGTCAGCGGCACGCCATAGGCGCGCGCGAGGTTCTGCGGGGTGAAGGCCTCCGGGACCGGCCCGGCGGCGATGACCGTCTTGTTCAGCACCAGCACATCGGCGAAGCGCTCGGAAACCGTTCCGAGATCGTGGTGGACACAGACGACCAACCGCCCATCGCGGTCGAGGGCATCGAAGACGTCGAGGATGATGCGTTCGGATGCGGCGTCGACGCCGGCCAGCGGCTCGTCGAGGAAGAGGATGGCGGCGTTGCGGGCGAGGCCCCGCGCGAGGAAGACGCGCTGCTGCTGGCCGCCGGACATCTGGCCGATCTGGCGGCCAGCGAGGTCGGCGAGGCCAACCCGGTCGAGGAGGGCGAGCGCCCGCTCCCGGCGGGCCCGGCCATAGCCGCGGAACCAGCCGGGCTCACGCACCATCCCTTGCAGGACGACATCGAGTGCCGTCGCCGGAAAATCCCAGTCCACCGTCGCCCGTTGCGGGACATAGGCGGTGGCATCGCGCATTGCGGCGACGCTTTGGCCGCCGATGGTGACGCGGCCAGTGGAGGGCACGAGCCCGAGGATCGCCTTGATCAGGGTGGACTTGCCCGCCCCGTTCGGCCCGACGATGGCAGTCAGTCCGGAGAGAGGTGCACTCCAGGTCACGTCGGTGAGAACAGGCACGCCGCGATAGGCAACCGACAGCCCCTCGACGGCCAGGCGGCCTGTGGCGGGGGCGAGGGCCTCGGGTGGCGTGATGGCGAGCATGTCCACGCCCCTCAGCCTGTCAGCCGGCCGGACATGCCCTTTTCGGGAGCCGACCCGCCGAGCGCCCGCGCCATGGTCGTGACATTGTGGTCGATCATGCCGAGGTAGGTGCCTTCATAGGTGCCGGGCTTGCCCATGGCGTCGGAGAACAGCTCGCCGCCGATGACGACGCGGTGGCCGCGGCGGGCGGCGCCCTCGATGACCGCGCGGATGTTGCGGTCGGAGACCGAGCTTTCGACGAAGATGGCGGGGATGGCGCGGGTGACCACGAGATCGACCGTCGCCTCGATGGCCCGGAGCCCCGCCTCGCTCTCGGTCGACAGGCCCTGGATGCCGTGAACCTCGAAACCATAGGCGCGGGCCAGATAGCCGAAGGCGTCGTGGGCGGTGACAAGGACCCGGCGCTCCGGCGCGATCGAGCCAAGCACCTGGCCGGCATAGGCACCGAGCGCCTCGATCCGGGCGAGTGCCGGTGCGAGATCCGGCGTGATCCTTGGGCGCCCTGGCAGGTCCAGCCCGGCCAGGCTCTCGGATATGGCGCGGACAACGACGGCCCACAGGGCGGGGTCCATCCAGACGTGGGGATCGGGCTTGTCGGCGACCTCTTCATCCTTGAGCAGGCGGTCGCGGGCGATCGACTCTGCGGCGAGGAGCGGCGCACGACGGCGGGCCAGCTGCAAGAAGGTCTCGCGGAACTGGGCTTCGAGACCAAGGCCGTGTGCGATGACAAGGTCGGCCTGGGTCAGCTTGACGATGTCAGCGCGTGTCGGACGGTAGAGGTGCGGATCGACCCCCTCGCCCATCAGGGCCTCCACGGCAACCTGCTCGCCAGCCAGCATCCGGACGGCATCGGCCAGCATGGCCGTGGTGGTGACGACCGACGGCTTGCGGGCGCCCTGGGCGAGGGCCGGCCAGGGCGCGGCGGCCGCCGCGGCGAAGAGGAGAAGGGTACGGCGGCTCACGTCGACGATCATCGCATCACCTGCTCAGAACCATGGCCTCATGGCAACATCGCTGTTGCAACTCATTTGCAATAAGATGAGGGCGGCAACGGGCCATGTCAAGCCAGTTGCGAGGCATTCGCAACAATGTCGCACCGGGCGAAACAGCCCGGCGGGGGGCGCGCCATGGGGGTGCAATATCTGCATGGTTCCCTGCACGGGTCGTGTTAGGCCTAGTCGAGGCGCCAGACCATGATCGGCCGTCCTGCGGCGCTCAGGTGATTGCCCTTCGCGGCATGGCGCCGGGCTTCGGTCGCCGACGCGCGGGGCGCCTCCCGTCCACATCCGCAACGGAGAGACATCATGTTCCCTTTCGCCGGTAGCGACATTGCGTTGATCGCCGTCGCCCTCGTCGTGATCCTGTTCCTCTTCGCCGCCATCAAGACGGTGCCGCAGGGCTATCAATGGACGGTGGAGCGGTTCGGGCGCTACGTCCGGACCCTGCATCCCGGCCTGAAGCTGATCGTGCCGTTCGTCGACCGGATCGGCCACAAGGTGAACGTCATGGAGCAGATGCTCGACGTGCCGAGCCAGGAGGTCATCACCAAGGACAATGCCAAGGTGACCGTCGACGGCGTGCTGTTCTTCCAGGTGCTGGATGCGGCCCGTTCGTCCTACGAGATCACGCGGCTCGAACTGTCGCTGATGAACCTCGCCATGACCAATATCCGCACGGTGATGGGGTCCATGGACCTCGATGCCCTGCTGTCCAACCGCGACACGATCAACGAGAGCCTGCTGCGCGTCGTCGACCAGGCGGCGTCGCCCTGGGGCATCAAGGTGAACCGCATCGAGATCAAGGACATCGCGCCGCCTGCCGACCTCGTCGCCGCCATGGGCCGGCAGATGAAGGCCGAACGCGAGAAGCGCGCCGTCATCCTCGAGGCGGAGGGCCAGCGCCAGTCGGAGATCCTGCGGGCCGAGGGCGAGAAGCAGTCGCAGATCCTCGAGGCCGAGGGCCGCAAGGAAGCGGCCTTCCGGGATGCCGAGGCACGCGAACGTCAGGCTGAGGCCGAGGCCAAGGCGACCGAGATGCTGTCGGCCGCCATCGCCGGCGGCAATGCGCTGTCGGTGAATTATTTCATCGCGGAGAAATATCTGAAGGCCCTCGAGAGCTTGGCGCTGTCGCCGAACCAGAAGACGCTGATCTTGCCGATCGAGACCACCCAGATCCTTGGCTCGCTCGCCGGAATCGGCGAGATCGCCAAGGCCGCCTTCGGCCCGGATGGCCCTGCCCCGCGCCCGCCCGGACGTGGCGGCAGCGTGCCGAGCACGGGGGTCTGAGATGATCGTTGCAACGCTTGCCAGCTGGGGCGCCTGGAGCTGGATCGCCTTCGCCGCGGTGCTGATGGCGGCGGAGATCCTCGTCCCCGGCTATTTCCTCATCTGGCTGGGGGCGGCGGCGGCGCTGACCGGGATCGCCTTCCTCGTCCTGCCCGGACCCTGGCAGATCCAGCTCCTGGTCTTCGCGGTGCTGTCGCTGCTCTGCCTCTTCGGCTGGGTGAAGGTGATGAAGTCCACCAACGGCACGACCAGCGACAAGCCCGACCTCAACCGTCGCCTTGAGGCACTGATCGGCAGCGAATTCGTGCTGGAGGAACCGATCCAGGCCGGACGCGGGCGGGTCCGCATCGCCGATTCCGTCTGGCTGGTGACGGGGCCTGACCTCGCCACCGGCGCCCGGGTCCGCGTCACCGCCTTCCAGGGCGCCGTCCTGGTGGTGGAGGCGGCCTGACCGCCGCCAGCCGCCTCACATCTTCGGCGGCCAGGGTGTCTCGGCCACGGGCGTGAGCGGCCCCTTCCCGTCGGCCCAGGAGACCAGGTTGTCCACGACGAGCTGCGCCATGGCGTTGCGCGTGTGGACCGAGGCCGAGCCGACATGGGGGAACAGGACGACGTGTTCCATCGCCATGAGCTCTGACGGGACGCGCGGCTCGTCCTCGAAGACATCGAGACCGGCGGAAAGGATGGTCTTCTTCCTGAGGGCTTCCACCAGCGCTGCCTCGTCAATGACCGTGCCACGGCCGACGTTGATGACGACGCCGTCGGGACCCAGCGCCTCCAGCACCTCGCGGTTGACGATCTTGCTGGTGGCGGCGCCGCCGGGGGCGACAATCATCAGGACATTGATGTCGCGGGCCATCTCGACCAGCGAGGGATAGTAGCGGTAGGCGACATCCGGCTGGGCCGAGCGGCCGTGATAGACGACCGGCAGCCCGAAAGCCTCAAGGCGCCGGGCGATGGCCTTGCCGATGCGGCCAAGGCCGAGAATGCCGACCTTGCGGTCGCGCAGCGTGCCGGTCAGCGGATAGGGCTTCTCGAGCCATTTGCCGGCGCGCAGATACCGGTCGGTCTGGGGAAACTGGCGCATCGTGCACAGGAGCAGGCCGAGGGCGGTGTCGGCGACCTCCTCGTTGAGGACATCGGGCGTGTTGGTGACGACGATACCGTTCTGGCCGGCCCAGGCGGCGTCGACATGGTCATAGCCCACGCCGAAGGACGAGACGATCTTCAGGCCGGGAAACCGCCCCATCAGGGCGGGGTCGCAGGGCACATGGCTGCCCGAGGCGAAGGCCACGACACTGGGCGCCAACTGGCGCAGGAAGGCCTCCTTGTCGGCCGCCTCCCAGAGCTTGTGCAGCGTGAACCGCTGCGCCAACTGGTCCTGGATGGTCTGCATCATGGGGCCCGTCATGAGCAGGTCGGGCTTCGTCATGGGTCGTCTCCCTCAGGCGCCGGCGCGATGAATATCAGTCGATACGGCAGAAAATTCACCGCATTCAACCGATTGAATTTCAGCCCTGCCGGGCCGTGATCACACTTGATTTCCGTTTTCGGCATGCCACACTGACTTTCGAAAGAAGCCAAGTGTCGCTCCGGTCTCACGGGACCGGATCACAGAGCCCAGGTCAAGGGCCGGCGGCGGAAGGCAGGGTCAAGGGACCCACGGGAGGAATGTGAATGGCATCCGTCGACATCCGCGACGTGCGCAAGTCTTTTGGCTCGACCGCGATCATCCATGGCGTCTCCGTGCCGATCGCGGATGGCGAATTCGTCGTGCTGGTGGGCCCGTCGGGCTGCGGGAAATCCACCCTGCTGCGCATGATCGCGGGCCTTGAGAACATCACCGGTGGCGAGATCGCGATCGGTGACCGCGTGGTGAACAATGTCCCGCCGAAAGAGCGCGACATCGCCATGGTGTTCCAGAATTACGCGCTCTATCCGCACATGACCGTGGCCGACAATATGGGCTTCTCGCTGAAGCTCCGGAACGCGCCGCAGAGCGAGATCGACGCCAAGGTGAAGCGCGCCGCCGAGATCCTCAATCTGGGTGCCCTGCTCGACCGGTTCCCGCGCCAGCTCTCGGGCGGGCAGCGCCAGCGCGTCGCCATGGGTCGCGCCATCGTTCGCGACCCGCAGGTCTTCCTGTTCGACGAGCCGCTGTCGAACCTCGACGCCAAGCTGCGCGTCGCCATGCGCACCGAGATCAAGGAACTGCACCAGCGTCTGAAGACCACCACGGTCTATGTCACCCACGACCAGATCGAGGCGATGACCATGGCCGACAAGATCGTGGTCATGCATGACGGGATCGTCGAGCAGATGGGCGCGCCGCTTGATCTCTACGACAACCCCGTCAATCTCTTCGTCGCCGGCTTCATCGGCTCGCCGGCAATGAATTTCCTCCGCGGCAAGATCGACGGCCAGTTTTTCGTGCTGGAGGGCGGCGCCCGCCTGCCGCTCGGCACGCCGCCTTCGGCCTCGGCCAGCCAGCCGGCGATCTACGGCATCCGGCCCGAACATTTCCTCATCGACAATGAGGCTGGCGCCGAGGCCGAGGTCGTTGTCGTCGAGCCGACGGGATCGGAAATCCAGGTGGTCGCCCGGCTCGACGGCCAGGAGGTCATCGCCGTGTTCCGCGAACGCCACGACTTCAAGCCCGGCGACAAGATCCGCCTGGGCACCGACCGCCGGGTGACGCATCTCTTCGATGCGCAGTCGGGAAAGACCCTGGCGCGCCAGTAGAGCACCGGCGCGCCTGAACCAACAGGCGGGGCAAACCCGCTTCGACAAAAACCGGCAAGGTCCACGGCGAAGATGGGCTCCGGATCCTTATGGGAGGATAACCTGATGACTGCCTTCACTCGTCGTACCCTCGTCAAGGGCGCCGCCGCCGCGGGCGTTCTCACCGGCTCCGGCCTCACCGACTGGGCCAAGGCCTGGGCGCAGACCTCGCCGTTCAGACCGGAAACCGGTGCCACGCTGAACCTGTTGCGCTGGCGCCGCTTCGTCGAAGCCGAAGACGCCCAGTTCAACCGCATGGTGGCCGCCTTCACCCAGGCGACCGGCTGCCGCGTCAACGTCTCGAGCGAGAGCTTCGACGACGTGCAGCCCAAGGCCTCGGTCGCCGCCAATACCGGCACAGGTCCCGACCTCATCTGGTCGCTCTATTCCGTGCCGCATCTCTTCCCGCAGAAGTGCCTGGAGGTCACCGACGTCGCCGACTATCTCGGCAAGAAGTATGGCGGCTGGGTGCCGCTGGCCGAAGCCTACGGCAAGTCCGCGGGCAAGTGGATCTCCATCCCGGTCGCCGTCAACGGCGGCTACATCAATTACCGCATCTCCATGCTCAAGGCCGCGGGCTTCAACGAGGTGCCGCAGGACACCAAGGGCTTCCTCGAGCTCTGCAAGGCGCTGAAGGCCAAGGGCACGCCCTCCGGCTTCCCGCTGGGACGCGCCACCGGCGACGGCAATGCCTTCGCCCACTGGCTGCTGTGGTCACACGGTGCCGCCCAGGTCGACGAGCGGGAGAACATCACGATCAACTCCGCCGAGACCCGCGCGGCCCTGCGCTACGCCAAGGAACTCTGGGACACCTTCATCCCCGGCACCGCGGCGTGGAACGACTCCAACAACAACCGCGCCTTCCTCTCGGGAGAGATCTCGCTGACGGCCAACGGCATCTCGATCTACGCCGCTGCCAAAGCCTCGCAGGATGCCAAGCAGCGGGAGATCGCCGCTGACATGGACCATGCCTTCTGGCCGATCGGCCCGATCGGCAAGCCGGCCGAGATCCAGCTCGCCTTCCCGATGTTCGGCATGACCTATTCGCGGTTCCCGAACGCCTGCAAGGCCTTCATGGCCTTCATCCTCGAGGCCGAAAACTTCAATCCCTGGCTCGAAGCGGCGCAGGGTTATCTGACCCACGTCCTCAACGCCTACGACAACAATCCGGTCTGGACGAGCGACCCCAAGGCACGGGTGTTCCGTGAGTCGGCGAAGCGTTCCTTCCCCGCCGGCTACAGGGGCCCGATCAACGAAAAGGCCGCGACCGCCATCGCCGACTTCATCGTGGTCGACCTCTTCGCCAACCACTGTACCGGCAAGGAGGATGTCGAGGGCGCCATCCGCCTCGCCGAGCGTCAGCTGCGCCGCATCTACCGCTGACGACCGGGCGGCACAGCCGCCCGACGCATCCCGGACGGGGGCGGCTTGCCGCCCCCGTCCCCGACAGATTTCCGGAGAGCCCCATGGCCGATGCCGCCGCCGCACGCACCGAAGTCCGCCCCATGCCGGGCGAGCCTTCGGCCTGGCAACAGCTCAAGGTCAACCGCAACTGGCTGGGCTTCTGGTTCATGGTGCCCGCCATGGCCTTCCTGGTGCTGTTCCTCGTCTATCCGCTGGGCAAGGGCCTGTGGATGAGCTTCACCGACGCCCGCATCGGGCGCGAGGGGCGGTTCGTGGGCCTCGAGAACTTCGAATGGCTGAGCGAGGACAGCGACTTCATCAGGGCGCTCATCTTCACCATCGTCTTCACCTTCGTCGCCTCGGCGGTGAAGTTCGCCATCGGCCTCTATCTGGCGCTGCTGCTCAACAACAACCTGCCGTTCAAGGCCTTCATCCGCTCCGTGGTGCTCATCCCCTTCATCGTGCCGACCGTGCTCTCCGCGGTCGCCTTCTGGTGGATCTTCGACACCCAGTTCTCGGTCATCACCTGGGGGCTGGTGAAACTGGGCATCATTGATCGCGGATCACCTATCAACTGGATGGGCGACCCCTTCATGGCCCAGTGCGTGGTCATTTTCGCCAATATCTGGCGCGGCATCCCCTTCATCGCCATCACGCTGCTGGCCGGTCTGCAGACCGTCTCGCCCTCGCTCTACGAGGCGGCGACGCTGGACGGGGCCACCCGCTGGCAGACTTTCCGCTATGTGACCTATCCGCTGCTGACGCCGATCATCGCTGTGGTGATGACCTTCTCGGTGCTCTTCACCTTCACCGACTTCCAGCTGATCTGGGCGATGACCCGCGGCGGGCCAGTCAACGCCACCCATCTGATGGCGACCCTGTCCTACCAGCGCGGCATTCTCGGCGGCAATCTCGGCGAGGGCGCCGCCATCGCCATCTCCATGGTGCCCTTCCTGCTGGCTGCCATCATGTTCTCGTGGTTCGGGCTGCAGCGCCGCAAGTGGCAGCAGGGCGAGAGCAATGACTGAGCCTCACCGCCTTTCCGCCCGCCTGACCCCCGCCGACGGAGCCCTGACATGACGACCACCGCCGGAACCGACCTGAAGAACCCGGCAGCCAGCGGCGTCTTCAGCCGCTCGGCCGCCAAGGACGACCATTCCGAGGGCATGAGCTATCTGGAAAGCCTGCCGCGCAAGACGGTCACGGTCTATATCCCGCTGTTCATCATCGTGGTCGTGCTGCTGTTTCCGTTCTACTGGATGTTCATCACCTCCATCAAACCGGACCAGGACCTGCTCGACCTGCATGGCGGCAACCCGCTCTGGGTGAGCGAGCCGACCTTCCGCCACTTCTACAAGCTGCTGTTCGAATCGAACTATCCGACCTGGCTGTGGAACACGATGTTCGTGGCCGTCTGCGCCACGTTCCTGTCCATTGTCGCCTCGGTGCTGGCCGCCTATGCGATCACGCGGATCCGCTACAAGGGCGCGCAGACGGTCGGAGGGCTGATCTTCCTTGCCTATCTGGTGCCGCCGTCGATCCTGTTCATCCCGCTGTCGACCATCATCCATGTCTACGGCCTGTTCGACACGCCCTTCGCGCTGATCCTGACCTATCCGACCATCCTCATCCCGTTCTGCACCTGGCTGCTGATGGGCTACTTCAAGACCATTCCCTACGAACTGGAGGAATGCGCCCTGATCGATGGCGCCAGCCGCTGGCAGATCCTGGTCAAGATCATCATTCCGCTGGCGATCCCGGGCCTGATCTCGGCCTTCATCTTCGCCTTCACGCTGTGCTGGAACGAGTTCATCTACGCCCTGACCTTCATCTCCTCGAACCCCAACAAGACGGTGCCGACGGCCATCGTCTCGGAATTCGTCGACGGCGACGTGTTCCGCTGGGGCTCGCTGATGGCCGGCGCGCTGGTCGGCTCGCTGCCGCTGGTCATCCTCTACGCCTTCTTCGTCGAGCATTACGTCTCGGCCATGACGGGCGCCGTGAAGGAATAGGCCGGCACGCAAAAAAATCGTGGATGCCCGGCGCGCGGCCGGGCATGAGGATCTGGCGAACCGATCCACCGTGCATCCTGGAACCTTGCCCATGACCACCATCTGCTTTGCCGGCCTCGGAGCCATGGGCCGCCCCATGGCAGCCAATCTCGTCAAGGCCGGCCATGCCGTCCGCGGGACCGACGTCAACCCCGCTGCGCTGGCCTGGCTGAAGGAGAATGGCGGCACGCCCTTCGCCTCGGCCAAGGAAGCAGCCGTCGGCGCGGAGATGCTGGTGCTGATGGTGGTGAATGCCGACCAGGCGGAGGCCGTGTTGTTCGAGGCCGGCGCCCTTGATGTGCTCGCGCCCAATGCGATCGTGGTGCTCTGCGCCACCTGCGCGCCGGCTCGCGCCGCGGCCATCGGGGCCAGGGTGGAGGCCAGCCAGCGTCGCTTCGTCGACGCGCCGGTCTCCGGTGGTGTGGTGGGTGCGGAAGCCGGCTCGCTGACCATCATGGCCTCTGGCCCTGCCGCCGTGCTGGATGCCGCGGAGCCGGTGCTGAAGGTTATGGGCTCGCGCCTGTTCCGTGTCGGCGAAAAAGCCGGCGACGGTGCCATGGTCAAGACCATCAACCAGCTGCTTTGCGGCGTGCATATCGCCGCGGCGGCGGAAGCCCTGGCGCTCGGCGAGCGGGCCGGGCTCGACCCCCAAGTGTTGCTGGAGATCTATGGCTCGAGCGCGGCGGGGAGCTGGATGCTGAACAACCGCGGCCCGCGCATGCTGATGGACGACCCGCCGGTGACCTCGGCGGTCGACATCTTCGTCAAGGATCTCGGCATCGTGCTGGATGCGGGCCATGCGACCCGCGCGCCGCTGTTCCTCGCCGCAGCCGCGCATCAGCTCTTTCTCGCCGCCTCCGCGATGGGGCTCGGCAAGGCGGACGACGCGCTGGTCATCGAGGCCTATCGCGCCCTCGGCCCCAAGGCCTGACGCCCGTCATGCTTCCTCGCCGTCGTCATCGTCGTCCGGCTGTTCCTCGGCATGGGGGCGCAGCGTCTTTTCCATGCGCCGCAGCAGCTTGCGCAGGCGCTTGACGTCCTTGCCGTCCATGTCGGCGAGCATCTCATCCTCGGCGGCGAACCAGAGGTCGTCGATCGCGGCGGATTTCTCCACCCCCGCGATGGTCAGGCCGACCTGGACCAGACGGCCGTCCGCCGACCCACCGTTGCGGCGCTCGACCAGGCCCTGGGCGGCGAGGCGCCCGACCGTCTTCGAGGCCGTCGGCGGGCGGACCCGCAGGGCGGCCGCGAGCTCGCCCATGGTCATGTCGCCGCCATCGGCGAGAATCTTGAGCACCTGCTCCTGGCCCGGATAGAGGCCGAGGATGGTCAGCTTGCGCGCCACCAGGGTGCGGTGGAGCCGCGCAGCATGCTGGATATGGGCGCCGATCGTCTTGCGGTAGGGCTCGCGCGAACCCTTGTCGGAGTCCTTCAGCCTCGTCATGCCATTCCCCCCTCAGCGGGACGTGGGCGCCCCGGCGACCGCGCATGTGCAGCCGGCGCATGTTTCGCCCTCAATGGTGACGAGAGCGTGACACACGCGAGCCGGCTCACCAACGGGAAAAGACGGACTGAACCTGCGTCAGGAAGGCCTGCCGCGTCGCTGGTGTGGAGCGGTTCATGTCGTAATGGGCGAGATAGGTGACAGACGCCTTGAAGCCTGTGACGGCCCTGAGCGATCGGGTGCAGAACTTGCGCGGCGGATTGCCCAGCAGCGTCGCCTTGGTCCAGGTGGCGCCGTAGGTGGTCACGACGCCGATCCGGCGGATGTTGGAGAGCATGCCCTGGGTCCGGCCGTCGACAAGACCGAAGGAGATTCCCGGCAGAAAGCACCGGTCGAAATAGCCTTTGAGCATGGCCGGAAAGCCGAAGTTCCAGACCGGGAAGACCAGGACGATCGCCTCGGCCGCCTTCAGGCGGTCGACATGGGCCTGGACCGGGCGGGTATTGGTGGCGAGGTCGTGGTAGCCCAGCCGGTCGGCGCGTGAGAGCACGGGATCGAAGCCCTCGCCGTAGAGGTCGCAGTCATCGATGACATGGCCGGCGGCGGTCAGGGTCGCGACGACGGTCTGGTGCAGGGCGGCCCCGTAGCTCTCCGGGTTCGGGTGACAATAGAGGACGAGGATGCGCATCAGGACCCGCGCGCGACGGCCGGGGCCCCGCTCCCTCGCCGGATCGTCACGCCTTGCCCCCGTCAGCCGCCAGTCCCTTGAACAGGAAGGTGCCCCCCGCCGCATAATCGTAGGCTGGATCCTCCCAGGCGATCATCTTGCCGGGATTGAGCAGCCCCTGCGGATCGGCCTCCTTCTTGAAGGCAAGCTGCACCGCGTCGGTCTGCTTCATCCCGCCCTCCTCCAGCGTGTAGCGGTGCGGGTTGAAGATCGGCGCGCCCATGTCCTCGTGGATCTTCATGATCTCCTCAAGCCGCTCCTCCGTGGTGAAGCGCACCATGGGCAGGCCGAAGCAGGTTACCTTGCCGTCGAAACGGACATATTCGAGATGGCTGATCAACTCGTCGCCGAAGCGCTCCTCAAGGGCGGCGGCGAGCTTCACCTGATCGGGGAAGGGATAGAGCACCTGCAGATAGGTGATGGCGGGATCGACCCGCAGGGCCCGGAGCGTCGTATGGTTCCAGGTCAGTTCGAAGCCGGGCGGCAGCTTGCGGCGCTCGTCGTCGGTCAGCTTGTCGGAACGCAGGAGCAGTTCCGCCCGCGCCTTGACGGCGAGGTTCAATGCCGCGTCCACCGCGAAATCGGCAATGACGGCGATGACCACGTGCTGGCCTGGACGCATGTAGTCCTGATGGCGGAGGAAATAGGTCTGCGGCGCCGGGGCGGCGATCACCGCAATGTTCTTCTTGGCGATCCCGTCGGCTTCACCCAGCAGATTGGCGAAGGCGCTGGCGCGCTCGAACGTGTCGAAGCCGAAGAAGAGGTCGGTCCAGGGATAGGCGGGCCCGAGCGGCATCTCCACCTCGGTGATGATGCCGTTGGTGCCATAGGCGTGGGCGACCTTGGCGAGATCGTCGCCGGTGAGATCGAGGACACGGGGCCTCGCCTCCATGGTAACGACCTTGAGCCGGATCACATTGCCGGCGTCGCGCAATCCGCCCCAGGTGATCGAGCCGACGCCGCCCGACCCGCCGGCGATGAAGCCGCCCACGGAGGCCGTGGCATAGGTAGAAGGGTGCATGCGGATTTCCTGCGCCTGCGGACGCGCCACCTTGTCGATATCGGCGACGATGGCGCCCGCCTCGGCGACGAAGCGTCCGGGCTGGACGGTAAGCACCTTGTTGAGGCCGGAAAGGTCGAGGACGATCCCGCCGGCCAAAGGCATGGCCTGGCCGTAATTGCCGGTGCCGGTGCCGCGTGGCGTCACGGGAATGCCGAGCTCGTGGGCGGCGGCGAGCACGCGCACCACCTCCTGCTCGCTTGTCGGCGAGACGATGATGTCGCCAACGACGTGATCGAGCTGGCGCTTCAGGGTCGGCGAGTACCAGTAGAAGTCGCGGCTCTTCTGGCGGACCAGATTGGCATTGTCCTCGGTCTTGATACCCGCGAGCCTGGCCTTCAGCCCGTCGATGTCGTAGCGCGCACGGGCCGCGCCCGCGGCAGCACCGGATGGCGTCTCGCCTGTCGTCATGGGGTCAGCTCCAAAGCGTGTCGAGGTCGCGATAGTCGGGCAGGGTGGTGTCGATGGCGCGTCCGGCGCGGATAACGGTGCGGTCGGACTGGGGCCGGCTGAGGAGTTCGGTCCAGGACCGGCCGCGGAAGACGATCAGGTCGGCCGCCATGCCGGCGGCGATCCGGCCGCGGCCGGCAAAGCCGCAGGCCTCTGCGGGTGTCGCGGTGGCGGCGCGCGGCCAGTCCCCAACGGGGTGATCGAAATGCAGGATGCGGGTCGCCTCGCGATAGGTCTCCAGCATGTCGAGGTCGCCATAGGCATAGAAGGGATCGCGGGTGTTGTCGCTCGCCACCATGACCGGAATGCCGCGCGCCTTCATTTCATGCAACAGGGTGACGCCGCGGCGGCGCGGCGTGCGGCCCGGATGGCGATCCTGCAGGTACATGTTGCACATGGGCAGCGACACCACGGCGATGCCCGCCTCGGCGACGCGATCGAGCGTCCGTGCGACCTCGGCCTCCGGCTGAACGGACAGCGAGCAGCAATGGCCGACCACGATGCGGCCGAGGCCGGCCTCGGTCCAGCGGTGGCGGATCGCCGCCTCGGCGATGAGGCGCAGCGAATGGGCGCCCGGGTCCATCGTCTCATCGACATGGAAATCGAGCGGCAGGCCCGCCGCGCGGGCGGTGCGGAAGATCGCCTCCAGCCCGCCGGCCAGGTTGGGAGACATATAGGTGACACAGCCGAGACCGCCGCCGAACCGGCCGAGCGTCGCCGCGGCGCGCGGCAGGTAGCCGTCCTCGACCGCCACGTCGATGCCGCAGAGCGAGGAGGCCTGCAGGTCGATGCGGCCGCGCCAGGCCTCGCGCAGGGCGGCGAGGACCGGCCAGGAGATGTCGATCTGGGCGGGCAGGGAATCGATATGGGTGCGGATGGCGGCGGTGCCGTGGGCGAAGGCCGCCTTCAGAGCGAAGGTCATGCGCGCCTCGACATCGGTCGCCGACCAGTAGCGCGCGCGATCCTCTCCAACGGCCGCGAGGGCCCCCGGAAAAGTGCCGTCGGGATTGGGCGTGCGCGGCCAGATATGACCCTTGTCGAGATGGGTGTGGGCGTCGACAAACCAGGGAAAGACCAGGGCTCCGTCGAGCAGAA
>JAIEPJ010000164.1 GCA_019749835.1 Phreatobacter sp. | reverse complement strand
CTTCAATGCCAAGATTCACGTGCTGCATATCTCGACCGCCGAGGAGATCGACTATCTCCAGCACCACAAGGACGTCGCCACCTGCGAGGCGACGCCCCATCACCTGACCCTCGTCGCGCCCGACTGCTACGAGCGGCTCGGAACCCTCGCCCAGATGAACCCGCCGGTCCGCGACATCAGGGCCCAGACCGGCATCTGGAAGGGCATTGAACAGGGCATCGTCGACGTCCTCGGCTCCGATCATGCCCCCCACACGCTGGAGGAGAAGCAGAAGACCTATCCGGCCTCGCCCTCCGGCATGACCGGCGTGCAGACGCTGGTGCCGACCATGCTCGACCATATCAATGCCGGAAAGCTGACCCTGGAGCGCTTCGTTGACCTGACCAGCGCCGGCCCGTGCCGCATCTTCGCCATTGCCGGCAAGGGCCGCATCGCCGCCGGCTACGATGCCGACTTCACCATCGTGGATCTCAAGCGGCGCCAGACCATCACCAATGACTGGATCGCCTCGAAGAGCCGGTGGACGCCCTATGACGGCAAGGAGGTGACCGGCTGGCCGGTCGGCACCGTCATCCGCGGCCGCCGGGTCATGTGGGAGGGTGATCTCGTAACGCCATCGGGTGGCCAGCCGGTCCGCTTCCAGGACCAGGGCTAAGCCGGCTCCGTTGTATTTTGACAACAGTCTGACGGTGATGTCTTCCGCATTTTCCCATGTCGTCGGGTGAGACATGTATTTGATGCGATCTGTGAGGTAACGAAATGAAGGCTTTGCGCCATTTCGCGGCCGGGAGACGACGATGAAGAAATTCGCATTTGCCGCCGTCGCCGCTGCTGCACTTGCTGGCAATGCCCAAGCCGCGGATCTCGGCTCGCCGCGCATGCCGATTGCTGCGGCGATCGTGTCGCCGGTATTCAACTGGACGGGTTTCTATGTCGGTGCTGATCTCGGCTACTGGACCAGCAACGCCCGCACGTTCAATCCGATACTCGGCCCTACAATCGCTGCCTCGCCGAAGCCGAATGGCCTAACGCTTGGCGGCCATCTCGGCTATCGGTATCAATTCACAAACAATGTCGTTCTGGGCGCCGAGGCCGACCTGTCCTGGCTGGGCGGCAAGACGACCACCGACGTGATCATAGGCGGTGGGGGCTTCCAATTCTTTTCTCTGCGCGCCACCTGGGATGGCTCAATCCGTGCCACCGCCGGCTATGCCATCGACCGGGCTTTGCTCTACGTGACGGGCGGTCTATCGTTCATCGATGCCAAGGGCTGCGGGGTCGTTCCGATTGTCTCCAACGCCTGCCTGCCCGGGACTTCCTACCGCAATATGCGTATGGGTTGGACGCTCGGCGCCGGCATCGATTATGCGATCTCCCAGAACTGGACCGCGCGCGGAGAATATCTCTATGCCAACTACGGGACGCGCACCTATGCGACTCCTAACGTGCTGCCGCGGGGCTTGACCTCCTCGCGCGTCGAGACCCACAAGTTCCGTCTCGGCCTGAACTATCTGTTCTCGACCGGCCCTTCGGCCGTCGTCGCCCGCCACTGAGATCATCCGGCGGCCCGCCGCCGCCCCCACCAGTTCCAACAAGCCCGGTCCGCAAGGCCGGGCTTGTTGCATTTGGCGACACAGGAAAGTCATCCTATATTGTGTGCAGGGAGAACCGGATGACGGCTGGACTGCACGCTTCGATCGCCGGCTATGCCGAAGAGGCCGACAGGCTGACGGTGCAATATGAGAGCATCGCCTTCGAGGAGGTGCATGCCCTCGTGCTGGATTTGATGCCCGCCGCGCCGGCGGATGTGCTCGACATCGGCGCCGGCACCGGCCGCGATGCGGCGGTGCTCGCCGCCCGCGGCTTCGCCGTCACCGCGGTCGAGCCGACGGCGGAGTTGCGCGCCCATGGCGAGCGCCTGCACGCCGACGTGGCGATCGCCTGGCTGGACGACAGCCTGCCGGACCTGCCGGTCCTCGCCGCGGCGGGCGAGCGCTTCGACCTCGTCCTGCTCACCGCCGTCCTCATGCATCTCGACGCAGGCGAGCGCACGCGCGCCATGGCCCGCATCGCCGCCCTTCTCGCCCTCTGTGTCGCCGTGCTCTGGCAGTTTCCAGCCTTCGCCGCGACCTATGAGCTGGGCGCGCCGCCCGTCGCTCGCATCACGCTGCCCGACGCCTGGTCGCCCAAGGTGACGGGGCGCGGCGTCGAGGCGACCACCGACGACGACGAGATCTACGTCGCCGTGCGCCCCGCCGCTCTCGCCAGCACGGAGGAAGCGGTCAAGCAGGCGCTGGCCTATCTCCTGGAACAGGGCGTGAAGATCGACGTTGCGACCCAGCGCGAGCGCACCGGCCAGATCAACGGCATGGAGGCTCTCAGCCTCGCCTATTCCGGCAAGGACGAGGACGACGAGGATGTCGAGATCAGCGTCAGCGTCGTCATCGCTTCCCCGTCATCGGTGGTGGTTCTGACCTATTGGGGCTCGAAGGAGGGTGAGCGCACCTAAGGGGCGGAGCTGGCGGCGATCCTGCAGAGCCTCACGCGGCCCTAGGACCTCTTCGCCGGCCGGGAAGACATGCACCGTGCCGTCGGGGCCGCCTGCGCGAAGCAGGCGCTGGCCTGCCCGTCGCGCCGAGCTCCGCGAAGGCCTCGCAGACCTTACCCCATCGCCGAGTGCGCCGGTCTCACGTGCATCAGGTGAAGCGGACGCCGATGTCGCGGCCATCCTGCCAGACCAGCTCGCAACTGCGTTTCACCGCGTTGCTGGCGAAGCTCAGGAGCAGCGGCCCCGACGGGCGCGCCATCGTCGCCAGCATCAGCTTTGCGCCTGTCTTGGAGATGTCGATCAGTCGGCATCGGAGCATGCCGCCACCATCCTCGCGGCTGAGTTCGGCCGGGTATTCGACGGCCTTGCGGGGCGCCTTGCGCAGTTCCTCGAACCTGGCGCGTTGACGCTGGTCGAGCAAGGAGCGCGTCTCATTGGACAATTGCGCCCCGGCATTGCGCGCCAGCGCGCGGACCACGGCCCGGTTGCCGCGCAGCGCCAGCGTGTCGGCGACGACGGGAGGGATGGCCCGGCGCCGGCTGATGGCGAGAAGATGCGACTGGCCCTTGCTGTCGATCACCCTCAGAAGGGTTTCCTCCGATAGACGGGGCGAGCGTGCGAGCACGGGTGCCGCGACGTCGATCCAGTCGTCCTCGGCAAGCTGCTCCACCACGCGCAGCGGCGCCTTGGGGTCACCCGCCACCCGTTCGGCGATGGCCATGCGCCCCTCGGGCGTCACGTCGGCGATGAGGCGGGCGATGACGTGGTCGACCGTATCCGCCTGTTCACTGGTATAGACCTCGGCATTCTCGGCGAACTGGTCGATGAGCCGGGAGACCTTGTCGGTCAGCCCGGCGCTCGATTGCCGGGCCACCAGTTCGTCGATGGCGATCGTGACGGTCTTGCTGTCCGGCATGCTCGGCGCTTCCGCTGAGGTCGCCTCCTGCGACCGTGTCGCTTTCGGGAGTAAGGGCTGCAGCCTTAACGAGCACATAAGGCAAGCTTCTAGCCGGCGACGCTCATGCCTCTGCGTCACGTCATGATTAACGCGGTCCTATTCGCCCGCCAGGAAGAAATGGACCGTGCCGTCAGGACCGATCCCGAGCCGCCAGAACACCCAGGCGCCGAGCGTGCGCGTGTCCCGCACGTCCTGCGCGGTCATCAGCCGGTAGAGATCGACGGACTGGCGGGGGCTGAGGTCGGTCAGCGGCAGATGGGCGAGATAGGGCCAGACATACATTTCCTGCGGCGTGCCCTTGTTGATGAGGGCCGCCGGCAGGTCGAGGATGTTGAGCAGGACGGCGAGGATCTCGCGTCCCTCGCCGTCGCCCGAGGCGGCCTTCCAGAAGGCCACGGGGTCGCGCTCCGGTCCACGGGTGAAGACCGGCATGGTCTCGTTCATCTGGAACACGACGCCGAGGCGGGCGATGTCGCCGGAGCGGGCGGCGAGGATCAGCCGCTCGCGCATCGAGCCGACGCGTTCGCGCAGGTCCTCGTTGTCGGGGAGGATCTCGACCGAGACCGGTGCCCGCGCCGATCGCCGCGGACCTGGCGCCGGGACAGGCGTGGCGGCGGGGGGTGTCGCGCCAGAAGGCGTCGCAACGGCAGGGGCTGCGGCGGGAGGCGTTGCAGGCGCAGGTAAAGGCGCCGCCGCCGGTGCGGGCGGGTTCTGGGCGAGCGGGCGTGCCGCCGGAGGGGGAGCCTCCGTTGCCAGCGGTGTCACGTCGCGGATCGTCGAGCGCAGCGGTGAACCGGCGCCGACGGCCGGCTCGGCCGGGCGCGGGGCCTCGCGCGGCATGATCTGCGCGACGGAGACGCCGAGCACCGCCGTCGTGATCAATCCTGCGAGAAAGGCCAGCTTGCGCGGGTCCACGAGGCGCCCCCGGGGGTGGCGGTCCGAATCAATGGGTGGAGCGGTCGACGGTGAACTCGCCGCCGCGGACGCGCTCGGCCAGCCGCTGGGCGAAGGTGGCGGTCGCCTCCTCGCCATAGGTCGCGACCATTTCGACGAACGAGGCGAAAATGGCGGCCTGCGCGATGCAGTCGACGTCCAGCCCGTCGAGCCGGGCCTCGGCGAAAGCTTCGGAGACGTAGCCCATGGCCGCGTGGCGCTGGTCTTCGGCCTCGGCCGACCGGGCGGTCGTCTCTGGAGAAAAATGCATCGTCACGCCCACTGCGGGACCGTTGATCGGCCCTGTCCTGAGGCTGGACCGTAGCATGGTCCGCCTGGCAAGACACCCGATTCTAACCGGAAGGTTAACGCCATCGCAGAAATTGGCGATGTTCCCCGAACGCTACAACAGGTCAGTTTCCGTAGCGGCTGGTGATCTCGGCGACGAGCCGCCGCGCCTCGGCAACATAGCGCCGTGTCGCCAGACGCGCGGCGGGCGCGCAACTGCGATGGGTCTGCTCGAAGCCGCCATAGCCGCGGTTGAAGGCCTGTACGAGCCTTTCCCGCCGTTCTCCGCCAGCAGCCTCGGCATCGAGCAGGGCCTGCATCTCGCGCCGCCAGGCCCCGCCTTCCGGCCCCTCGCAGAGGGTGCGCAGGTAATGCAGTGCACCGATGATCTCCGACAGGCGCAGGAGCTGCGGCTCATAGGGAGCCCTGAGCGCGGCCGGGGGCGCGGGCACAGGGGCCGCTGCCGCCCGTGGCGACTGCGCCACCGCGGGACCGACCGGAAGCAGCGCCACGAGCAGCGCCAAAGCCTGGACCAGCTTCATCATGGCCGAGATATGAGCGAGGTGGCCGCCGGCCGCAACGGAAAGCTGCGCGGGTGGTTGACGCGCTCAGGGTGCGGCAAGGGCGAGGGCGGCCGCGAGGACCTTCGCCAGACCCTCAGTCGACGGCAGGCTCGCCGCCTCGTCCGGCCGGATCCACCGGATGTCGGCGGCTTCCGGTGAGACGGTGCCCTCGCCGCTGATCCAGCGGGCAGCGAAGGACAGTACGACAAAATGGCGTTCCACCCGGCCATCGCCGTCCCGCATGATGATGTCGCGGGCGCTGCACAGACCGATGGGCGCCGCGACGACGGTGACCTCCTCCATCAGTTCGCGGGCGGCGGCCTCGGCGAGCGTCTCGCCGGTTTCGACGAGCCCCCCGGGGAGGCTGAACAGGCCGGCTCCGGGGGCGTTGGCGCGCTGGGCGACCAGAACGCGCCCGTCGCGGATGACCGCGGTCGAGACGGCGAGGATGGGCCGGGCGGGATAGGACCGGTCCGCCGCGAGGATGCCGCCGGAACCGCTCACCGCGTCATCAGCGCATCGATGGCGTCCTGTGCCGAGGCGCTTTCGCCCTCGTCGTCGTGGATCACCGCATTCATGACGCCGGACGTGCGGGCGGCGAGGTGTTTCAGCCGGTCCGAGGCTTCCTCGGCGATGTAGCCGGCCATCGGGGTTCCGGCATGGGATCTCAGTTGGGCGATCGTGTCGAGCATCACCGTGTCCATCTCCGCCACGAACGCGAGAAAGCGGCGGCGCGAGCCGACGGGCGCTTCGGCGAAGGCCTGGAGCACCAGATCCTTGTCGCGATAGTGGGAGCGGATGAAATGCTGCTGGTAGGAGGCCGGCTGCCAGGCAAGGACGTCATCCACGCAGTCGGGCATGGACGGGACCAGTTCCAGAAGCATGATGACTTCGTTGAAATGGTTGAGGTAGTCGGTGGCGAGCCGCGTGTCCGGATGAATATTGGCCGCACGCAGGCGCTCAGGCGTCAGCGCTGTCGTGGAGTCCTGACGAACGACGTCGAGCATGGAATATGGTCGCCCCCAACTTTACCTGACACTCAGCCACGCCTGCAGTGAAAGAAGCCTTAAGTCGAGACCATGAGTTTCCAGGACGCAAGGGCAGGTGAGGTTTGAATGTGCGGCCGTTATGCGATCAAGACCATTCCCGAAGTGATGCAGGCCGCCTTCGGCTATGAAGACCGGCCGAACTTCCCGCCGCGCTACAACATCGCGCCGACCCAGCCTGTTCCTGTCGTCACCATCGATCAGGGGCGGCGGCGTTTCGTGCTGATGCGCTGGGGATTCATCCCCGGCTGGGTGAAGGACCCGAAGGACTTTCCCCTCGTCATCAATATCCGCAGCGAGACCGCGCGGGAAAAGCCCTCGTTCCGCGCCGCCTTCATCCGACGCCGGGCGCTGATGCCGGCGGACGCCTTCTACGAATGGCACCGTGAGGGTAAGGTGAAGGCCCCCTACATGATCCGCCGCCCGGATGGCGGGCTCTTCGCCTTTCCCGCGCTGTGGGAGACCTGGATTTCTCCCGATGGCTCCGAGATCGACACGGTGGCGATGCTGACATCGCCGGCCTTGCCGCCGCTCGCGACGATCCATCACCGGACGCCGGTGATCCTCGATCCCGCCCACTGGACCGAATGGCTCGATCCAGTCACGGCGGCGGACCGCGCCGCGGCGCTGCTGGAGCCGGCGGTCCAGACCGAACTCGAACTCGTGCCGGTCTCGCCGGCGGTCAACCGCGTCGCCAATGACGGACCTGAACTGCAGGAGCCGGCCGGCGCGGCGACCACCGCGCCGGCCGGGGCGCAACCCCGCCGCCGCTCTGCCGCTGCGCCGCAGAACAGGCAGGGCAGCCTGTTCGACTGATCACCCTCGGTCGGGACCGGCGAACCGCCGCCAGTGGCGGCCCAACATGCTTAAACAAATAACAACAAATTTCGCGCAATTTAGCGCAATGCGCGTCGGACTATCCCGTCCGGCCCGGGGCTGCCACGGATCCTGCATGTCTCCGCGTCCGGCATGGAGCGCGCGCCTGCTGCTCCCTCTCACCGTTCTGACCTGCCTCGCGGTTCCCATCGTCGCAGCTGCGGCGCCGCGCGTCGGCCAGCCGGTGGCCGTCTTCGCCTGGTCGACCGATGCTGGCGGAGCCGCCGCCATCGCCGCGCGCTCGGACGGGGAGCTGCGCTCCGCCAGCCGCGGCAACCGCATCGTCATCGCCTCTTCGACCCATCCCGACTTCGTGACGCGGCTCTATGGCGCCGGTGCGCTTCTCGTCATCGATGCCACCATGGCCGCCGCCTGTCTTTCACTTTTCGTCTCGCTTTGAGAAGGGACGCCACCTCATGAGCCTCGTCTCCGCCACCTCCACCCTCGACCGTCTGCGCGGATCGGTCGCCGCCGCGATGCAGGGCATTCTCGCCGCCGTCGCCGTGCTGGTCATCGCCATCGCCCTGATGCGTGGCTCCGGCGCCATGGTCCTCACCCTCGGCGGCACCGTCATCGTCGCGGCGCTCGGCCTCCTCGCGATCGGCAAGGGCCGGACGGATGCGACGGCCCGCATCGGCTCGTCCGTCTCCGCCGCAGCGCTGGTCGCCATGCTGACCTTCGCGCTCGAACGGTCGATCTATCAGATCGACATGCACATGGCCTTCTTCGCCGGCCTCGCCATCGTCGCCCTGTGGTGCTGCTGGCGGTCGGTCGCCGCCTATACGGTAGTCGTCGCCGTCCACCATCTCGGCCTCAACATGATCTATCCGATGGCGGTGTTCCCCGAGGGCGGCGATTTCGGGCGCGTCGTCATCCATGCCGTCATCCTGGTCGCACAGGCCGTGGCGCTGGCCTGGCTTTGCGACCGCCTCGCTGCCGCGCTCGCGGCGTCAGACGTCGCCTTGTCGGAAGCCAACCGTGCCACCGAGCGCATGGAGGCGGCCGCCTCCAGCGAGCGCTCGCTGGCGACAGACCAGACGGAACGGCAGGCCCGTCTCGAAGCCGCCATCGGCGACTTCAAGGGACGCGTCGCCGGCATTCTCGCCGGCATGCGCAACGGCATGACGGCGCTCGGCGACGCCTCCGGGACCGTCCGGAAGGCGGCCCACGGCACCGTCGAGATCACCGGCCGCGCTGCCCATTCCTCCCAGGCTGCCGTCACCAATATCGGTGCTGTGGCCGCCGCCAGCGACCAGCTCAGCGCCTCCGTCGGCGAACTGGCCCAGAAGGTTGGCGAGACTGCGACGGTCGTGCGCGAGCTTGCCGGCGAGGCCACCCAGGCCAATGACAGCATTTCCGAACTGTCGGCCGCCGCCGAGAAGATCGGCGCCGTCGTCGCCCTCATCCAGTCGATCGCCGAACAGACCAACCTTCTCGCCCTCAACGCCACCATCGAGGCGGCGCGTGCCGGCGATGCCGGCAAGGGCTTCGCGGTGGTCGCTTCCGAGGTGAAGTCGCTCGCCGTCCAGACATCGAAGGCCACCGGGGAGATCGCCCAGCAGATCGCCGCCGTGCAGCATCTGACCAAGGGGGCTGTCGGCGCGATCGAGGGGATTTCCAACCGCATGGGGCTGATCGACCACAATGCCGCAGCGCTCGCCTCCGGCATCGAGGAGCAGTCGGCGGCGGTGCAGGAGATCAACCGCAGCATCGGCGAGATGCGCGATCTCACCGATCGGATCGAGACGGCCGTCAGCGACATCGCGACCCAGGCCAGCGCCAGCGCCGCCTCGTCGGAGACCATGGGCGAGACCACCGCCAAGGTCGAGGATGCGGCAGCCGGGCTCGGCGCGGCCGTCGAGGACTTCCTCGGCAAGGTCGCCGCCTGACGCGGGCCCTCTGACGCCCCGGCAGGGGTGCTAGAGGACCTTGCCGGGGTTGAGGATGCCCTTGGGGTCGAGCACGGCCTTCATCTGTCGCATGATGTCCATGGCGACCGGGTCCTTCACCGCCGGCAGCAGGTCGCGCTTCATGCGGCCGATCCCGTGCTCGGCGGAGATCGAGCCGCCGAACGTGCCGACGATATCGTGGACGATGGTCTGGACCGCGTCCCAGTGCTCGAGGAAAGCGGCCTTGTCCATGCCGACGGGCTGGCTGATGTTGAAGTGGATATTGCCGTCGCCGAGATGGCCGAAGGGCACGGGGCGGCAGTCCGGCATATAGGCGTAGCAGGCCGCGACCGCTGCCGCGATGAATTCGGGAACGGCCGCGACGGGCACCGAGACGTCGTGCTTGATGGAGCCGCCTTCCATCTTCTGCACCTCGCTCATCCCCTCGCGCAGGCGCCAGAAGGCGTTGCGCTGGTCGATCGTGTCGGCGAGGGCCGCGTCGGTGACGATGCCCTCCTCGTAGCCGGCGGCGAGAATCTCCTCCAGCGTCTCGCGCAGGCCCGCGGCGGAGGCAGTGGACAGCTCCATCAGGCAGTACCAGGGCGAGGCGTCCGCCAGCGGATCACGGGCGCCGGAAAGGTGCCGGAGCACGAACTCGAACAGGTTGCGCGGCATCAGTTCGAAGCCGGTGACGGAGGGCCCCGCGCGCTCCTGCGCGGCGTTGAGCAGGGCGAGGCCCGCTTCCGGCGAGGGCACCGCCACCCAGGCCGCCTCGATGGCGCGCGGCGCCGGATAGAGCTTCAGAACCGCCGCCGTGATGATGCCGAGCGTGCCTTCGGCGCCCATGAACAGGTGCTTCAGGTCGTAGCCCGTATTGTCCTTCTTCAGCGTTCTCAGGCCATGCCAGATGCGGCCGTCGGCCAGCACCACCTCGAGCCCGAGGACGAGATCGCGCGCCATGCCATAGGCCACCGCCTGGGTGCCGCCGGCATTGGTCGAGAGGTTGCCGCCGATGGTGCAGGAGCCCTTGGAGCCGATGTTCAGCGGGAACAGCCGGCCGACCTCGCTCGCCGCGTCCTGCGCCTGCTGCAGCGTCACGCCGGCATCGACGGTCATCGTATTGCCGGCGGGATCGACGTCCCGCACGGCCGTCATGCGGTTGAGCGACAGCACGATCTCCGCGCCGGTCTCATGGGGCACATGGCCGCCGACGAGCCCCGTCGCGCCGCCCTGCGGCACCACCGGTGTGCCGGTCTCATGGGCGAGCGCCATGACCGCCGCGACCTCCTCGGTCGAGCCCGGCCGCACCACCAGCGAGGTGCGCCCATGATAGAGGCTGCGGTCATCGCGCAGATAAGGCGCCTGGTCGTTCGTGTCAGTGATGGCATAGCGCGGCCCGACGATGGTCGCGAACCGCTCGATCAGCGGCGCCGGCATCGGCGGGGCGAGGGCGGTGACGGGCTTCGGCAGCGGCATGGCGGGCGTTCCGGCGGCACTGTTCGGGTCTGGGACGCTTATTGGGACGCGCGGGGTGCGAGCGTCAACGGCTTCGGGCCATGGCACCGGTGAATTCGTCGCGAGCGGTCCGACGGGTCTTCCGCCGGAGGGCTTTGCGACCTATCTGTGAGGGCGGAGCTGCGACGCGCGTCAGGGCACAAATTCCCCGGGGCCTTATCGATCTCACGGGAGCTGTCCCTGTCCTCGACCCTGGTCTTGGGTACACGGCGCCCACCTACTTAGGTAGGTTCCCGGGATCGCTTGTCCAACGGCAGAGCGGCTCCACTTTCTTTTCTCCGGCGGGTGCTGAGCGGCAGGGCTGACGGCGCCCCGTTTCGCACGGACACAGGAACCTCCGCCCGGGTATGACGGAGAGCGCAGCGCATTGTCCCGCTACGCGCTCTCGCTCACCATCGTTCGCTTGCCTCCGGCCCTACCCGCACCCTCCCCGCGGCGCGGAGAGGGGGCCTTCGACCTCCCGCATCGTCGGCGAGGGAAGACCAGGCTCGACCGTCCCGGGCACCGGGGGGCTTGGCTCCACGGCGGGAACAAGGGCGCGACGACGTAGTTCACCTCTCCGCGCAGCGGGGAGGGCACGGGTAGGGCCTGCCGCCGTCTGCTTCCCGGCCCGGATGACACCTCCGCCGCCCTCGGCTAAATCCTCCCGCATGACCCAGCCCGCCAAGGCCGCCCTGCGCGAGGCCGCGCTTGCCCGCCGCGACGCCCTCGATCCCGCCAGCCGCATCGAGGCGGCGCTGACGCTGGCCGACACCTTCCCCCTCGATGCCATTCCCGTCGCCGGCAGGGTCGTCTCCGGCTTCCTGCCGATCCGGTCGGAGATCGACATCCGTCCGCTGATGGACCGCCTCCGCCGGGCCGGGGCGCGCCTCGCGCTGCCGGCCTTCCCGGACCGCAAGGGCCCCATGATCTTCCGCGACCTCGTCCGCGGCGCCGAACTCGTCCCCATGGGCTTCGGCACCTATGGCCCGGGACCCGAGGCCGCCGAGGTCCAGCCCGACATCCTCCTCACCCCGCTCGCCGCCTTCGACGCGCGAGGCAACCGCATCGGCTACGGCAAGGGCCACTACGACCAGGCGCTCGCCCGCCTCGATGCGCTGGCGCGCCGCATCGCCTTCGGCGTGGCCTTCGCCTGCCAGGAGGTTGACGCGGTGCCCCACGAGCCCCATGACCGCAGGCTGGATTTCGTGCTCACCGATACCGGTTTCAGGACCTTCTGATGCGCCTCCTCTTCCTCGGCGACGTGGTCGGCAAGGCCGGCCGCACCGCCGTCACCGAAAAGCTGCCCGGCCTGATCGCGGAGCTGAAGCTCGACTGCGTGGTGATCAACGGCGAGAACGCCGCCCACGGCTTCGGCATCACCGAGGCGATCTATGAGGAGCTGCTGGATGCCGGCGCCGATTGCGTCACCCTCGGCAACCATTCCTGGGACCAGCGCGAGGCGCTCGTCTTCATCGACCGCGCGCCGCGCCTCGTCCGCCCGGTGAACTATCCCACCGGCACGCCCGGCCGCGGCGCTGCCCTGATCGAGGCCAAGAACGGCGCGCAGGTCCTCGTCGTCAACGTCATGGGCCGCGTCTTCATGGACGCCATGGACGATCCTTTCGCCGCCGTCGAACGCGAGGTGGAGGCCGCCCCGCTCGGCCGCGTTGCGGACGCCATCGTCGTCGATATCCATGCCGAGGCGACCAGCGAGAAGCAGGTCATGGGGCACATCCTCGACGGCCGCGTCTCGCTCGTCGTCGGCACCCACACCCATGTGCCGACCGCCGATCACCGCGTGCTCTCCGGCGGCACCGCCTTCCAGACCGATGTCGGCATGTGCGGCGACTATGACGGGGTCATCGGCATGGACAAGGCTGAGCCTCTGCGCCGGATGCGCGAGAAGACGCCGGGCGGCAAGTTCGAGCCGGCGGGCGGACCCGCCACACTCTCCGGCATCGTCGTCGACCTCGGCGCGAACGGGCTCGCGACTGCAGTGACGCCGCTGCGCGTTGGCGGAGTGCTCGCGCCGACCTGAGCCGCGGGCGGCTTGCCGAGCGCCGCGCGCCCCTGTAATCGGCAGGCCATGTCGCACAACACCTTCGGCCACCTGTTCCGCGTCACCACCTTCGGCGAGAGCCACGGGGTGGCGCTCGGCTGCGTCGTCGACGGCTGCCCGCCGCGGATCCCGCTGACATCAGAGGACATCCAGGCCGATCTCGACCGCCGCCGGCCCGGAACCTCGCGCTTCACCACCCAGCGCCGCGAGCCGGACGCGGTGAAGATCCTGTCCGGCGTGATGGTGGATGACGACGGCGTCCAGATGACGACCGGCACGCCCATCGCGCTGCTGATCGAGAACACCGACCAGCGTTCAAAGGACTATTCCGACATCAAGGACAAGTTCCGGCCGGGCCATGCCGACTTCACCTATGAGGCGAAATACGGCATCCGCGACTATCGCGGCGGCGGGCGCTCCTCCGCGCGCGAGACGGCGGCCCGCGTCGCCGCCGGCGCCATCGCCCGCAAGGTCGTGCCGGGGCTGGTGGTGCGCGGCGCCCTCGTGCAGATGGGCCCGCATGCCATCGACCGCGACAAATGGGACTGGGCGGAAGTCGCCAACAACCCCTTCTTCTGCCCGGACGCCGACAAGGCCGCCTTCTACGAGACCTATCTCGACGGCATCCGCAAGTCCGGCTCCTCCATCGGCGCGGTGCTGGAAGTGGTCGCCGAGGGCGTGCCCGCCGGCCTCGGCGCGCCGATCTACGGCAAGCTCGACGCCGAGATCGCTAGCGCCCTCATGGGCATCAACGCGGTAAAGGGCGTCGAAATCGGCTCGGGCTTCGCCTCCGCGGCGCTGACCGGCGAGGAGAATGCCGACGAGATCCGCATGGGCAATGACGGCAAGCCGCTGTTCCTCTCCAACCATGCCGGCGGCATCCTCGGCGGCATCTCGACCGGACAGGCCGTCGTCGCCCGCTTCGCCGTCAAGCCGACCTCGTCGATCCTCACGCCGCGCCTGACCATCGACAACAAGGGCGGTGAGACCGACATCCTCACCAAGGGCCGCCACGACCCCTGCGTCGGCATCCGCGCTGTCCCCGTGGGCGAGGCCATGGTCGCCTGCGTCATCGCCGATCACTATCTGAGGAACCGCGGCCAGAACGGGTAAGGCAGGGCGCCCTGCATCAGCCTCGAAGGACGCACTTCACGGATGCATTCAGTTTATCCTCGCCGAAATGCAAGGCTGCATCCGCAGAATTTCAGTTTGACTGAAATATCACTCCCGCCCATCTTCCTCCCATGAAGCTCGATATCTGGCTCGCCCGTGCCGGCATGACACGGCTGGCTTTCGCCCGCCGGCTCGGCGTGTCGCCGGCCACCGTCACCGCCCTGTGCAATGGCGATGCGCCGTGGATGTCGCGCGAGACGGCCCAGCGCATCGCCGAGCTCACGGCGGGGGCTGTGACGCCCAATGACTTTATCGGCCTGAAGGGGCCGCGTGATGAGGAGAGATCCATGCTCGAAGCCGCCGAACGCGTGAAGGCCGCACTCGACGCCTTCGCCAAGGGGCAGATGGTCGTGGTCACCGACGACGACGACCGCGAGAACGAAGGCGACCTGATCGTCGCCGCTTCGCTCTGCACGCCGGAGCAGATGGCCTTCATCGTCCGCCACACCTCCGGCATCGTCTGCACGCCGCTGACCCTGCAGGAGGCGCAGCGCCTGCGCCTCGATCCCATGGTCTCGTCCAACGATTCCCCCCATGGCACGGCCTTCACCGTCTCGGTCGACTATCGCCATGGCACGACCACCGGCATCTCCGCCGATGACCGCACCGCAACGGTCCGGGCGCTGGCCAATCCCAATGTCGGCGCCGTCGATTTCGTCCGTCCGGGCCACATCTTCCCGCTCATCGCCAAGGAAGGCGGCGTGCTCATGCGCTCCGGCCATACCGAGGCGGCGGTGGACCTCTGCAAGCTCGCCGGCCTGCCGCCGATCGGCGTCATCTGCGAACTCGTCAACGACGACGGCACGGTCACCCGTGGGCCACAGGTCACCGCCTTCGCCGAGAAGCATGGCCTCCTGATGGTGTCGGTCGCCGATCTCATCAAGTACCGCCAGGCACGCGACCGGTTGGTCGAGCGTGCCGGCGAGTTCCCGATCGAGACGCCCTATGGGCCTGCCCGCGGCATCGCCTACCGCACGCCCTATGACCGGGTGGAGCATCTCGCCCTCGTCTTCGGCGAGGTCGACGAGGCCGGCGCGACGCTCGTCCGCCTGCACCGCGAGACGGTGCTGCGCGACGTCTTCGGCAAGAACCGCTCCTGCGACGCGGCGATGAAGATCCTGGCGCAGAAGGGCGGTGTGCTGGTCTATCTGCGCGACGGACCGGCCGGCGTTCCCGCGCAGTCGCTGGCGGCCACGGCGCCCGCAGCCGACATCCACGAGAGCCACGGCTCGGCGAA
>JAIEPJ010000250.1 GCA_019749835.1 Phreatobacter sp. | reverse complement strand
CTCAAACGTCGGCAAGTCGATGCTGGTCGCGGGCCTCTGCCGCGCGGCGCGGCGGCGCGGGCTGTCGGTCGCGCCCTTCAAGCCGCAGAACATGTCGAACAACGCCGCCGTGACCGTGGACGGGGGCGAGATCGGGCGCGCGCAGGCGATGCAGGCGATGGCCTGCGGGCTGGAACCCCATACCGACATGAACCCCGTGCTCCTGAAGCCGGAATCGGATGT
The DNA here is from genome assembly GCA_019749835.1 of Phreatobacter sp. Classification (GTDB taxonomy): domain Bacteria; phylum Pseudomonadota; class Alphaproteobacteria; order Rhizobiales; family Phreatobacteraceae; genus Phreatobacter. Next base: position 14,827 of record JAIEPJ010000250.1, on the reverse strand, counting down.
GGGCGCGCAGGTGATCGTGCAGGGCAAGCGCCTGACGACCGCGCGGGCGCGGGACTATGCGGCGCTGAAGCCGCAACTGATGGGCGCGGTGCTGGAAAGCTTCCACCGCCTGAGATCCGCGCATGACCTTGTGATCGTCGAAGGCGCGGGCAGCCCTGCCGAGGTGAACCTGCGCGCGGGCGACATTGCCAACATGGGCTTTGCGCGCGCCGCCGACGTGCCCGTGATCCTGACGGGCGACATCGACCGTGGCGGTGTGATTGCACAGGTCGTGGGCACGCAGGCGGTGATCGACCCCGCCGATGCGGCCATGGTGGCGGGCTTCCTGATCAACAAGTTCCGCGGCGACCCGCGGCTCTTCGATGACGGTTATGCTCTGATCGAACGCAGCACGGGCTGGCGCGGCTTCGGCGTGGTGCCGTGGTTCCCGCAGGCCCATCTCCTGCCGGCCGAGGATGCGCTGGACATCGCGTCCTCCCCGCGCGGCGACGGGATCACCATCGCCTGCCTGACCCTGTCGCGCATCGCGAATTTCGACGACCTCGACCCGCTTAAGGCCGAGCCGGGCGTGAACCTTGTCATGGTCAGGGCGGGAGAGGCCATTCCGGGTGACGCGCGTCTGGTGATCATTCCGGGATCGAAATCCACGCGCGGCGATCTGGCCTTTCTGCGCGCACAGGGGTGGGACATCGACCTTGCGGCTCATGTTCGGCGCGGCGGGCATGTGCTGGGCATCTGCGGCGGCTACCAGATGCTAGGGCGGTCCGTAGCCGATCCTGACGGGATCGAAGGACCGGCGGGCGAAACGGCGGGGTTGGGGTTGCTGGACGTGGAAACCGTCATGTCACCTAACAAGCGACTTGCCCGAGTAACAGTAACCCATACCGGAACCGGCCTGTCCGTCGACGGGTACGAAATTCACATCGGCCGTACCCATGGCGCTGACTGCCAGCGCCCCTTCGCCGTTGTGAACGGTTGCCCGGAGGGTGCCGCCACCGCAGATGGACGGATCGCTGGAAGCTATCTGCACGGTCTGTTCACTTCTGACGCCTTCCGCGCAGCCTTTCTTGTCCGTCTCGGCATCAAGGCCGCGCCGCGATCCCATCTGGCTACGGTCGAAGCCACGCTCGACGCGCTGGTGGACCATCTGGCCGTACACCTTGACGTGCAGGACCTGTTCGCGGCGGCACGCTGATCAATGTGTTCTCTGCCGTCTTCGGCGTTTCTGCACAGAAACGAGAGCATTCCCTCACGCCGACAGTGCGACCCGGTGCTTTCCGTTCTACTAAACGCCGAACGCAGGAAGGCGAGGCACCTCCGAGCAGCGCTGTTTCAGGGAGGGCTGAAGCGCAATTTGGTGGCACTTGTCCCGGCGCACAGACTGGAGCCCGGGCCACACCGGAATGGCAAATTGTCCAACCAAGTGTTCTATCGTCACTGGCGAGTGTTTCGGTATGGTCGTCGATCGGACCTCGGCGGGCGATGCAGCGACGCGCGCTCTCTGCGGTTATTTTCGCCCGTCTCGCGAGGATCCCCTCCTTTCCACAACTGACGGCGAGAAATTTCACGGACGTGCAGAAGGCGTTCATCATCGAGCAGGGCGAAGTCTGAACGCCGGTTGCGGAGATCTGCTGGAAGGCTGGGATCAGTCAGGCGACCTCCTTCAATTGGAAGAAGATGTATACTGGTTTGCTTCCGACCGAGATGAAGCGGCTCAAGCAGCTCGAGGACGTGAATGCCCGGCTGAAGAGGATCGTGGCGGACCTGACTTCGCATCGGGAAATACTGCAGGACGTGATCCGGCGAAGGCTTTGAAGCCGTGTCGGATGCGTGAACTTGTTCGCGTGATGTGCAGCGATTGGGCAGTGTCGATCCGGCAGGCTTGTGGGGCCACCGGGTTTGACCGCTGGACTTTCCACTATCAGTCCTGCATCAGGCCATGAACCACGCCGTCTTTCGAGGCTGCTCTATACACGCAGACTTGCGCGACCGGGGCGGCTCAGACTAGACGGACCACCACGCAAAAGGAGACTGCCATGGAACGTAGCCTTGCCCATATCGCCCTCTTCGCCGCCCTGATCGCAGTGCTGGGCTTCGTGCCGCAAATCATGCTGCCCTTCGGCGTGCCGATCACCGCCCAGTCGCTCGGCATCATGCTCTGCGGCACGGTGCTGGGTGCCAAGCGCGGCGCGCTGGCAGTGCTTCTCTTCCTCGCCCTCTTGGCGCTTGGCCTTCCGCTGCTCTCCGGCGGACGCGGCGGCCTCGGCGTCTTCGCCTCGCCCACCGTGGGCTTCCTGATCGGCTTCCCCGTCGCCGCCTTCGTCGCAGGCCTCGTGACGGAAAAGCTGCGCACTGCCATCCTCCCCGCCTCCGCGCTGGGCGCCTTCCTCGGTGGCGTGATCGCGCTCTACGCCTTCGGCATCCCCGGCCTTGCCCTGATGCTGGACAAGTCCCTCGGCGAAGCCACCCTCATGGTGACGGCCTTCCTCCCCGGCGACCTAATCAAGGTCGTCCTCGCCGCCCTCATCACCCAAGGCATCGCCCGCATGCGCCCCGACGCGCTGCTTTCGCGAACATAGGCCTGTCCCAATCACGATTCGACGCGGAATTAAGATTGCGCTGCTCCATCACTGGGGCGGCGAGTTTCTTGGGCGGAGTTAGGTTCCTCGCGCTCCACGAGCCGCTGCGCCGTCTATGCATGCACTTGCAATAGCAAAGTGGGCCGCCTCGTCACATATCCCACGGATGGCACACTCTCCCTGAGACTCAAGACGTCGCGCGCTTTTGTCGAGATTATTCGAAAGCCCTCACGCCTGAGAAGGGTTTGACCCTTGTTTCAAATGGTCAAAGTGGAGCGCAGGCTGAACCTTAATTCGGCCAGCGCTGACTTCCTTCATGACTTACAGCCTCATGCTGATTTGACGCATATCCAAAAGCGGGGTCATTTGTGGGTGAAACCGGTTCGTTAATGGAGTTATCGCATGCGCTCGACCACTCGTGTTTGTCGGGCTTGGCGCGAGACTTCCGCCCTAGGTGTTTGAACCAACGGTTTGATGAAGCGACTCTTTCGATGGAATGGAAGGAAGAACTATGGGGCAAGTTCGTCACGGGAGCGCCACGACCACGCACGCTGTCAGAGCTGCAATACAGCGCGATCAAAAGCTTCGCTCTCGCAGTTGAGCTAGGAACTTGGCATTAACCTGAAGATGGTGGCGAAGTGGCGGAAGCGCGCGACGGTCGAGGATATGAAGACTGGGCCGACGGTACCGCGCTCGACGGTTTTGACCAAAGTCTAGGAAGCGGCAATCGTCGCGTTCCAGCGCCACAAGCTTGTCCCGCTGGACGACCGTCTTTATGCCGCCTATCCGACGCGGTTTGCAAGGCCATCTTTTCCACCGGCTCGCCACCCGCGCCCTTGTCAACATGGGACCAGCAAGTGCCTGTAGATCGTCGTTCGCGAAATACCCAAGGCTCTTGCCGCCTGCGCGATGCCACCCGTCTGGCGGACGGCATCGCGGATAGCGCGGCACTGGCTTTCCTTCCACGGCACACCGGCGCATTGCGGGCATGCTTCGACAACGTGCTGTGGCGTGTAACTGTTGGGTAGCAGAGGCGCGAAATCCTCGGCGTGCAGCTTGGACCCTGCTGCCTGTATCACGGCCTTGGCGATGATCGACCGCAGTTCATGCAGATTTCCGGGCCAATCATGCCGCGCAAGCAAATTCAGGGCAGAAGGATCGATCTCGAAGCCTTCTCCCTGCGCGTGCACGAAGCGGCGCGCCAGAGCATCCAGATCGCTGCGGTCCCGCAGTGGCGGCAATAGGATCGAGAAGCCCTCGATCCTATAGCGGAGGGCGGGCAGCAGGCGGCTTGCCGCGACCTCGTCGGTCAGGCTGACGGTCGCGGTGCTGACGAAGAGGACGGGGCACCGAACTTCGCGCCCGTCCGCCGGATGCCTGAACGATCCGTGATCCAGCACCTGCAACAGCGTCGCCTGCGCGGAATGTCCCAGCGCCGAGACCTCGTCGATGCAAAGCGTCCCATGCGCGGCCTGTTCGAGAAGCCCCGGCGCACCTTTGGGCCTACCGAGAAGGGCAGCTTCCGCATCGAGGCCGAGAGTTCGGGCGTCCACCGACACGAAAGGCCCGAAGCGGCCGGACGCCGCGTGGGCGAGGCGAGCGATGATTTCCTTGCCCGTTCCAGTTTCCCCCTGGATGAAGACCGGGGTTCCCGCGGTCGCGACCTTCGGCAGCGGGCGCAGCCTGCGGACCAGCTCCTCGTCCTCGATCACCACATCGCGGAACAGGTTCCGCATCTCGGGCGCCTGCGGCACGGCTGGCCGCGCCTGCCGCGCAGTGCCCGCCGAAAACAGCCGGACCGCAAGCGCGAAACTCGCGCGGTTGGCAACGCAGCGCATCGATACGGCCGATCCCATGCGGTCGCGCACCCGCAGCGTCTCGCCCTGGGCCAGCCGCAGGGCGACATCCTCGAAGCGCTGCTCGAACAGGCTGTCAAAACTGGTGCCGATCAGGTTGCGCATGCCGGCCAGAAACATCTCGCCCTTGCGGTTGATCGCATGGATCGAGAAGTCCTCCTCCAGCACCAGCATCCCGACCGACAGCGTTCCCAGATATTCCGGACGCGGGTGGAATTGCAGGACGATGCGCCGGTCATGGGCCGACCGGATCAGGCAGTTCTCGATATTGCTGGCCGACATCTGGACAAGGGCAGCCGTGTGCTGCTGCCGCACGGTCGAGCGCGAGGAGGCATCCAGAATGCCCGCAAGGCCACCCCGCCCGTCGAAGATCGGCGCGCTGATGCAGGACACGTCCGAATGCGCCCGCAGGAAATGCTCTCCCCCGTAGACCTGTGCCGGTCGTCGGGTCGAGATGCACAGACCCAGCGCATTCGTTCCGCGCAGCTCCTCGGTCCAGACGGAGGCGGGAACGACCGCCTTGCCCGCATCGCTTTCGGCGAATTCCGTGTCCACGAGCGTTTCCAGCACCACCCCTTCAGGCGAGCCGAGCGCGATCATGAAGTTCGATCCTGCGATCTGGTCGAACAGCAGTTCCAGTTCGGGTCGCGCGAAACGCACCAGATCGGCGTGGTGGTCCTGCGTCAGCTTGAACTCGGTATCGCTCAGCATCAGATTTTCGTGGCGCGCCAGCGGATCGAGCCCCAGGTCCAGACTGCGCAGCCAGCTTTCCGATATGTCACCCGGAAGCGCGCCGCCTGGAAACTTTCCCTGGCTTTCGAGCATGTGGCGTGCGCGCGCGAGCGCGGTCGTGCGGATTTCCATCGCCAAGTCACCTCCCGCTCCTCGGCACAGGGGCGATGGTGGGTGTTCGGGCCGCAGAGTCAACCACGGCACATGATTCGCCGCCAGAATGTCCATTTTCTGGACAGTCGAAGGGGGCGCGACCCCCGCCCCTTGGAGGGCTGTCCCGTCTCTGTCCGCAAAATGAACAGGCCGGACGGCCGCCTGTAAAGGAGCTGTGCGCACACTGCCCATGCTGCGCCGCAGCGTTTGCGACAGCCGCGACATGCACCACTGCTCTTCCCGTGCCGCCGGTATCGGGGCGGTCTTTCCAAGGCGCATGACGATGAAAGCACAGGTTCTTCACCAATACGATCCCGCCCTGACGGCACCGACCTGGGTGACGATGCAGGACGTTCCCGACCCCAAGATCCAGAAGTCGAACGATGTGATCGTCCGCATCGGTGGCGCAGGCGTCTGCCGCACCGACCTGCACATCATCGAAGGCATCTGGCGGCCGCATACCGACCCGACCGGCACCGGCCTGCTGCCTCTCATCATGGGCCACGAAAACGCGGGCTGGATCGAGGAGGTCGGCCCCGAGGTCGAAGGCTTCAAGAAAGGCGATCCCGTCATCGTCCATCCCAAGGTCACGGGCGGCACCTGCATCGCCTGCCGTCGCGGCCATGACATGCATGGCGACGGCAAGTTTCCGGGGCTGGACTCCAACGGCGGCTATGCCGAATTCCTGCACACCTCGTCGCGCAACCTGATCGCGCTGCCCAGGACGCTGGCCCCCAAGGATGTCGCCCCTTACGCGGATGCGGGCCTGACGGCCTATCGCGCCGCAAAGAAGGCCGCGCAGCAGCTCCTGCCCGACCAGTCGGTCGTCGTCATCGGCGCGGGCGGTCTGGGCCATATCGGCATCCAGGTGCTGCGGGCCATGTGCTCGGCGCGGATCATCGTGGTCGACATCTCGGACCGGTCGCTGGAACTCGCCGCGCAGGGCGGGGCGGACCATCTGGTCAAGGCCGATGGCGGCGAGGTGGAGGCGGTCAAGGCGCTCACCGGCGGCAAGGGTGCCGAGGCCGTGCTGGATTTCGTGGGCGAGAAGGGCACCACGAAGAAGGGCATCGACATGACCCGCCCGGCGGGCAGCTACTACGTGATCGGCTATGGCGAGAACATCGTCGTCCCGACCGTGGACATGGTGATCACCGAGAAGAACATCATCGGAAACCTCGTCGGCACATGGGCCGAACTGACCGAGTTGATGGCGCTGGCCGACCGCGGCCTCGTGGAGCTGCACACCAGACACTACGCGCTGGCCGATGCGAACCAGGCGCTTCAGGACCTTAACAACGGGCTGATCAAGGGTCGTGTCGTCCTCGTTCCCTGAGGGCGGACACCATCCACGACGGAAATCACTGGGAGGAGAGACGACATGACCACCAAGACCACCCTTCGGGGGGCACTGCTTGCCACGTCCGCGCTGATGATCTCGGCCGGACTGGCGGCGGCGCAGGACTATTCGAAATACGGGATCAAGGAAGACGTGCCGGGCGCATGTTCCTTCGCCTCGATCGATGCCAAGGATTACTCCGGCCGCACGCTGAATATCATCACCCACGCCATCCCCGTGATCGGCGAGCCGAGCGCACTGCACGCCCAGCAGTTCCAGGAATTGACCGGGGCCACGGTCAACGTGGTGCATGTGCCCTTCGGCGACCTCTTCCAGCGCATCATGATCCCGTTCCAGACCGGGCAGCAGGCCTATGACGTGCTGTTCTTCGCCTCGCTCTGGCTGGGCGACTTCAACCCCTACCTCGCCGAAGTGCCGCAGGCCTATCAGGAAGTCTCGGGGATGCAGTCGGTGACGCCGACCTACAAGGGCGTGGCCACGTGGAACGGCAAGATGCTGAACTACACGATGGACGGCGACCGGCATTACCTGAAGTACCGTTCCGACGTCTTCTCGAACCCCGAGATGCAGGCGCTGTTCAAGGAAAAGACCGGGCGTGACCTGACCGTCCCCGCAACGTGGGAGGAATACAACGAGGTCGCCGCCGTCTTCAACAACATGGACTGGGACGGCGACGGCGCGCCGAACTTCGGTACGGCCGAAGTGACCAAGCGCGACGACCTGATGTTCTCGGCCTTCATCAGCCGCGTCGCGGCCTATGCCAAGCATCCCGACGTCAAGGGCGGCTTCTTCTTCGACCTCGAAACGATGGAGCCGCTGGTCAACACCCCCGGCTGGGTCAAGGGGCTGGAGATGTTCGTGGCGGCGCAGGCCTCCATGCCTCCGGGTGGCACCTCCTTCGGTCTGGGCGACGAGATCTTCTCCTTCGGTGGCGGTCAGGCGCTGATGTCCTATTCGTGGGACGATGCCTTCATCCAGGCGATGCAGGAAGACAGCCCGATCCGCAACAAGGTGGCCGCAGCCCCGCTTCCGGGCGCGACCGAGGTCTGGAACCGCACCACCGGACAGTGGGACAAGTTCGACACCCCGAACACCGCGCCCTACGTGACCTGGGGCTGGTCCTCGGCCGTCGCATCCGCGTCGGAAAACCAGGACATGGCCTTCGACTACCTCTGCTTCTTCGGCAACGAGGCAAACACGCTTGCCGACCTGCAGATTGGCCGTTTCGGTGTGAACCCCTACCGCGAGGCGCATTTCGACCCGGCCTTCTATGAAACCGAACTCGGCTGGGACGTGAATACCGCCACGACCTATACCGACACGCTCAAGGCCATCGACGGTGGCAAGAACCAGGTCTTCGACCTGCGCGTGCCGGGCGTGGGCGAATTCATGTCCTCGCTTGCCGCAGGCGTCGCCCGTGCCCAGTCGGGCGAGGCGACGGCGCAGGAGGCGCTGGACGGTGTCGCCGCCGAATGGAAGGCGATCGTCGACCGCATCGGCGTGGACCGCGTCCGCGAGGCTTATGCCAACGTCGTGGCACTGGAAGACAAGTAAGTCGCGACACCATCGGGGGGCCGCATCCCTGCGGCCCCCCTACCCTCACGGTGAGCCCCAATGTACCGCCAGAAATACATCTTCCTGCTGCCGGGGCTGCTGGTCCTCGTGGCGATCATCCTGTTTCCGCTGCTGTTCACGATCCGCGTCAGCTTTTCGTCCTGGGATGTCTACAACCCGGGCCTGAACTGGATCGGCGGCGAGAACTATGCGCGGCTCTGGGAAGACGCCCGCTACTGGGAGGCACTGACACGCCTTTCCGTCCTCACGGTGGGCACCGTGCTGCTGCAATACACGCTCGGCTTCGCGCTCGCCCTGCTCGTCTGGCGCGACATCGCCGCGCGCCGCTTCTTCCGCGTGCTGTTCCTCGTGCCCATGATGACGACCCCCGTGGTCATGTCGGTGATCTGGCGGACCATCTTCCACGAAAGCCTCGGGCCCCTGAACCCGATCCTCGACGCCATCGGCATCGGCGCGCAGCCCTGGCTGTCGCAGGCAGGGCACGCCTTTGCCGCCGTGATGATCGTCGAAGTCTGGCAATGGACGCCCTTCATGTTCCTGCTGCTGCTCGCGGGCCTTCTGTCCCTGCCCAACGAACCCTTCCTTGCCGCAAGGATCGACGGCGCAGGGCCGATCCGCACCTTCCTGTCGGTGACCTTCCCGATGATGGGCGCAATCTCCGTCGGTGCCATCCTGATCCGGCTGATCGAGGCGTCGAAACTGATGGAGACGGTCTATGTCCTGACCTCGGGCGGACCCGGCACTTCGACCGAAACGACCAGCTATTACATCTACATCCGCGGGATGCGCGACTTCCAGATCGGCTACTCGGCCTCGCTCTCGCTCACCTACCTGATCGTCATGAGCGTGGCACTCACGCTGATCGCCAAGGCGTTGATCCGCCTGATGGTGAAGGACCGGACATGAGAACCTTCTACCTCGCCCTCAAATACCTTGCCGTCCTGCTGTGGTCGGCCTTCGTGATCTTTCCCTTCCTGTGGATGATCTCGACCAGCTTCAAGACCGCCAATTCCGTGACCGCCGGGGCCAAATGGCTGCCATGGCTGCAATTCGAACCCTCGCTCGCGGGATGGCAGTCGCTGTTCGGGGGTGTCGGCGGGATCAACATCCTCAAACCCTATGCCAATTCCGCCATCGTCACGCTGTCGGGATCGGCCATTGCCCTCGTCCTCGGGACGCTGGCGGCCTATGGCCTGTCGCGCTTCACCTTCAAGGCGGGGCCGCTGGGGAACGGGGACATCACCTTCTTCTTCATCAGCCAGCGCATCATGCCGCCCATCGTCCTTGCGATCCCCTTCTTCCTGATGCTGCGCTTCCTCGGGCTTCTGGACACGCTGCCGGGCCTCATCCTCATCTATGTGGCGATGCTGATGCCCATAGCGGTCTGGGTCATGGTGGACTTCTTCAACTCTGTCCCCCGCGGGCTGGACGAGATGGCGTGGATGGACGGCTGCACGCCCGTCACCACTTTCCTGCGGGTGATCCTGCCCAATGCCCTGCCCGGCCTCGTCGTCGCGTCCATGTTCTGCCTGATCTTCGGCTGGAACGACTTCTTCTTCGCCTTCACCATGACCTTCACCGAAGTGCAGCTCCTGCCCGTGTCGCTCGTGGCGCTCAACTCCTCCGTCACGCCGTGGTGGTCGCTGTCCGCCGCAGCCATCGTCTCGGTCGCGCCGCTGGCCGTGCTGGCCTTCGTGGTGGAACGGTTCCTTTCTCGCGGCGGTCTTGCCGGGGCGGTGCGCTGATGCTCGAACTTTCCAACCTCACATTGGCCGAAGGCCCCGTAGCGCATCTCGACGATGTGACCGTCAGCTTCCGCAAGGGCCGGCTGACAACGCTTCTGGGCCGTACGGGCGCAGGCAAGACCACGCTGATGCGGGCAATCGCCGGTCTGGCCGAACCCGACCGCGGCAGGATCGCGCTGGACGGCAAGGACTGGTCGCGCCTTGCCTCCTGGCAGCGCCCCGTCGCGATGGTGACGCAGCAGTTCATCAACTACCCGCACCTGTCGGTTCTGGACAACGTGGCCTTCCCGCTGGTCCGTCGCAAGGTACCGCAAGACAAGGCGCGCGAGGCCGCCCGTGACATGCTGGGGCGCGTCGGCCTCGGCACCATGATCGACCGCCGCCCCAGCCAGCTTTCGGGAGGCCAGCAGCAGCGCGTCGCCATCGCCCGCGCGCTGGTGAAGAAGGCCCCCGTGGTTCTTCTGGACGAACCCTTCGTGAACCTTGACTACAAGCTGCGCGAGGGACTGCGCGAGGAACTGGTCGATCTTCTGAAGGCCGAACGCGAAACCATCGTCATCTACGCCTCAACCGACCCGCGCGAGGCGTTGCAGATGGGTGATGACGTCATCCTGATGGCCGAAGGCCGCGCCATCCAGTCCGGAGAGCCGCAGAACGTCTATGCCCGTCCCGGCACCACCCGCGCCGCCGAGGTGGTCAGTGACCCGCCCATCAACCTGATCGAGATGGAGGTGTCGGGTGGCCAGTTGCGGCTGGATCGTCTGGCCGATCTGCCCGCCCGCGCGCTGGGCCGCGACCTGCCTGCCGGGCGCTACACGCTGGGCCTGCGCGCCCATTCGATCCGGCAGGGGGGCGATCTCTCCGCCCGCGTGTCGCTGACCGAGGTGTCGGGGTCGGAAACCGTGACACATCTGCAGGCCGCCGGTCAGGCGCTGGTCATGCTGGAACGCACTGTGACGAACCACGCCCTCGGCACCACCATCACCCTGTCGCTCGATCTGGGCGAGGCGCTCGTCTTCGATGCGCAGGGCCGCCTGATCGAGAAGGAACCGGTCCATGGCTGAGATCATCCTCGAAAACCTCGCCCATGCCTACGCACCCGGCGCGCCCTACGCGCTCAAGCCGCTGCACATGACATGGCGCAACGGCGGCACCTATGCCCTGCTCGGCCCGTCGGGCTGCGGCAAGTCCACCATGCTCAACATCATCTCGGGCCTCCTGCGCCCGTCCGAGGGGCGCGTCCTCTTTGACGGGCAGGATGTGACGGCGCTCGACACCGGCAAGCGCAACGTCGCGCAGGTCTTTCAGGTGCCGGTCATCTACAAGTCGATGACGGTGGGCGAAAACCTCGGCTTTCCGCTGGTCTGCCGCGGGGCGTCGCCGCAGAAGATCAAGGCGCGGGTGGAAACCGTGGCCGAACGGCTGGGCCTGACCCAGTGGCTGAAACGTCCGGCCAATGCGTTGACGGCAGACATGAAGCAGCTCGTCTCCCTCGGCCGCGGACTGGTGCGCGAGGATGTGGCAGCGATCCTTCTGGACGAACCGCTGACGGTGATCGACCCGCAACTGAAATTCGACCTGCGCCGCATCCTCAAGGAGATCAACGAGGAATTCCGCGTCACCATGGTCCTCGTGACCCATGACCAGACAGAGGCGCTGACCTTCGCCGAAGAGATCGTGGTGATGAACCATGGCGAGGTCGTCCAGATGGGCAGCCCGACGGAACTGTTCGAACGGCCCGCCACAGAACATGTCGGCTGGTTCATCGGCTCGCCCGCCATGAACTTCCTGCCCGCCCTGCGCGAGGCAGACCGGATCGTCGTGCCGGGCACCGGCCTGTCCGTCCCCGTCACCGGCCCCCTGCCGCAAGGCGAGCTGAAGATCGGCTTCCGCCCCGAACACGCGACACTCGCCCCGACGGGCGGGCATATCGAGGGTCGCGTCGCCCGCATCTGGTTCGAGGGCTCGGACGAGGTCATCGGGATCGACCGCGGCGCGCATCGCGTCAAGGTCCGCGCCAGTGGCACCAGCCCCGCCCGGACGGGCGAACCGGTCACCGTCAGCGTGCCGGGCGACCGTCTGAGTGTCTTTGTCAACGGAAAGCGACTTTCGTCGGGCTAGGTGTTTGATCCCACGGTTTGATGGTGCGTTCCGTTCGTAGGATTGGAAAGAAGCACTATGGGACAGGTTCGTCACGGGAGCGCCATGACTACGCACGCCGTCAGAGCAGTAATACAGCGATCGCAAGCTTCGCTCGCGCAGCTGAACCAGGAACCTGGAGTCAATCCAAAGACGGTGTCGAAGTGGCGCAAGCGGGCGACGGTCGCGGATATCAAGACCGGGCCGACCGAGCCTCGCTCCACCGTGCTGAGCGAGGCCGAAGAGGCTCAGTCGTAGCGTTCCGGCGCCATGCGCTGCTCCCGCTTGGTTGCATCTATGCTCTGCAACCGTCGATTGCGCACTGACCCGTTCGGCGCTGCACCGCTGTCTTCAGCCTCACGGCATCTCTCTGGTCTGCCCCCAAAAAGTGGTCCTCCCTGAGGTATGGCTTTCGAGCCATTCGGAGGATGCAGGAATGCCCCAGAAAAAGCACAAGCCGGAGGAGATTATCGCCAACTCCGGCAGGTCGACGTGTTGCTGTCGCAACGCCAGTCAGTGGCCGAAGCGGTGCGTTCAATCAGCGTAACGCAGTTCATCTACTATCGGTGGCGCAAGAAGCTCGGCGGGTTGAAGACCGACCAAGTGAAGCGGCTGAAGGAGTTGGAGAAGGAGAAGGAGCGGTTGCGGAAGGCCGTCTCTGATCTCACGATTGAGAAGCTCATCCTGGCTGAGGCTGCACGGGGAAACTACTGAGCCCCGCCCGCCGCCGTGCTTGCATCGAGCCCGTCAGGCAGACGTTCCGGATCTCGGAACGGCTCGTCTGTCGCGTGCTTGGACAGCATCGCTCGACACAGCGGAAGGTGCCGCAGGGGCGCGCCGACTAAGAATCGCTGACTGGGGACCTCGTCGCGCTCGCCTCGCAATTTGGCCGCTATGGCTACCGCCGGATTACCGCCTTGCTGCGATAGGCCGGTTGGTCGGTGAACGTGAAGCGGGTCGAGAGGATCTGGCGGCGGGAGGGGCTTAAGGTCCCACAGAAGCATCCGACGAAGGGCCGGCTTTGGCTGAACGACGGGTCGTGCATCCGTCTGTGGCAAGAGCGTCCGAACCATGTCTGGTCCTATGACTTCGTCGAGGCCCGGACCCACCACGGAAGGAAGTTCCGCATGCTCAACCTCATCGACGAGTTCAGCCGGGAGTGCCTGGCAATCCGGATCGACCGGAGGCTGCGATCAACGGACGTGATCGACGTGCTGTCTGATCTGTTCATCCTGCGTGGTGTTCCCGATCACATCAGGTCCGACAACGGCCCGGAGTCCATCGCCACGGCGGTGCGTGAGTGGATCGCCGCCGTCGGCGCAAAGGCCGCCTACATCGAGCCAGGGTCCCCTTGGGAGAACGGCTATTGTGAGAGCTTCAATTCCAAGCTCCGCGACGAGTTGCTCAACGGGGAGATCTTCTACAGCCTAGCCGAGGCAAAGATCATCATCGAAAGCTGGCGCCGTCATTACAACACCAAGCGCCCGCATTCATCACTGGGGTATCGCCCCCCGGCACCTGAGGTCATCCAGTGGCCGGCTTCGCCACCCGGACCCGCTTCGCCGGCCAACCAAACCGTAGCGCCAAGACCCGCCATGCACTAAGACTGAAACCGGACCACCCAATCGGAGCAGGCCAGTCGCGTTTCTTCGGCAACCTCAGCCGCCAACGCAGCCTTGGCAGCGACCGCTTCCATTGATGGATCATCGTTGGATGTACGCCTTATTCGGCGGCCAGGTCAGACACCGCGCGCTTCCCTCTTCACGGCCTCCAACGCAACGCGAGCCTTGAATGCGGCCATTCTGGTTACTGCGTTTCCACGTATCCTGATCTTCTCGTTTTGAAGATCATCAGCCCTCGGATTTTGGCTTCCGTCACTGTCCGATTTTCGAGGGAAAGCTCATTCGACCCCGAAGCCCAGTATATCCAGATCTAACGGCTAGCTCTTCAAGGCTTCCTCTACCTATTGTTTTCGCGCCGGCGAAAGCAGGGCAACTCGTGGTGCCTAGACGCGCCATTACCGTCGAATCTCCCCCGCAAGTACGGCCCGCCCATGAACAGCGAGACGTGCCGTAAACGGCACACAGCTGAACTGCTCTGCCAAGGCAAGGATACGAGCCTCGTACTCTCGTTCTCCGACAAGCTTGCAAAGGTCTGACCGATGAAACTGCCAGTTCTTGCTCGGTGCAGCTGAGATCAGTCGCTGCAGTTCCAAGTCTCTCGGCGTCGATGCTCGCTTTACCGCTACATCTGCAGCTGGTTTCACTTCCGCATGAGGCGAGGTCCGCCAACTCCGCATGAAACCCAGCAAATACCCCACTGGGACTGCCGCATTTCCACGCGCCCGATTAAACGCAACGAAGCGCTCCCAGATGACCTGCGTGTCGACATTCCAACATGCGAGGGATGCCTTAGCGGACTTGATCAGATCTGCCCAAGGCGTTTTATAGACGTTAGTTCGTATGTCGATCTTAATCCTCCCTGCAAAGATAGTTTTGTTCTTAGATTCTCTAGATAGTGATGTGTCGCCTGAGGCTGACACGACATCTGGCGGCGCAGCGGTAGACTCTTGCCCCCCGAACCGGAACAGCCAAGGTGCGTATTTGCCATTCGGCTTCCACCGGACCAACGCCAATCCTGACGCGGCGAGCTCGACCAGAAGTGCCGTCAGGTGCTGCCGTGACACCC
>JAIEPJ010000104.1 GCA_019749835.1 Phreatobacter sp. | reverse complement strand
CGGCGTCATTCGCGAGCGTGTCGAGGCGATGGTCTCATCGGGACGCATCACCGCCCAGAACGGCATCATCCGGCGGAGCTGATGCCGTGAAATATTGGGTGAAGCCAGACGAGTACCATGGGCAGAAAGCCTATCGCATCTATGCCGTGGTCGACATCCCGCGCCATGGCGTGAAGGCCGGCGATGCCGGTGGCTTCATCAGGAGGCTGAGCAACCTCTCACAAACGGGCGACTGCTGGATCGCAGAAGAAGGAATCGTCGACGAAATCGCGACAGTCGAGGGAAACGCCCTGGTGAGCGGCACAGCCATGGTCAGGAATTTCACGGTGGTTTGCGAGAACGCGCATGTCACCGGAGAAGCCCATGTCGCCGACAAATGCATGATCTCCGAGGATGGCCATGTCGGCGAACAGGCGCAGGTGTTTGGGACCTGCTACGTCCAGGGGAATGCCTATGTCGGGGGAGAAGCGACGGTTCTCGGCAACTCGGTGATTTACGGGAACGCTTCGATCACAGGCACTGCAAGGATCACGGGGCATTCCTGGATCGCCGGAAATCACTCCGTGACTTCAGGGGAAATCGACAGCGAACATATCGGTCTGCCGCGAAAGTCGCGGCAAAAGATCAATCTCGTGATGGCCGCAGAGAACCGGCAGAAGGCCATCGACCTCGTCGACAGCGCAACGAAGGAGTACGACAAGGGTCAGCCCAAGATGGCCGATCGCCTCGACATCTATATGTCGAAAATGGACATGACGGCGATCATGCGAAGCCTGATCACCGGGCAGGCGCCAAACTATCGAGCGATCGAATCTGACTATTTGTGGGAGGACCTCGTCCGGATTGCGTTGAGGATCCTATGGCGACGAGATCCGGCAAGCCGGATGGCGACAGTCAACGCCCTCGACAAAGCCATCCGCTCGACCGAAACAGTGACCATCAGGGATGAGATCAGGAAGCAGATCCCGACCTTTGCCCAACAGGAGAAAGTCCGGAATGTACGAACCGGCCATGTGAGCCGGAGCGACGACATCTGTTATGACATGGAACGAGCGATGATGGACGGGAGCATGACGACAAAGTTCATGCTGCCGCGCTCGGAACTGATCGATATGATCCTCGAGATCGAGGACCATGAAAGCCTCGATCTGCTCATCGAAATGCGCAATTTCATGAACGCCTGCATCATCCGCCGCCGAAACCAGCACGGCCTACGTCCCATGATCAATTACTTGAAGCAGACATACGAATGACGGCAGGCTGGGGGTCTCCCGCTGAACATTGGTCGACACGCGATCGACAAGCTCCCGAATTGACATCTCAGGCCTACCGTTTAGCCTTGGTAAACAGATTCCTAATCCCGAGGCTCCCATGGCTGCCGGCCTTCTCCGTCTTGACCCCGCCCTCTCCCGGCCGGGTCAGTCGCTCGCCCATACCGAGCGCGAGAGGGGCTTCGTCGCCGCCCGTCCGCCGGAGGTCCGCCGAGGCTCGGTCCTCGATCGGCAGACCATGTCCGCCTCCCGCCAGGCCCTGCTCGCAGACATCGACGCATATACGGCCGTGCGCGACCGCAACGGCCAGGCGACCGGCCGGTTCCGGCCGACGCTGCAGATCCATGCCACGAAGGAAGAGCTCTGGGCCGTCGGCGGATCGATGATCCGCGCGAACCCGCACCTGCGGGATGCTGCAAGCGTCATCGCGGTCTTCAAGGACTGTGTCGCCCAGCCGGTACGCTCGCCGGACGGCTCGACTTCGATCATGCGTGGCGCTGAGGGGCTCAATCGCCTGAAGGAGGATTTCGGGCCAGAGCGCCATCCCAATGGCGCCGTTGCCACGCGCACGCTTCACCTCGATCGCGACAAGATGGTCGAGCGCGTGAAATCGATGCCCGAGGACCTCCTCGACATGACGAAGGACTTTCTGAAGTCGCTCATGATGATGAACGGCCGACGGATGAAGGCCCGCTCGAACCAGCGCGGCGCCGGCCTCTTCGCCCAGATCCTCGGTGCGGTCGAACAGCGACCGACCTTCGAACGCTGATCCCGCGGCATCACGCGAGGACCATCGCTATGGCTGATGATCGTCAGAAGATCGGGATGCAGGCTCTCTCTCCGGCCATGCGTATGCATGTCATGCGGATGAGACAGCATATCATCCCCGCCTACGCTGACGTTCTGAAACGCATGGAGCCCGTTCGGCGGGCTGAAACGTCACCCGGGGACATGTCCCCCGGGGACAGGTCTCCTGCTCTCGATATCTCGGCTGATCCCGCGAGTTCGCGATGAAAAAGTACGCCCTCACGACGACCAGCAGGCTGATCGACGGGAAACCGGCCTACCAGATCAAGGCTCTGGTCAATATCGATCGCTTTGGCGTCAAGGCCGGCGACCTCGGGGGCTTCGTGTCGGGTGAGGATAACCTGTCGCAAAAGGGCGATTGCTGGATCCGCCAGACCAGCTACGCCCTGGATCGCTCCCGCGTGTCTGGCAATGCTCTCCTCGCGGACCGCTCCATCGTCAAGGACGAGGCGGTTATCACGGACAACGCCATCGTCTCCAAGCAGTCGAGCGTCAGCGGGAAGGCCATGGTCTCCGGCGATGCACAGGTCATGCGCCAGAGCCATGTCAGCGACAATGCGAGGATCTATGACGAAGCGATCGTCGATGATCGTTCGACGGTCAGCGGGCGCGGCCGCGTCTTCGGTCAGGCGATGGTCACAGCCGACAGCCATGTCTCCCACTACGCGGAAGCCTGTGAGCAGGCAGCGATCGCCCATGGCGCCCGCCTGAAGGATGAGGCCAAGGCCTTTGGCTCCGCCTATGTGAACGCGATCACCCTGGATTTCCGGGTTGAAGTCTCGGGCGGCAGCCGGGCTTTCCAGAATCCTCCGGGAAAGCCGGAAGAGGTGCGCTGGCACAACTCGGACGCCTTCGCATCGCTGCGAAAGGATCTCATCGCCCGGATCAACGACCAGACGGAGATCCGTGAGAACGGTCATCGAACCGGCAAGCACTATCCCGGCTTCCAGCTGCAGATGAACCTTGCGGAGATGACCGAGGTCATGGGCGAGGCTGGATGGACGCGCCCGATGTCGCGAGCCGAGCTCGGGACACAGAACCCCGATCTCGTCCGTCTTGCCCGGATGTTCGCCGATTGCACCATGGCCCGCTCCACCATCGGCGGCGAGGTGCAGTACTACAAGGGCAAGGACGCCCTGAAGAACGTCACCGACGAACTGCGTCTGGTGAACCACCATGCTGACATGCAGCCATGGGTGACCAAGCCGTTGACGATCAATCGCCAGGCGATGATCCGCGAGATCGAGACCATGCCGATCTACAAGGTGCTGACCGCCATTCAGGCGGTCGAAAACGTGCGGTCGGTCAATATCAACCGGGCCAAGGCCCGTGTAGCCGCCCGCAATCATCGGGACCGAATGACCCAACGTCCGCCGCAGCAGCGGTCTGACGCGGGCATGAGCCTCTGACAGCGGCTCCTAAAAACCCTACCTGCTGACATTCCCGGGCAGCGTGTTCCGCGAGGGGTGCGCTCGAAAACCTTTGGATGCGCCTTGGACATGCGGAGGCGTTCCCTGCGTCGCCTGGGCCCTGCGATTTTCCAGAGTGCAGGCTTGCCGCGGTGGGAGTTCTGACAGGTTGTTGCTGGTTCCTGGGGCGCCCTTGTGACGCCGGCCTTTGGGGCCGCCCCTTGTGAGCCCTGTTCTGGGCTCTCCCCCTTGAGAGTAACCGCCGCCGATGTGTGGGCATCGGCGGCGCGCATCTGACACCCAGGCCGACCAAACGGTCAGCTCGGACAGTCCATCCCTGGCTCTCGCTTCAGGTCGAAACCCGTCCTGATGGCCAATAGAGCCTTCCCCCAAAAACTCCCCTGAAACACAGGACCAGCTGCCATGCCCAAGGCCAGCAGTGCGAAGACCTCGCGCGCCGCCGCATCAACGCGCGCCGCGACCAAGACCATGAGCCTCAAGGCGCTCGACGCCGCGAAGTCGAAGGTCATCAAGGCTCTCGGCGAACAGGATGCCGCTCTCGACGCGCTCGCTTCGAGCCGTGTCACCCTGAAGAAGGCGCTCGCGACCCTTGGGATCGTGCCGGAGGCGGAGACGCTGGGCGAGACCCTGCCGTCACCGTCGCTCTCGCCCACGATGAACCAGAATCTTGGTGCCGACGCTCGCGATGGCACCGACGACATGGTCGTCGATGCGAACCTCCCCGTATCCGGGGAGGAAGGATCCAACACAAACGACACCGACCCGACGGCGACCACCCCTGAAGTCGTCAGCCCGTCGGTGGCCGACCCGTCGAATACCGACCCGTCGAACGCGAGCCCGCTCGCCGCCACAGCGCCGGCCGCTCCGCCGCTCGATCCCGACCGGATGATGATCGGCGAGATCGCGCCGTTGCCCCCGATCGGCAAGACGCGCAGCGCCGCGCAGGCGTCGCTCCCGGCCGCCGGATCGGCTGCGATCGACGCGGGCGCGACGACGCCTCCGGCGGACGCCGCCCCTGCGGTCCGGCCGCGGACCGTGATCGAGCGCTTCCGCATCGGTCACAAGGAACGCCGCCTCATCAGCGCCCATGAGGCCCTTCGCCGGGCGCGCACGCGCAAGCAGAACAGCGCCGCAGCGCGTCGCAAGGCGTACCCGACGGTGCGAAAGCCGACCCTGCCGATGCCGGTCGGCGAGGATCTCATCCGCGGCCTCAAGCACGCCATCGAGCAGTCATCGTTGCCGGCGTTCGGCCGCCGCCATGGTGTCTCAATCGACACCGTGCTGCAGAAGGCCATTGCCCTCAATGTCGGCCCCTACGGCGCCGATCCAGGTGACCTGTTTAGCGAGCACCGGGTGAAAATCCGACAGGCGATCAGTGTTCAGCTCGCTGTCGGCGAGGGACTGGTGCGATTCATTCCGACCAGCGCTGATATGCTCCGGCGCTGGATCTACGGCAGCTTCGTGAACTCCCAGGCCATGCGGAAGAAGGTCCTGAAAATGCTGGGCTTCAGCATCCCCGACTTCTTCTTCAGCCAGATCGCCGAAGAGGACGAGTTCGCTGCCCAGCGCCTGCTGACCGTGTTCAATCGCAAGGCCACACGGATGCATCTCCAGCCGAGCCGGGCAACCATCGGCAAGCCGAAGCGTCCGATTGTGGGCTGTCCCGCAAACTGGGCGGAGATCCTCGAAGTCTATGAGGCGTTCCGCTACTCGGCCGGCTACGACAAGACGATCCTCGTCTTCGACGACAACGTGCCCATGGAGATGATCCAATCGCTCTACCGCTCGCCGGTGGACAGCGCAACACTCGGGATTGATGAGGACTATTTCGACAACCCGAAGACGAAGTTCTGGTTGTACGAGAAGGACATGATCTACGGGATCGGCCCTATCCTGGACCTGTCGAAGTGCCACGGACCGGTGTCGTATGCGCTCGCCAACATGTTCGGTCGCCTCGACCTCGGCGCCGACCTGAAGATCGCCTCGGCCCTCCGGGCCCAGATGAATGCGGGACAGTGACCATGACGCAGGCACATCTTGCCACCACCGCCGGCCACCAGGCCCGCGCAAACATCCCGCCGGCAACCGCCGGCGGGGACAGGACCATCGCTGACGCGATCGAAACGCTCCTGCAGTTCGCGCGCTCGCATCCCGACTTCTTCAACGACGCCGAGATCCGGGCCATCGCCGCGCAGGTGGAGACCTATGTCGTCACCCGATTGGGCGACGAGTAACGGCGGATTAAGACAGTCTGCCGCCTCACAGGCTCATGCCTGCCGCAACAGAAGGATCTCGCATGCGTTCGCTCATCGCTCTCTGCGTCGCCGCCACGACCGCGTTTGTCTCCGCGCCGGCAAACGCACAGTCCGCCGGATGGCTGAACGAACCCTACCTTCTGGAACGGGCGATCACCTTCACCCGGGCGACCCACATCGCCGCAAACGCCTGCGAAGATCCGTTCCGCGGCGACCAGGACGTCCAGAACGTCCATGCGATCCTATCGTCCTCACTGACGGACGAGGACTATGAGATGCGGATCGGCCTTGCCCTCACGAATGGCGATCCGCGCGCCGTCTACGACACGCTGCCGCCGGCATTCAAGGTCATCGCCTGCGTCAAGGCGACCCGATACGTCCAGGACACGGTGGCGCTGTTCAAGCAGCGATACCCCCACCTGATGCGCATGCGGCTCGAACCGCGGTTGCGCTAACGCATTCGCACACGAGAAACCGATGGGAACACGGCATCTGATCGCCATCGCGCTCGATGGCCGGTACCGCCTCGCACAATACGGCCAGTGGGATGGCTATCCCTCCGGCCAGGGCGTCGGCGTGCTGGAGTTCCTCCGCCAGCAGAACATGGAGACCTTCAAGGAAAAGGTCCGGCTGGTCAGGTTCATCAACGACGAGGAACGAGACCAGCTCTTCGAGCGCCTTCTGGGCCGGCCACGGAGCAAGGGTGCATCCCCTGAGGACGTCGAGGCATTCAACGCCGCCTATCAGACGCTAAGCCGCGACGCGGGGCACAAGATCCTCACGATGATCGCCAATGCGACAGAGGAAGTGCTGGCGCTCAATAACATCGACTTCGCTGGCGACAGCCTGTGGTGCGAGTACGCCTACGTGATCGATCTCGATCTGGAGACCTTCGAGGTCTACAAGGGCGGAAACACCGACGCCGTGCTCGCCCATGAGCGGTTCCACGGGTTCCCGCCAAGCGATAACGAAGAGTATCAGCCGGTTCGCCTGTGGCAGGCCTGGCCATTGAACGCCCTCCCCTCGCGGACGGAGTTCCTCGAGGCGCTCCCCGAGGGGTAGGTGGGGCCCGCGGTCGCGTGGACAGATTCTTCGAGACTGCCGGACCATCATCGCAGATCATGATCCCTAAGGATCAGGCAAAACAAGGAGTTATCCATGTCTACGAACCAAATGCTCAAGAAATCTGCGCGTGAGGAGATCGCAGAGCGAGAAGAGGCGCTGGCACGTCTCTTTGCTGAGTACCCGGAGGGTTTCCGCGCTTTGCGCGCTGGACTCGACGAATACTTCGCATCTGACGACTGTGATGACGCCGACGAGCAGAACGACGAGCTCGAGTCAGGCTAAGAACCGACATCCGCCACATCGCCTTGGACCCTCGTGTGACATGCCACGCGAGGGTCTTTCCGTTGGACCGTCTATCGATCCCAACGGATGAGATCCGGAGACTTTCATGAGCCTGTTCCCCGTGACCGACACCGTCGTCGCTCCCTGGTTCCAGACCTATGCCGACACGGTGTCCGATGCGGGCACGTGGCGCCACATGCACAGCATGGCAACGCGGGAACGCGATGAACTGAGCGGCCTCCTGCCGTCTTACAAGCGGGCTGGCTTCGACGACATCGTGAAGGAGATCGCCGCCGGCCTCGCCCGGTGTGACGCACTGCTCCGGAACATGAGGGCGAAGGCTTCGGACCACTCGGTTGAGCTTGTCGCCTGAGATTATGCAAAGCCTGCGCTTTCCGCGCGGCCAGCTAGAATGATCGACAACGTCGATCGCGATTCGATAAGCATCGACGAGGACAACCATGAGCGCTTCCGCCGCAACCATCACTCGCGCGTTTTTCTCGATCACCGGTGATTTCATCACCGAGAAGGCGCGTGACTTCGTCCTCGAGAAGCGCTTCGACCAGGCCGTGAAGTTCCTGCAGGATACCTGCCCTGGCATGAGCCTCGATCAGGCCTTTGAGATCCTCAAGGGCAACAAGAAACTCGTCGGCGAGAACCAGGTCGATTTCGTCGATGACGACGACCAGGACTGGAAGAGCGAGCTTGCAGACATGTTCTCCGGCATGTGGATCACGCCGCAGGGCCGCTTCATGCGTCCCTATGCCGTGGTCACCAGCTGGGGCCCGGAAGACATGCGGCACGCTGACCGCCTGACGTCCGAAAGCGACAGCCTCTTCGTCCGGAACCGGCTCTCCCCCGGCGGCCAAGAGTATATGGGCCGGAACCTCTTCTATGCCCGCGACGAGCGCAACGATGTTGCCAAGCTGGTCCGCTTGCCGGCCGATGTCGCCGCCGGCATTCCCGATCATGAGGGACAGTACGCCGTGCTGTTCGCCGAGGAGCGCAATGTCCCTGCGCTCCTGATCACGGTCCACAAGACCGCCCAGGAGGCCGCGGACGCCTTCCTGAAGGATGACAGGACTCTGAGCCGCGTCGGATACGAACAGCAGTTCCCGCGCGAGATCTACAAGGTCCGCTTCGACAGCCGCGGCATGACCAAGGACGCGCCGCTGGTCACCACCGGCTTTCGTCTGAACGAGGTCACACAGGAGGACGCCACAGCCATCGGACGTTTCCGGGCGCATGCGATCGACGCCGAGAGGCGGAAGATGACGATGGCCGACTTCGATGAGTACTGGCGGATCATCAATGACAAAGGCGAGGAGTTGAAAACCCGCACTGCCGCCATGATGGAGATGATCCGCCTCCAGCCGAAGCTCGAGGAGAATATCCCGGCCTGGCGGAAGGCGATCATCGAACAGGCTGGCGACAACTGGCTAGAGCTCGAGCATGGCGGCAAGACCTATCGGTTCCCGCGCGCGCCCTTCGAGCACTGGTGCCTCCGCCGAACCGCTGGCCGGCATCTGGCGATGCCCTGGGAGCCTGTCTGCTCTCAGGGTCTGAAGCTAATTGGTGACGACCCCTATCACTCCGACTTCCTGATCGGCGCGGGGCTCAGCCCGGACAGCATGCTGCGCGACAAGGCCTTCAGCGACGCCGTCTACCAAATGCGGTTCGCCCTGATCGGGCGGATGCTTACCGGAAATGCCGACGTCCTCTCGGGTGGCGGCATCGTCATCGGCCGCGTTCTTCATCCCACACGGGATGCGTACGTCCCTTCGGACGCAATCGTCGTTCTGCCCTCGGCCTCGCCGGTCTATCTCGAGGTCGCGCTGAAGGCGGCGGCCGTCATCGTCGAACAGGGCGGCGCCATGGCACATCTCGTGAACGTCGCCCGCGAGCACGAAAAGCTCATCGTTCGTGTCGAGAACGCGCGGAAGCGATTCCCGGCTGGACGGGAAGTCACCATCGATGCCGGAGCCGGCACCGTCACACTCGCCGAGGATTACGACTATGGCGCAGGCAGTCTCTGAAACCATCGCGCCGGCGAAGGCGAAGGCCCTGAAGGCCTATATAGTCGAAGATCTCCTGACCGGCCGGTACCGGCTGGTGTTCGCCACAAACAACACGCAGGCCCGCCGGAAAGGCGCCAACGAGTGCTTTGAGTGTCTGCTGAGCGAAGTCTCTGCGTGCCGAAGTCCATGGGCCGACGCCTATGCAGCCGTCGATTCCGTCCCCCTGCGAGTCCTCGTCGCGCAGGGCGGGACGCTGTACGACGACCATACAGGTGACTCTATCGATGAATGCACCATTGCCGAAATGGGCCTGACCCTCGACGACCTCGTCGGCGATCACAAGGGGCCTGTCTTCCTCTGCAAAGCGCATGCAGAGGCATATGAGGCAGAATGTGCTGAACGAGACCGATCCACCACCACCGTGGACAAAACGGAGAATGGCCGTGACGAAGCGCGATGAATCAGCGGTGCTGACGCGAAACGTTCCTGACGGCCAGACGCCGGCGAAGGCGAAGGCCCTGAAAGCCTATGCCGTCACCGAGCCCGACGAAGGCATGGGCGGCATCGTCTTCGCGACGAGCGCGCGGGATGCACGCCGACTCGGAGCATCGATGTACAGCGACGGCGATCCCGAAAGCGTGGAATCGACGCGCGCTCCCTGGGCGGACGAGTTCGCTGCGACGGGCATCGTGCCGGCGAAGGCCATGGTCGCCGCCGGCTGGTGGCTGGAAGACCACTGGACTGGCCTGAAGATCGATCTGGATTACCTCGACGAGGTGGGGCTGACGATCGACGACGTGATCGGAACACAAGGCGGGCCTGCCTTCGCCTGCGAGGCTCACGCCAAGGCCTATGCTGCGCGGGAAGCGCGCCGGGCCTTCGCCAGGGCGCTGGCGCTGGCCGACCTGAAGGCGCTCCTCGCCAAGGAGCTGCCCGGCGCAACGCTCGTCACCGGGCGTTACAGCGAGCATTGGCACGGCAAGGACATCGGGACGCGCTTCCTCACCGCCGAAGCACGACTTCACTTCACGTTCCCCGGTCAGAAAATTGGCGCCGCCAAGCTCCGGATCGACGAAGGCGTCATGCGTCCCTACGTGACGTGCTGCAACGGGGACATCGAGGCGTTCCGCGCCTTCCTGAAAGACCAACCGATCACAAACATCCGGAGCGCGATCCATGTCGACTGACACCACGAACCAGCGCGACGCGCAGGGCTACTGCTCGGACTGCTTCTTCAAGAAGGATGGCCTCTGTCATCACACGGATCTGCAGGGCGGCTTCGCCGATCAGCGCGCCAAACGGGACGCGCTGCATCCCAACGCCTCCGAAATCACCGCGATGCTTGTCGACGCGTGCAAGGCGCAAGACATGAAGGTCGGCGAGGAGAAGGACGCCGTCGACCGTACGCTCGAGGACATGGCGACCAGCCTGCGGTTCGCCGGCTTCGGCCTGATATCCTTCAAGACGGGAGGGTCGAATTGACCTCGGCCATCCTTGATACGCTGTCCGCGGAAGAGCGGACGCAGCTCGACAACCTCTTGCCAATCCGCGGCCTCCTCGCCTGGAAGCCTGGCGCCAATGCCCCAGTCGGTCTCATCGAACACTCGTTCGCGATGGATTTCTCACCCGACCGGATGCTGATCCTCTGGAGCGGCAAGGCGCGCAGCCTGGTCGGAACGCTCTCGCTCGACGCCGAGGACGAAGCGGCCGATCAGATGGCCTATTACGCCAAGAAGCATCCCGACTGGCGCTTCGAGATCGTTGATCCGCTGTCTCCGGACGCGCCCATCGCGGTCGATATCGCCCGCTGGCTCCGGTTCCTGGTCGGCGGCGGGCCGAAGTTCGAGAAGCGGAACGCTCTCTTCCAGGTGAAAGACGAGGCGACCAACAGCGGCGCCGCGATGACATCGGAGGTGACATCGTGAACGAAACATCGACAGAACTGGAATCCCGGATCGACAACGTCGCCCGAACATTGTTCGACGCCGAACCGCATAACAATCCTTCGGGGCCGCCGGTCTGGGACCGGCAGCCCGATCACATCAAGACCGTCTATCGCAAGCTCGCCCGACGGCATCTTGGCGTAGAGGACAAGACCTGAGGGGGTCGCCATGAACGATGAGAACTACCTCGGGCGGATCATCCTCCTGCTCCTGACCTTTGGCGCCGTCATGATCGGCGGCTGGGCGCATGACCAGGATATCTTCTCGCTCGCCGCCGGGCTTTGCGCCCTCGGCGCCGGCGTGCTGTGCATCTTCGGTGCTGTCATGGCGGAGATGGACCGGCTTCGCGTACGCGATGCTGTGCCTGCCCATGAGGGCGCCGCCATCGTACCGCGGCGTCGATCGTTCTGGAGCGCCTATGGCGAAACACTCGGGATCTCGACCATCGCCGTCCTGATCGGACTGACAGTCGGGTGGACGCTCGGCTGGGAGAAGGGCAAGCGCGATGCGCTGTCCTGGGTGATCTCGGTGGCCGAGCACATCAAGTCCGAACGCGCCGTCGCCCCGCCTCCAGGAGATCTGTGACCATGACCGCCCTTCTCGATCTTGCCGCTCAGGTCGAAGGTCTGACGAAGACCTGCACGGAAACTGACATGGCGATCTTCGCGGCCATCCGCGGTTGGTCACTCCCCCTTGTCGGCGCCGCCTATGTCGAATGGACCGAGAAGGGGCGCCCCTCATACACGGGGTCGATGGACGTCGTTCACCGCGTGATCGACGCGGAGCTGCCCGGGAGCAGCCATGGCTACGATCTTGTCCCAACAGCCCCGGTCCACGGCTACATCTGCGTACACACGGACGACGACCGATGGCATTACGCCGATGCCAAGACGCCTGTCCTCGCCCTGCTCGCGGCAAGCCTAAAGGGTCTGCATACCAAGCGGAGCCATGAGGCGCATGAGCTTCAAGGGACTGCGAAATCCTGAGCTGTTCGAGAGCTTCATGCGGAGTGCCAGCCCAGTGGGCGCCCACCCCCCAAGATGAAGATCGGATGGCTCGATGACGACATCAGCGCGCGTGCTGAACAAGAAAGCTGTCGGGATCCCTGCCGGCGCCGTCTATATCGGTCGTGGTTCCCGCTTCGGGAACCCCTTCCGGATCGGTGAAGCCGGTGACCGCGCAGCGGTCATTGCCAAACACGAAGCCTGGCTCAAGACCCAGGACGACATCCATGAGCGCCTGGATGCGCTGCGCGGCCGCGATCTCGTCTGCTTCTGCGCACCGCTCGGATGCCACGGCGATCTCTATCTGAAACTCACACAGATGACCCGCGAGGAAGTCGACGCCTGGCGTCGCTCGTGAGGAATATAAGGACTGATGATCATGATGCTGACCCTGAAGCGTCCCTTCCAGACTGCCAAGAAGAACCCCGTTCTCGCCCGCCGCCTCGCCGAGGACGATCTGCCGACCCTGAACCTGATGTTCTTCCTCACGACCATCGCGGCATCGAAGGGGCACGATGTGACCGCCATCGAGACGTGGATCGATGACCAGATCGACGCCTTCGGCGAGCTTCGGGAGAACTTCGACGCGAACAGGAGCGAGCTCGAGGCGCTCTATGACGAGGCGGACACGCATATCGACACCCTCATGGGTCTTCTCGGGGATCTCCCGAAGAGCATCTGGTCCATGGTCATCAACTGGCATGACCGCGATCCCGAGCAGGGAACCTTCGGCCATTCCTGTCAGGCCTTCAACAGCGAGCATGCCGAGCTCCTGACCAGAATGGAGATGGAGCGTTCCGATTCAGGCGAGAACCATCACGAGTTCAGCGGCACGATCGTGGATAAACAGGAGGGGGCCACCTGGGAAGCCAAGAACCTCGAGGTCGCCTTGCGCAACCTCGTCGCCGGAATCGATGGAAAGGATGCCGCCGTGTACGATGCGGCCCTGACGGAGGCGCGCGGCGTCATCGCCCGCCTCGACAAGTTCTGACGGAGACCGCCATGACCGATCGTCCTGTGACGCTAACGCGGAGCGAGCTCGTCACTCTGCACGACTGCCGCGACTGGACCAGTCGGAACGCAGCCTATTACTGGAAGCCAAAGACCATGGCGAAGCTGGTCGCCAAGGGCCTGGCGGTGGCAAGCGAGACATTGCCCACGTCGCATCGCCTGACCGAGGCGGGCGAGGCCTATGCGAAGGCGAACCCGCTGTGACCACCTCCAAACTGCGAACGGAACGAGCCGACAAGGACGCACACCGCATCATGGACGGCGACAAGGTCGTCGCCATGGCACTGCGGCTGACGAATGATCAATGGATCGTCTGTGACACCCGCGGGAACAGATACCCAGGTGTCGCGTCGACCATCCAGTGCAAGACGCCTCGGGGCTGCATCAAGGTCTACGAGGACCATGTCGTGAAGAAGGAAGCTTGAGCGATGGACCTCTTCCTGATCGTCGCGTTCGTGGTCTTCTGGGTAGAGCTCATGTGCGCTGTGAAAATTGAAGTTGACCGAGCCTTCGAGGCCCAGGAACGCCGCGTTGAGGCGAGGCTGGCGCGACTCGGGATTCCTCTGGGAACCGCCGGCGACAAAAACGAGGAAAACGCCGCATGACACGGGCAAAAACACCAATCTATCCCGACCAGACACTCGAGAAGGCCGCCATCGCAGCCGGCGCTCTGGTCCAGCCGCTCTGGCAGAGGACCGGCCCTCCCGGCACCGGGGTGGTCTGGATGGAGGGGCTCCTCATCAACGGCCACCTCATCATCGTGCAGACGTTCGAAGACGGGTTCCAGGCGTTTGGGACCATCGGAGACAAGAATGGGACAGACAAGACAGTCGAGGCCGTGTTCGCCCACTGCGGACTGAAGACCGAAAGTGCAGTGTCCGACAGCGTTTAAGCTCCGTCGTCACGACCACGATGAAACGCCGCCTCTCATCCGAGGCGGCGTTTTTCACTCATGGACAACTCGATCGACAATCCACAGACTCATGTCTGTCGAGATTCACCAATCCGGTCCCCCACGATCGGAAAAGATCGACGAGGCAGTCATGTCGAAGCCCAAGCCGATGAAATACGCCGTCGTCGCCCTGCGAGACGGGAAGGCAGTCGAGTCGATGACGACGTATTTCGACGCCAAGGACGAGGCGGAGCGCGAAGCCGGCGCCCTGCGTGGTCGCCTGAAAAAGCTGACTGTCGAGGTCCGGCCCATGCCGACCGACATCTGCGTCATCAACTGAACGGAGTTCCCATGCCCACGATGCTGTACGTCTCCAAGACGATCGCCTTCCCGGTCCGCCCCAGCGGCCGCGATATCGTCGATCAGGCCGGGCGTGTCCTCGCCACCGCGGCCACGCCCATCATGGCTGACGCAATCGCCGATGCCATGAACCTCGGCGAGCCCGCAATCCTCGCCCGCGAGGCGGACCATGATGACCGCGAGCACCGCATCGGAAAGATGCTCCTGTCGAAGCACGAACATGACCGCATGGAGCGAACGTTGGCTCTCGCCAACAAGGCCCATGGGCTGATGGGCTGAACAATGGCCTTGCCCGTCGATAAACTCGTCAGTCGGGAAGCCGGCGACGATCCCATTCACGCGGCTCTCAAGCAGGCCGTCGAGATCCGCGAGCGGAGCTGGCTGTGGATCGAGGAAGACGGTGTCTGGTTCGTCCCGAAGCTGCTGCCGATGATCTATGGCGACGGGCGGGCCTTGTTCGCCCTGTCCACGATCAATCAGCGCCCGCGCTACTGGATCATCCGCGGATGCTCAAGCTGGGGATGCGGAAGCGACCGCGAGGACACCGACGGTCCGGACTTCGCCGAGCTCACCGACGAGTTCCTGACGGATCTCGAGGAAGCGTTCGGCAATGGTCGCTGCGGCTATTCCGGGAACAGCCTGTTCTGGCCCAAGAAAGAGCG
>JAIEPJ010000100.1 GCA_019749835.1 Phreatobacter sp. | reverse complement strand
GCTCTTCCGATCTAGGAGGTCGCCCGGCCGGAGCGGTGTCACGCGAGGGTCGCAGGCCCGGTAGAATGCGCCCGGCGACAGGCCCTGAGCCTCGTCCCGGCTGCGCCGCGCCGCCTCACCGACGAAGTCGAGATGGGCCATCGAGGCCTGGAAGCGGACGCGGGAGACACCGGCCGTCACCACAACATGCGAGACGAAGGCAGCCGACCAGGGAATGTCCACTGCCGTGGCGCGCAACGCCGACTGGACCAGGGCGTCCCGCTCGGCCTCGGTCAGGCTGGCCCCTCGCAGGCGTGCGAGGAGATCGGCCAACGGCACGAGGTCACCTGCGCCGGTTGCGCCGGAATCCTCCGTGAGGCGCTGGATCCGCCGCGCCTGCAACGGACCCTCGGTGAGGGGGCCGAGTGTTTCCCAGTAGCGCATGACCTGGCGCCAGGGCACGCCGCGCCCGGCGCCCTCGTCGCGGAGCACATCGGCCTCCACCGCCCCGAAGCGGACCATGGTACCGCCGCGGCCGATCACATGGCCGCCGAAGGCGTCGTGTTCGCGAACCGCAGTCCCGGCGATGGCGAGCGCCGCGGGGGAGGGCGCCATGGCACCGGTCGTGCGGCAGAGCCGGTCCAACCGGCCGCGTTCCGCTCCGGTGAAGCCCTGAGGCTCGGCCCGGGCCGGCCCGGCGAGGAGCCACGGCCCGGTCAGGGTGGCGATCGCCAGCAGGATCCCCGCAGCCAGAGCCGGCACCCTGCCGCACCCGGGCGGGTGCGTGCGCAGATGCTGGCAGGTCCTGCGTCGATGGCTGTTCATGCGGGCAGAACAGCAGGATTCCCCGACCGTGGCGAGCCTGCGCCGCGGCGCAAAAGCTCCGGGCGATGATCCCGCCTTTTTCTTCGCGCCGGGGACGCCGCCTCCTGGCCTTGGCGGCGTTTCTCGCCACCGCCTATCTCGCGATCGCCCATCTCGTGGCGCTGGCTCTGGGGCTGGATCACCGTCTTCGCCGGCCGCTTCGGCTAGCACCTCGGCCGGGCCGATTATTCGCCTCAGGCGGGCACCCAGCCGTCCTTCGCCAGAACCTCGCCGGCAAGGTAGAGCGTGCCCGTTATGAGAACCCGCGGCGGAACTGGCCAGTCCCTCGCCTGGATGGCCGAGAGCGCAGCCTCCAGATCCGGCCAGGCACCGGCGCTGATGCCGACGTCACCGGCCGCAGCGACCACGTCTTTCGTATCCAGCGCCAAGTGGCTGGAAAACGGTATGGCGTAGAGATCGGGCGCGAGCGGGCGGAAAGGTCCGAGGAAGCCGCGCGCATCCTTGGTTGCGTTCAGGCCTACAATCATCACGAACGGGCGCGGTGCCCGCTGCTTCATGGCCGACAGCGCTTCCGCCAGCACCTCCGCACATCCGGGATTATGGCCGCCGTCGAGCCAGACCTCGGCGCCGGCCGGCAAGGCCTTCGCCACGTCGCCGGTGAGGCGTTGCAGCCGCGCCGGCCATTCGACGGCCTGCAGCCCCCGTTCGACGGCGGCCGGCGTCATCGAAAAACCCGCGGTCTTCACCGCCATCAGCGCCGCGCCGGCGTTCTCGTACTGATGCGCGCCGGCGAGCCGTGGCGGCGGCGCATCGATCAGCCCGTCCTCGTCCTGAAAGACGAACCGGCCGTTCTCGGGCCGGGCGAACCAGTCGAGGCCGGAGACGAAAAGGCGCGAGCGGGTCGCCTCTGCCGCCGCCTCGATCACCGCCATCGCCTCTGGGGTCTGCAGCGAGACGACAGCCGGCCGGCCGCGCTTCAGGATGCCGGCCTTCTCGCCCGCGATCTTGGCGACCGTGTCGCCGAGAAAGTCCGCATGATCCATCGACACCGGCGTGATGACGCTGACCGCAGGCCGCGGCACGACATTGGTCGCGTCGAACCGTCCGCCCATGCCGACCTCGAGGATCACGGCATCGGCCGGGTGGCGGGCGAAGAGCATCAGGCCGGCGATGGTGGTGATCTCGAACTGGGTGATCGCCTGGCCCTCGTTGACGCGCTCCACCTCCAGGAGGATGTCGGCCAGGGTCGCATCGTCCACCAGCCGGCCGCCGCCGGGGGCGCCGAGCCGGTAGCGCTCGTTGAACCTGACGAGGTGTGGCGAGGTGTGGACGTGCACCGTGCGCCCGGAGGCTTCCAGGAAAGCGCGGGCGAAGGCGGAGGTCGAGCCCTTGCCGTTGGTGCCGGCGACATGGATCACCGGCGGCAGGGCGAGATGTGGGTCGCCGAGCCGCGCCAGCGCCGCGACCATCCGGTCCAGCGACAGGTCGATCAGCTTGGGATGCAGCTTGGCCAGCCGATCGAGAATGGCGGCGATGGGAACTTCGGCAAGCGTCATGGCGAGCAACTTGAGGAGGGCGGCGGTCTGCCGGTGGGGAGTGCGTGAAGCTTGTACGAAAGCAGATCGGGAGCCGAGGCCGGCCGCGTCAGGACGCCGCGACAGCGGGCGTCTGCGACGTCGATCCAGAGGCTGGCGGATTGTCGCTCGGCGCAGGTGCCTTGGTGAGCACCCGGCAGAGGCGTGCCAGCGTCGCCCTGAGGTCGTGGCGGTGCACGACGAGGTCCACCATGCCATGATCCTTGAGATATTCCGCCCGCTGGAAGCCTTCCGGCAGCTTCTCGCGGATGGTCTGCTCGATCACCCTCGGCCCGGCGAAGCCGATCAGCGCGCCCGGTTCGGCGATGTGGACGTCGCCGAGCATGGCATAGCTCGCGGTGACACCGCCGGTGGTCGGGTTGGTGAGCACCACGATATAGGGCAGCTTGGAATCGCGCAGCGCCTGGACCGCCACTGTGGTGCGCGGCATCTGCATCAGCGACAGAATGCCCTCCTGCATACGGGCGCCGCCGGAGGCGGTGAAGATGATGAAGGGCGTCTTCTTCTCCACCGCCGTCATCATGCCCTTGACGATCGCTTCGCCGGCCGCGGTGCCGAGCGAGCCGGCCATGAAGTCCATGTCCTGCACGCAGACCGTCACGGCGAGGCCTTCGAGCTTGCCGTAGCCGACCTTGATCGCATCGGCCATGCCGGTCTTGGCACGCGCATCCTTCAGCCGGTCGACATAGCGCTTCTCATCGCGGAATTTCAGGGGATCAAGGGGGGCCTCGGGCAGCTGGACGTCGAACCAGGTGCCGTTGTCGAAGACCGACCGCAGCCTGGCGGTCGAGCCCATGCGCATGTGAACGCCCGAGCCCGGGATGACGAAGAGATTGCTCTCCAGATCCTTGTGGAACACCATCTGCCCGGTCTCCGGGCATTTGATCCACAGGTTCTCCGGCGTATCCCGCTTCAGAAAGGAGCGGATCTTCGGGGGCAGAACGTCGGTGATCCAGTTCATGACTGTCGTCCTGACGAAAAATGAGGATTCTGGACCGAGCCTATGGCGCCGAAAGACGGCGCTTATTCGGCAGCCTTGCGCGCCTCGCGCACGCCGGCGGCGATCGAGCCGACGAGACCGGTGACGGCGGCGACCGATCCGGATGTCGCCCGGCCTTCGGAATCGAGCGAGCCCTTGAGCACCTCGATCAGGGCCGAGCCAACCACGACGGCATCGGCGCCGCGCGCGACTGCTCCGGCATGTTCGGCATTCTTGACGCCGAAGCCGACGGCCACCGGCAGGTCCGTATGCCGCTTGATCCGCGCCACCGCCTCGGCGGTCTTGCCGAAGTCGGGCGTCGCCGCCCCGGTGATGCCGGTGATCGACACGTAATAGACGAAGCCCGAGGTGTTGCCGAGCACGGTCGGCAGACGCTTGTCGTCGGTGGTCGGCGTCGCCAGGCGGATAAAGTTGAGGCCGGCCTTCAGCGCTGGCAGGCAGAGCTCGGAATCCTCTTCCGGCGGCAGGTCGACGACGATGAGCCCGTCGACGCCGGCCGCCTTGGCATCGGCAAGGAAGGCATCGACGCCATAGATGTAGATCGGGTTGTAGTAGCCCATCAGGACGATCGGCGTCGCGGCGTCGTTCTGGCGGAACCAGGCGATGTCCTCCAGGGTCTTCCTCAGCGTCTGTCCCCCCGCGAGCGCCCTGAGGCCGGCCGCTTGGATCGACGGCCCGTCGGCCATCGGATCGGTGAAGGGCATGCCGAACTCGATGACATCCGCACCGGCCGCGGGCAGGCCCTTCAGGATGGCGCGCGCCGTCTCGCGGTCGGGATCGCCGGCCATGACATAGGTGACGAGGCCGGCGCGGCCCCGGGCGGCGAGATCGGCGAAGCGGGCGTCGAGGCGTGTGGTCACAGCTTGGTCCCCAGGAGTTCGGCGACCTGGGGCACGTCCTTGTCGCCGCGGCCGGACAGATTCATGACCATGATGTGGTCCTTCGGCTTGGTCGGTGCCAGTTCGCCAACCTTGGCCAGGGCATGGGCGCATTCCAGCGCCGGGATGATGCCCTCGACCTTCGACATCAGCTGGAAGGCCTCGAGGGCCTCGTCGTCGGTTGCCGACAGATAGGTGACCCGGCCGATATCGTTGAGCCAGGAATGCTCGGGGCCGATGCCGGGATAGTCGAGGCCGGCGGAGATCGAATGGCCCTCCTGGATCTGGCCGTCGGCATCCATCAGCAGATAGGTGCGGTTGCCGTGAAGGACGCCCGGCTTGCCGCCGGAGATCGAGGCCGCATGCAGCTTGTCGAGGCCATGGCCGGCCGCCTCCACGCCGTAGATCTCGACCGAGGGCTCGTCGAGGAAGGGATGGAACAGGCCGATGGCATTGGAACCGCCGCCGACGCAGGCGATGAGGCTGTCGGGCAGGCGCCCCTCGCGCTCCAGCATCTGCTCGCGCGTCTCCTCGCCGATCACCGACTGGAAGTCGCGCACCATGGCGGGGTAGGGGTGGGGACCGGCAACGGTGCCGATGCAGTAGAACGTCGTCTCGACATTGGTGACCCAGTCCCGCAGCGCCTCGTTCATGGCGTCCTTGAGGGTCTTGGCCCCTGACTGGACCGGCACGACGGTCGCGCCCAGCATCTTCATGCGGAACACGTTGGGCGCCTGTCTGGCGACGTCGACGGCGCCCATATAGACGATGCATTCGAGGCCGAACCGGGCGCAGAGCGTCGCGGTCGCGACCCCGTGCTGGCCGGCACCCGTCTCGGCAATGATCCGCTTCTTGCCCATGCGGCGGGCGAGCAGGATCTGCCCGAGAACATTGTTCACCTTGTGCGAGCCGGTATGGTTCAGTTCCTCGCGCTTCAGGTAGATCTTGGCGCCACCGAAATGGTTCGTCAGGCGCTCGGCGAAGTAGAGCGGGCTCGGGCGACCGATGAAGTGGGTCCGATGGCCCTCCATCTCCGCCAGATAAGCCGGGTCCTTTCGCGCCTCGCGATAAGCCGCTTCCAGCTCCAGGATGTTCGGCATCAGCGTTTCGGCGACGAAGCGGCCGCCATAGATGCCGAACCGACCGTTCTCGTCCGGTCCCGACCGGAACGAATTGGGCTTCAGCGGAGCGTTCATACCCGTTCTCCTTCGCCCTGCGCAGAGCGGGCGGCGGCCACGAAGGCCTTGATCCTGTCCGGGTCCTTGTGACCCAGCGTGCTTTCCACGCCTGAAGATACGTCGACGCCGGCCAATCGGGTCAGCCGGATGGCCTCCGCCACATTGCCGGGATGCAGGCCACCGGAAAGCATGACAGGGCGGCCGGGGTCAAGGCCGGCGACCAGGCGCCAGTCGAATGTCAGCCCGTTGCCGCCAGGAAGGGCAGCCGCTGTCTTCGGCGGCTTGGCGTCGACCAGCAGCAGGTCGCTGACTTCGGCATAGGAAGCGATGGCCGCCAGGTCCGCCGCCTCGGCCACCCCGACGGCCTTCATCACAGGGATCGCGAGGGCCGATCGGATGGCGGCGACGCGCGCCGGGCTCTCTTCGCCGTGCAACTGGACGATGTCGGGCTTCAGGGCGGCCGCGAGGGTGGCGAGAAAGTCGTCGTCGGCATCCACCGTCAGGGCGACGATACGCGTGCGCCCGGCGGCATGGGCGGACAACGCCCGCGCTGTCTCAAGCGACACATGGCGCGGGCTCCTGGCGAAGAACACGAGGCCGATCATGTCGGCGCCTGCCGTGACGGCGGCGTCGATTGCGGTCGGCGTCGTAATGCCGCAGATCTTGACGAGAAGTGACATGGCCCGCTGTTCTTAGACGGGCAGCGAGCGCCACACCAGCATGGCGGCGGCCAGATCTTCGAGCGCCGTGCCCACCGACTTGAACAGGGTGATCTCATCCGCCGAGGTCCGGCCGGGATGATCGCCGCGCGTCAGGTCGAACAGGTCGGCCTTGACGTCGCTGGTGGAAATGACGCCCCGCTTGATCGGGTCGACGATATCGCCTGCCTCCTTCAGCCCGCCGGTGCGCGTATCGACGAAGAGGCTCGCGCGCCGGACGGCAGCATCGTCAGTCTCGCGCATGGCAGGGGTGTAGCCACCGACGAGATCGAGATGCGCCCCGGGCTTGAGCCAGTCCCCCGAAACGAGGGGGTTGGAGGAGATGGTGGCGCAGGTGACGATGTCGGCCTCCTCCACCGCCGCCCGCAGGTCGCTGGCGACCGTGATGCCGACGCCGGGCACGGTGCGACCGAGCCCTTCCGCCAGCGCCGTGGCCTTTTCGCGCGAGCGGTTCCATAGAGTGACGTGGCGGATGGGGCGGATGGCGGCATGGGCGCGGATGAGATGGGGGGCGAGGGCTCCGGCCCCGACCATCACCATATGCGAGGCGTCCTTGCGTGACAGGTGGCGCGAGGCCAGCGCACTGGCGCAGGCGGTGCGCCAGACGGTCAGCATGGTGCCGTCGAGGATGGCCAGGGGGGCGCCGGTTTCGCCGTTGCAGAGCACGTAGCTGCCATAGATCGACGGCAGGCCGCGCGCGCCATTTCCGGGATAGACCGAAACCAGTTTGGTGCCGACGAAGGCACCGGCACCCGGCGGCGTCCAGGCGCGCATCAGCAGCAGCATGGCCTCCGGCACGCCAACGGCCTGCTTGAGCGGTTGATGGGGGCGCAGGGGCACGGTGATGTCGGAGCGGAACGCGTCGGCAAGCGCATCGATCAGTGCCGGATAGGAAAGGGCTGCGGCGATTTCGGCGGCGGAGACGATACGCATCGAGGGGTCAGGCCGCCGGACGGTTCATCAGCGCAAGGGCGCCGCCGGGCGCCGTCTCCGCGCGACCGAGATCGGCGCGCAGCCGCTCGGTCTCGCTGCGGGCCGCCGCAAGATCGTGCTCGGCGGTGCGACAGCGCTTGCGGTAGCGCCCCTGTTTCCACCAGACCGTGGCACCGCCAATCGCCACGCCGACGATCATCGACAGGATGACGACGGCGAAAAGCGGCACGGAGAAGGAAAACGCCGAGGCGCCACGGGCGAAGGGGTCGAGCGACAGCGTCACCGGTGCCCGGTTGGCGACGGCGAGGACCACAGCAAGGATCGCTATAGGCGCGAGCAGGAGCCAGTTGACGACACGGCGCAGCATGATCAGGCGCCCTTGTTCAGACGCTCGCGCATTTCCTTGCCGGTCTTGAAGAAGGGCACGACCTTGTCCTCGACCTCGACATGCTCGCCGGTGCGGGGGTTCCTGCCGACGCGGGCGCTGCGCGCCTTGACGGAAAAGGCCCCGAACCCACGCAATTCCACCCGGTCGCCACGGGCGAGGGCCCCGACGATCTCGTCGAGGATCGCGTTGACGATGTTTTCGACGTCGCGCTGGTACAGCTGGGGGTTCTGCTCGGCGATCTTCTGCACAAGTTCGGACTTGATCATGGTGCCCGCAGTCCCGAGGACCGCTCCCGATTGAATTTCGCGAAATCTGTCATGGGGTTGGAGGCTGCCAGAGCGCCAGCAGGCCGTCAAGCGAGGAGCGCTCGATCTGCACGGCCAGTGCCGAACTGCGGATGCGGTCGGCCCAGTCGGTGAGGCCGACGGCTTCCGCCAGGCTGCCCGATGCCGAGCGCAGCCAGGAAAGGTCGGTGGTAGCAGCAGGACGGTGCAACTGGACGCGGACCGATGTCGGGACACCGCGGGTCACCAGCCAGGCCCGTGCCTCCCTCTCGCCGCCGATCTGATCGATCAGCCGCAGGTCGCGTGCCCTGCGACCGACGAAGACCCGGCCATCGGCGACCGTGCGGAGCTGCTCGTCGGTCAAGCCGCGGCGTTCCTTCACGATGCGCTGGAACCAGTCGTAGCTGTCGGTGATGATCTCCCGCAGGGCTGCCATCGCCTCGGGGCTGGTCGGCTCGACGCCGCTCGGCATGGCCTTCAGCGGCGAGGAACGGATGGCCTCGACCCGCACGCCAAGCGTATCGAGAAGTTTCACGACGTTCGGAAACTGGGCCACGACGCCGATGGAACCGGCGATCGAGGTTTCGCGCGTGACGATATGGTCGGTGCCGATGGCGGCGATATAGCCGCCCGATGCCGCCGTCCCCTCGACAACCGCGACTGTCGGCTTGACGGCCGCGACGGACCGGATCGCCGTGTAGAGGGCCTCGGAGCCGGCCACCGTGCCGCCTGGCGAATCGATCGTCACTATCACCGCCCGGACATTCCGGTTGCGGCCGAGCGCCTCGATAGTGCGGACGAGATTGGCGTTCTGGGCGATGACGCCCCGGACTTCGACGCGTGCGACATGTTCGAGCGGCGCCACCCAGCCGAAGCGCTGGGCACTGGCGATCCCGGCGACGGTGACACCCACGATGACGGCGAGGATGCTGAGCGCGCGCCAGAAGGTCACCTTGCGGCGCAACAGGCGGCGGTCCAGCACGGCATCGGTATCGAGCGGCATGTCGCTTAGCTCCCTGTGGTCACCGGTTGTCCTCGGGGTCGAGGTTCAGGTAGCCCCGCCCTTGCGGTTGCGCAAGCGCCCACGGGTGGACTCCATGGCGCCGATAGAGGGGCGCGTGATGGCTGCGCCCGGGCGCGGGATCAGCGCGAGCGCTGGCGCGAGCGTGAGCCTCGGCGCTGCCGGTACAAGGCGATGCCGCTGACGATCGCGATGCCGAAACCACAGACGATGGCTGTGGGATAGAGGGCGGCCATGGCCAGGATGTAGCTGAGCGGTTCGCTGTCATAGTCGAGGTCGATGGCGGCCCGCGTGCGGGTTCCGATGGCGAAATAGCCGTCCAGCCAGGCCGTGCGAAGCTGGATAAAGCTGTAAGCCGCCAGGACGAGCCCCCCGGCGACGCCTGCGAGCGCGATGATCAGGCTGGCAACGGGTCCGAAACGACGCTTCTCGTCAGCTCGGTTCATGGACATCGCCTTTCATCTGGCTCCCGCGCGGAAGTGTGGGAGGCTCGGTTGAACGCGCGCTACCTCTTGATATGTGTCGTCAGACCTTACCACGCAATAATCGTTGTGCCCCATCGATGGCCTTCACGATTTCGCGTGCCGCTGCGACCGGGTCGGCGGCCGCCGTAATGGGGCGGCCGACCACGAGACGGTCGGCCCCGCCGGTGATCGCGGCGTCCGGCGTGACCACCCGCTTCTGGTCGCCGCCATCGACGCCCGCCGGGCGGATACCGGGGGTGACCAATTCGACGCGGGGCGGGATGCCGATCGCTCTCAGATGGGCGGTTTCCTGGGCCGAACAGACGATTCCGTCGATGCCGATCGCCGCGGCCTGCTGCGCCTTCGCCGGGACCAGGGTCGCCACCGTCCCGGCATAGCCCGCCTCGGCACAGTCGAGGTCGTTCCACGAGGTCAGGATGGTCACGGCGAGGATCTTCAGGCCCGACCCGGCGCGCCCCTGCACGGCGGCACGCATCGTTTGCGGATAGGCGTGAACGGTGAGGTAGTGCGCGCCCGTGCGCGCGATGGCCTCGACGCCCTCGCGCACCGTGTTGTCGATGTCATGCAGCTTGAGGTCGAAGAAGATCGTCTTGCCGGCGGCGGCCAGTTCGCGACCGAAGCCGATACCGTCCGAATAGCCGAGCCGGTAGCCGATCTTGTAGTGCGTCACCGTGTCGCCCAGCAGGGATACGAGCCGCTCGGCCTCGCCGAGGCTCGGCAGGTCGAGCGCGACGAAGAGCTTCTCGCGCGGATCGGGAAGAGGGAAAGACGACATCAGGTCAAACTCCGGGCTTTGTCGACGAGCGACGCGCAGCAGGCCGCGAGGAACCCGCGGTTGCGGGTGTCAGTCAGGTTGCCGTCCGCGTCGAAGGCCTGGTGGGCGGATGCGACGGCGCAGCTCTCGGGGATGACGAGCGCCCCGCAGCCGATCTCCAGCACCTGGCGCGTCGCCATCTGGGCGCGGAAACCGCCATAGCCGCCGGGGGAGGCCGAGCCGAGCGCAAAGACGCGGCCCTGATAGGCGGCGAGCGGCTTTTCCCCCGCCTCCCTCACCCGGCTGACCCAGTCGATGGCGTTCTTGAGCAGCGGCGTCATGCCGGCATTGTATTCCGGGCCGGCGATGAAAATGCCCCGATGGGCGCAGAACTGGCGTTTCAGCTTGAGCGCGGCCTCGGGAATGCCCGCCTCGGCCTCCAGGTCTCCGTCATAGAGCGGCAGGGCATAGTCCGCGAGCGAGATCAGCGACACATCGGCATCGAGACGGGCAAGTTCGGCCGCCGCGGCGGCGGCCAGTCGCGCATTGAAGGACCCGGACCGGATCGAGCCCGAGAAGACGAGGATACGAACCATGGCGAGGCTCCCGCAGGCTGGCCGCCCCGGCTTCTAGCCGCCGCTGCGGGGCGCGTAAACGACTATCCCGCCGGCCCCGGCTTGGCCGCCTTCGCCGCCTCCTGGCTCGCCTCGGCCTGGCGGATCACGGCCATGCTTTCCTTGACGTTGTCGAGCGAGGTATGGCCGCTCGCCACCTCCCGGATGGCGATGATGAGCAGCGCCAGGATGAAGGGGACGATGAAATAGTAGAGCCGGAACAGGATGAACGCCGCGACGACGGCCTCGGCGGTGAAGCCGAGCGGCGGCAGCGCCACCAGCAGCGTCGCCTCGAAGGCGCCCGCCGCGCCCGGCGCGTGGGTGGCGAAACCGAGCAGCATGGCCGTGCAGAAGATCACGGCGACCGCGACGAAAGGCGCCGGCGGGGCATTCGGCATGGCGGTCAGCAGGACATGGAGGATCATCGCCGTGCAGGCGAGGTCGACGATGCCGATGACCATCTGCAGGCCGGTGAGCTTCGCGCTGGGAAGCTTGACCACCCAGGCGCCGGCGCCGAACTGGCGCGGGACCGAGACGAAGAACAGCCAGCCGAGCAGGACGAGGAGGATGACGACGCCGACGATCCGGACCGTATCGCCGCCGATGCCGAAGGGCGCGACGACCGGCGTCACCACCCAGGGCTCCAGCACGAAGCCGAGGCCGAGCACCGTGGCATTGCCGAGCCAGAAGGTCAGGCCGGCGATGAAGCAGATCTTCACGACCTGCGGACCAGTGACCTTGTAGCGGGCGTAGACGAGATAGCGCACCACGGCGGCCGTGAAGACGGTGGCGCCGAGATTGTGGGCGATCGAATAGCTGGTGAAGGACCCGATGGCGCAGGCGGGGTAGGGGATGTCCTCGCGCCCGATCGTCCGGGTGGCGAAATAGTCATAGACGGTCAGCGTGGTGTAGGCAGCAACGGCAAAGAAGCCGGCCAGTAGCAGGGTCGAGGGGCCGATCTGCCCGATCGCCTCCCATACCTTCGCCCATTCGATGACCCGCAGCTTGGTGAAGAGCACATAGCCGGCCGTGGCCAGCATGGCGACGGCGACGGCAAGCACGATCTTCTTGAAGCCGATCCGGTCGCGCAGGAAGTCCACGATTGTCTTGATCAACAGCGTCCCGCCACGGGTTCCGGCGCGCAGCTCCCCGCGCGCAGCTTCAGGCACCTATATGAGGTCTTGTGTCGGGCATATGGCGCCGGACTTCGGAAGAAATCCTTACGGCCCGTGCAGAATGCCCACCTCCCATGTAGGCCTCGCCAGGGCGACGTGCCATCGAAAAGGCGATCCTATTGCAAGAAGGGATTGGTCTTGCGCTCGCGCTCCAGCGTCGTCGCCGGGCCATGGCCGGGCAGCACGGTGAAATCGTCGCCGAGCGGCAGGATCTTCTCCTTGATGCCGCGGATCAGCAGGTCATGGTCGCCGCCCGGAAGGTCGGTCCGGCCGACCGAGCCCTGGAATACCGTGTCGCCGACCAGCGCGAACTCGGAAGGCGCATGGACGAAGACGACATGGCCTGGCGCATGGCCCGGCACATGCAGGACGTCGAAGGTCACCCCGCCGACCTTGACGGTGTCGCCCTCGTTCAGCCAGCGCGTCGGCGTCACCGGCCGCACGTCGGGCAGGCCGAAACGCGCCGCCTGGGCCGTCAGGTTGGCCAGCAGCGGCGCGTCATCCCGGTGCGGCCCCTCGATCGGGATCGACAGGAGTTCCGCCAGCTCGGCCGCCCCGCCTGCGTGGTCGATATGGCCGTGGGTCAGCAGGATCTTCTCCGGGCTCACCTTGAGATCGGCGATGGCGCCCTGGATCCGCGGCAGGTCGCCGCCGGGATCGACGATGGCCGCCTTCATCGTATCGGCGTCCCAGACGATCGAGCAGTTCTGCTCGAACGGCGTGACCGGAACGATCGCAACCTTCAACGTCGCCATGAGGCTCTCCTGTCCAGCCCCACCGATTACCTGCGGCGGGGCGGGGCCGCAACCCGCTCGAAGGGGTGTGACAGAAACTGAAATACAAATTTATTGCGATGCAGCACAGATATGTCTATAAGCGCCAGGCCAAGGCTCATCCCAGAGGCCTGAACGTTTCGCTGTCATCGAGAAGCGCAGACAGTGCGGGGTGAGGTTCCGATAGTCGTTTCCTGTTGCACCAGGACGGCTGATCTTACTTAGGACAATGAAAAACCATGATCCATTCAAGCGCGAAAGCGCATCGTTTTTCCATTCGTCGTGCCGCCATTGCTGGCGCGGCATCGCTGATGATGACGGCCTCCGCCATGGCCCACGACGCCGACGGCGCCAATGCCACCTGGGCGACGCTTTATGCCGCCGGCCGGGCTGCGGCCCCGTCACCGGCATCGGGCGAAGCGCCCGCGGAAATGAGCTCCATCCGCGGCCGCATCACCGAGGTCGCCGCCCGCCATGGCGTTCCGGCCGGCCTCGCCCTCGCGGTCGCCCGGATCGAGAGCAACATGCGTTGCCAGGCCCGCGGCCGGGCCGGCGAGCTCGGCCCGCTGCAGATCAAGCCGGCGACGGCGCGCGGCCTCGGCTATAGCGGCCCGGCTTCGGCGTTGAATTCCTGCGGCGCGGGCCTCGAATGGGGCATGCGGCATCTGGCGGTCGCCTACCAGCGCTGCGGCTCGGCGGCGGGCGCTGCAGCGCTGCACAACCGCGGCCTCGGTGCGGCTTGCACGCGCACCGCCTATTCCCACCGCGTCACGCGGCTGATGGCGAGCCTCTGAGCCTCTGAGCCTCGCGCCACCGGCCCTGCGCAAATGAAAACGGCCGCCCCGGTGAGGGCGGCCGTTTGTCGTCGGGAGGCAGGGCCGGCAGGTCACCCCGCCGGCGGCCGTCCTCACTTCTTGTCGCCGGTGCGCGCCTTGAGGGCGGCGCCGAGGATGTCGCCGAGCGAAGCGCCCGAGTCGGCCGAGCCGAACTGGGCCATGGCCTCCTTCTCCTCGGCCACTTCCAGCGCTTTGATCGACACCTGGACCTTGCGGGCCTTGCGGTCGAACATGGTGACGCGGGCGTCGAGCTTCTCGCCAGCGGCGAAGCGCTCGGGACGCTGGTCGGCACGATCGCGGGCCAGCTCGTTGCGCTTCACGAAGGCGGTCAGGTCGGTGCCGACGAGCTTCACGTCGATGCCGCCTTCCTTCACCTCGACCACTTCGCAGGTGACGATCTGACCCTTGCGGATCTCGCCGGCATCGGCGAAGGGATCGCCGCCGACCTGCTTGAGGCCGAGCGAGATGCGCTCCTTCTCCACGTCGACGTCGAGGACCTGGGCGCGGATGATGTCGCCCTTTTTGAACTCCTCGATGACCTGCTCGCCCGGACGGTTCCAGTCGAGGTCGGACAGGTGGACCATGCCGTCCACGTCGCCCTCGAGGCCCAGGAACAGGCCGAACTCGGTCTTGTTCTTGACCTCGCCCTCGACGACGGTGCCGATCGGGTACTTCTCGATGAAGGCTTCCCACGGATTCTGCAGGGTCTGCTTGAGACCGAGCGAGATGCGCCGCTTGGAGCTGTCGACCTCGAGCACCGACACTTCGACTTCCTGCGAGGTCGAGACGATCTTGCCGGGATGGACGTTCTTCTTGGTCCAGCTCATTTCCGAGACGTGGATCAGGCCTTCGATGCCGGGCTCGAGCTCAACAAAAGCACCGTAGTCGGTGATGTTGGTGACGCGGCCGGTGAACTTGGCGTTGATCGGGTACTTGGCTTCGATGCCATCCCACGGATCGG
The DNA here is from genome assembly GCA_019749835.1 of Phreatobacter sp. GTDB lineage: Bacteria > Pseudomonadota > Alphaproteobacteria > Rhizobiales > Phreatobacteraceae > Phreatobacter. The sequence goes on along the minus strand of JAIEPJ010000100.1, from coordinate 575 downwards.
CCTGCAGCTGCTTCATGCCAAGCGAGATGCGGTGCGATTCATGGTTGATGCGGACGATCTGGACCTTGATGGTCTCGCCGATCGTCAGCACTTCGGACGGATGGTTGACGCGACGCCATGCGATGTCGGTGACATGCAGCAGGCCGTCGATACCGCCCAGGTCAACGAACGCACCGTAGTCGGTGATGTTCTTGACCACGCCGTCGACAACCTGGCCCTCTTCGAGCTGCTGCACGATTTCCGAACGCTGTTCGGCGCGCGACTCTTCGAGGATCGCACGACGCGACACCACGATATTGCCGCGGCGCTTGTCCATCTTGAGGATCTGGAACGGCTGCGGCACGTTCATGAGCGGGGCGATATCGCGAATCGGACGAATGTCCACCTGCGAACGCGGCAGGAAGGCGATGGCGCCTTCCAGGTCGACCGTGAAGCCGCCCTTGACCTGGTTGAAGATGGTGCCTTCAACGCGCTCATTGTTGTTGTACATTTCTTCGAGCTTGACCCAGCTCTCTTCACGGCGGGCCTTCTCGCGGCTGAGCACAGCCTCGCCCATGGCATTCTCGACGCGGTCG
>JAIEPJ010000063.1 GCA_019749835.1 Phreatobacter sp. | reverse complement strand
TGATGGGCACGCTGCGCGGCGCCCAGGGCCAGGGCGGTGGTGGCGGCGGTGGCCTCGGCGGCCTTCTCGGCCAGGCCACCGACGTGCTGCAGAAGAATGCCGGCGGCTTTGCCGGTGGCGCGGCCGCGGGGACGCTGGCCGGGCTGCTGCTGGGAACCGGGGCCGGCCGCAAGATCGCCGGGACGGCGGTGCAGGTCGGTGGCCTCGCGGCGATCGGCGGCCTCGCCTATGTGGCGCTGCGCAACTTCCAGCAGGGCAAGCCCGTCGTGCAGGGCACGATCAACGATGTCTCGTCGCTTCTCGGCATGGGCCAGGCGCCGGGTGGCTATGCCGAGGCCGGCGGCACGATCGAGGATACGGCCGAGATCCTGCTCCGTGCCATGGTGGCAGCTGCCTATGCGGATGGTGAGATGTCGCCCGACGAGCGGGCGATGATCGTCGGCCAGCTCGATTCGATGGGCCTCGGGCAGGCCGAGAAGAGCTTCCTCGACGGCGTCCTCGCCGCTCCCGTCAGCATGAAGATCATCGCCGCCTCCTGCACCACGGATGAGATGAAGGCGCAGGCCTATATCGCCGCCCATCTCGGCATGAATGTCGATACCGCCGCCGAGGCGCAGTTCCTGCGGGACTTCGCCCAGTTGCTCGGTCTCGAGGGCTCGCTGGTCGCCCATCTCGACCAGGCCGCCGCCGAGGCCAAGGCCGCCGCCGCGGTCTGAACGGACCATGCACGCCTGATGCGCCGGAGCGACGGTTCCGGCGCATCGAAGCGGGCCCTATGGTCGGACCCGGCCCGCCGTCGGGCCTCGTCCGCCTCCATGCCCGGCCCCGCATTTGTCATCTGAGACCGACCCCTCCGCCAAGAAGCCCCGCAACCTGATCGACGGCTCGACGCTGTTCGTGCTGGCGCTGGTGCTGGCCGGTGCGGCCCTCGTCTACCGGCGTGACGGCTGGCCCGGGGTCACGGCGATCCTCGTCGAGGATTCCTGGCTCTTCCTCGACATCCTGCCGAAGGTGCTCGCCGGCTGCCTGATCGGTGCCTTCGTCGCGGCCGTGCTGCCGCGCGAATTCGTCTCGCGCTGGATCGGCGGTGATTCCGGGCTGACCGGCCTCGTCATCGCCACGGCCATCGGCGCCATCATGCCGGGCGGGCCCTTCACCATCTATCCGCTCGCCGGCGCGCTGCTCGCCGTCGGCGCAGGCGTCGGCCCGGCCGTTGCCTTCGTCACGAGCTGGACGCTGATCGGTCTCAACCGTGCGATCATCTGGGAGGCGCCTTTCCTGGGCGTCGACTTCGTCACGACGCGGATGCTCGTGTCGCTGCCGCTGCCGATCGTCGCCGGCCTCCTGGCGCATTGGCTCGCGCGCCTTGTTCCCGGAGGGCCGCGATGAGCGCCACCCTCATCGTCAGCCTGTCGCTCTGGGTGATCACCATCGTTCTCGCCCTGGTCACCTGGCGACAGGGCCGGGACGTCCTGCGGGAGGCGAGCCGGAGTGGCGTGCTCGATTTCCTCTACCTGATCCCGCGCCTCGCCATCGGGGTGATCGGGGCTGGGTTTCTCGCCGCCCTCTTGCCGCAGGATGTGGTGCGCTCCTGGCTCGGCCCGGAATCGGGCTTCACCGGCATGCTGCTGGCGACGGTCGCGGGTGCCGTCACGCCCGGCGGACCGGTCATCGGCTTCGCCATCGGCGCCTCGGCGCTGAAGAGCGGCGCCAGCTATCTCGCCGTCATGACCTATGTCACGGCCTGGGCGCTGTTCGCCTTCCAGAGGCTCATCGTCTGGGAACTGCCGGTCATGCCGACGCGGGTCGTCTGGCTGCGCGTCGTGGCCTCGCTGCCGCTGCCGATCCTCACCGCGCTCGGCGTGATGCTGCTGACGGGGCGGGGTTAGGGAGGTTTCTCCCCGCCTCTCATATCTCGCGCCACGTCGTGGTTGCCCGCCACACGGCGGGGCACGACGCGAAGAGGACAATGGCAGACTGTCGCCGTGGAGGCTCCGGAAACCCCACCCGTCATGCCCGGTCTTGTGCCGGGCATCCACGCATTCTCTTCGGATCTGCGCCGGCCCAAAGGGGCGGACGCGGTCGGCCCGTTCGGCCTCAGCTGTTGCGCCGCTCCAGGAAGCCCTTCATCCGGTCGAGGGCCCTGAGGATGTTCTCTGCCGAATTGGCGTAGCTGAGGCGGATATAGCCCTCGCCATGGACGCCGAAATCCGGCCCGCCGATCGTGGCGACGCCGGCATCCTCGAGCAGGGCTGATGCCAGCGGCTTCGCCTTCCAGCCGGTCTCCTTGATGTTGGGGAAGGCGTAGAAGGCGCCCTTCGGGACGATGCAGGAGACGCCGGGCAGCTTGTTCAGCCCCTCGACCACCAGCTTCCGGCGGGCGTCGAATTCGGCGACCATCTTTCCCACCGCGTCCTGCGGGCCGGTAAGGGCCTCCAGCGCGGCGAACTGCGAGGGTGCGTTGACGCAGGAGAAGGAGTTGACCGCGAGCTTGCGCGCATACTCATAGAGCTTGCCCGGCCAGACCGAATAGCCAAGGCGCCAGCCGGTCATGGCATAGGTCTTGGACCAGCCATTGAGCAGGATCGTGCGGTCGCGGATGGAGGGATAGGAGAGGAGGCAGACATGCTCCTCGCCGTCATAGACCATCTGGTCATAGATCTCGTCCGACATGATGGCGACGTCGGGGAAGCGCGCCATGCCGGCGACGAGCTTGTCGATCTCCGCCTTCGGGGTGACGCCGCCGGTGGGATTGGCCGGCGAGTTGACGATGACGAGCCGGGTGTTCGGGGTGATCAGCGACAGGAGTTCGTCGGCGGAGAAAGCGAAGCCGTTCTCCTCGCGGATCGGCACGGGGATCGGCGTCGCGCCGGTATATTCGATCATCGAGCGGTAGATGGGGAAGCCCGGATCGGGATAGAGGATCTCCGCGCCCGGCTCGCCGAACATCAGGATCGCCATGAACATGGTGACCTTGCCGCCGGGGACGATCATCACCTCTTCCGGCGAGACGGAAACCTTGAACCGGCGGTCGAGATCGGCGGCTACCGCCTCGCGCAGCGGCAGGATGCCATTGGCCGGGGTGTAGCCGTGATGCCCGTCGCGGATCGCCTTGATGGCGGCTTCGGTGATGTTCTCCGGCGTCGCGAAATCCGGCTGGCCGATGCCGAGATTGATGACATCCTTGCCGGCGCGCATCAGGGCGGTGGCGCGGGCGAGGACAGCGAAGGCGTTCTCCTCGCCGATGCGATCGAAATTGGCGACGGTCTTGAGGGTCATGGGACGTTTCCGGGTGGCATCACGGCCGCGCTAGAGGGCGACCTTCACATCCGTATGCCGGAAGTCGTCGCCCTTGAACAGCAGTGGGACGTCGAGATGCATGGCCGTCGCGTAGGCGATGCAATCGCCGAAGTTGAGCGCCGCCGGGTGACCTGTTCCGCGGCCGTAACGGGCGAAGGCGTCGGCGGTGCGGCGGGTGATGGCTTCGTCGAGGGGGATGAAGGTCATGGTCGATGCAGCGATGATGGCATCGAGCTCGCCGCGTCCAAGTTTGAGGCCATAGGCGACCATGGCAGCTTCCAGATAAACCGACGCGGGGATGCCGATCGGCCTTGCCCCTGCGATCGCACGCCGGAACGTGAGAGAGTCAGGCTCAACCTTCAGGATCGCGATCAGCGCCGACGTGTCGCAGACGATCATTTTGGCAGGCCGAACTCATCATACATGTCGTCCTCGATGGCTTTCATCGCGGCCCGATCGGCGTCGGTGATCGTCGCGCGAATGCGCTGCGTGATCTCATCGAGAGCCTTCATCCGGCGATCAACCTCTTCGGGTGGCAGCGTGTCCGCCGGCGTCTTGTCAGCGGTTTCAACGGCCCAGGTGATGACGGCTGTCGGCCCCATCCCTCGCTGGCGGCCGATCCGCTTGATCCGCTCTTCCAAGGCCTTGTTCCGAACCGTGATGGCCATGGTACATCCTCCGGAAGCATATGCTTCCGCAGCATATCACATGCTGCCCTTCGCCGCATGTCCCATCCGCCGCTTTTGCCGTTGCAATCCGCCGTGCGTCGCGGTCAAATCCGGTGAAACGACGACGCGGCAAGCACTTCAATCGATTGAACGCTTCGCAGCGCAGCATTGGAGGAATGCCCATGGCCCGCCGGAAGATGAAGCCCCAGAACCTGCGCTCGAAGCAGTGGTTCGACAATCCCGACAATCCCGGCATGACCGCGATCTATCTGGAGCGCACGGTCAACTGGGGACTGACGGTGGAGGAACTGCGCTCGGGCAAGCCGATCATCGGCATCGCCCAGACCGGGTCTGATATTTCGCCCTGCAACCGCCACCATATCGAGCTCGCCCACCGGGTCCGCGACGGCATTCGTGACGCCGGCGGCATTCCGCTGGAATTCCCGGTCCACCAGATCCAGGAGACGCTGAAGCGTCCGACCGCGGCGCTCGACCGCAACCTGCAATATCTGTCGCTGGTGGAGATCCTCTACGGCTATCCGATGGACGGCGTCGTGCTGATGACCGGCTGCGACAAGACCATGCCGGCCATGGTGATGGGCGCGGCGACGGTCAATATTCCCGCCATCGTCCTGTCGGGCGGGCCGATGCTCAACGGCTGGTGGAACGGCAAGCGCGCCGGGTCGGGCACGGTCGTCTGGGAGGCGCGCAAGCTGCAGGCCGACGGCACGATCACCTATGAGGAGTTCATCGACGTCGTCACCAAGTCGGCGCCCTCCATCGGTCATTGCAACACGATGGGAACGGCCTCGACCATGAACGGCCTCGCCGAGGCGCTCGGCATGTCGCTGCCCTCCTGTGCGGCGATCCCGGCGCCCTATCGTGAGCGCGGCCAGATCTCCTATGCGACGGGACGTCGGATCGTGGAGATGGTGTGGGAGGACCTGAAGCCCTCCGACATCCTCACCCGCAAGGCCTTCGAGAACTGCATCGTGGCCAATTCGGCCATCGGCGGCTCGACCAACGCGCCCATCCACATCAACGCCATCGCCAAACATATCGGCGTGAAGCTCGATATCAACGACTGGGAGAAGGTCGGCCACGAGGTGCCGCTGCTGGTCAACATGCAGCCGGCCGGCGCCTATCTCGGCGAGGAATACTTCCGGGCCGGCGGACTGCCCGCGGTGATGAACCAGCTCCTCAAGGCGGGCAAGATCCACGGCGACGCCATCACCGCCAATGGCAAGACGATGGGCGAGAACGTCCAGGGCGCCGCCATCACCGACGAGGACGTCATCCGGCCCTATGACAAGCCGCTGGTGAAGGATGCCGGCTTCATCGTGCTGAAGGGCAACCTGTTCGACTCGGCGATCATGAAGACCAGCGTCATCTCGGCCGATTTCCGCAAGCGCTACCTGTCGAACCCGAAGGACAAGGACGCCTTCGAGGGCCGGGCCATCGTCTTCGAGGGGCCGGAGGACTATCACCACCGGATCGACGATCCGGCGCTGGCCATCGACGAAACCTGCGTGCTCTTCGTGCGCGGCGTCGGCCCGCTCGGCTATCCCGGCTCGGCCGAGGTGGTCAACATGCAGCCGCCGGCCGCCCTGCTGAAGAAGGGCATCCGCGACCTGCCCTGCATCGGTGACGGCCGCCAGTCCGGGACATCGGGCTCGCCCTCCATCCTCAACGCCTCGCCGGAGGCGGGCGCCAATGGCGGTCTTGCCGTGCTCAAGACCGGCGACCGGGTGCGCATCGACCTGAAGAAGCGCTCGGCCAACATCCTCATCTCGGAGGAGGAGTTCGCCGCCCGCATGGCCGAGCTGAAGGCCAATGGCGGGTTCAAGGTTCCCAAGAGCCAGACGCCCTGGCAGGAGATCCAGCGCTCGATGGTCAGCCAGCTCTCCGACGGCATGGTGCTGAAGCCGGCGGTGAAATACCAGAAGATCGCGCAGAAACGGGGCATTCCGCGCGACAACCACTGACGGACCATCGCCGCCGTCGATCCCTGACATCACCGAAACGCGATTGTCGCGCGGCTCCATCCGCGCGACTTTTGCATTCCGGCCTCAGGGAGATCGTCCGATGGATGTGTCGCCGCAACGCTCTGCCTTCCGCCGCCTGCATAAGAGCGGCTGCTTTGTCATTCCCAATCCCTGGGACATCGGCACGGCCATGATGCTGAAACATCTCGGCTTCAAGGCCCTGGCGACGACCTCGTCGGGCTTCTCCTTCTCGCGCGGCCTTCCCGACACCGACTGGGCGATACCGCGCGACATGGCGCTCGCCAATATCGCCGATATCGTTAAGGCCACCGACCTGCCGGTGAATGCCGATTTCGAATCCGGCTATGCGCGCGATCCCGCAGGGGTCGCAGAGAGTTGCCGGCTCTGCGCGGCGACGGGCGTTGCCGGTCTCTCCATCGAGGATCACGGCGAGAGCGCCGAAGAGGTCATCTATCCCCTCGACCTTGCCGTGGCGCGGATCCGGGCCGCCGCCGATGCGCTGAAGGGCACGGGCGTGCTGCTGACGGCGCGCTGCGAGGCCCATCTCTTCAGCCTGCCGGAGGCCCAGTCAACGCTGCTGAAGCGGCTGGTGGCCTATGCGGAGGCCGGCGCAGACGTGCTCTATGCGCCAGGGCTGCGGACGCCGGATCAGATCCGCGAGGTGGTTGCGGCGGTGGCGCCGAAGCCTGTCAACCTGCTCATCTCCGCGCCCATCGGACTGACCGTCGCGGATGCCGCCGCGCTCGGGGTGCGCCGCATCTCTGTCGGCTCGGCGCTGGCGCGCGCCGCCTGGGGCGGTTTCCTCAAGGCCGCCCGCGAACTCGCGGCCGAGGGCAGATTCGACGCTCTGGCCACTGCCGAGCCCTTCGGCGCCCTCAACAGCTTCTTCCGCACCCATCACCCCAAGGCCTGACCGGAGGAACGCCCTTGAACGCCCCCACATTCGGCTTCGCCGTCGATCCGACGCCCGCGCCGCGTCCGATCCATGTCGTCCTCGAAGGGCGCTATTGCCGCCTCCGCCCGCTCGATCCGGCCCGCGACACGGACGGGCTCTATGCTCTGTCCCATGGACCGGAAGCCGCCTGGCAATGGGCCTATCTCTTCTCCGGCCCCTATGCCGACAAGGCGGATTTCGCCGCCCATGTGGCGAAGATCGCCGCCGGCACCATCGATCCGGTCTACTGGGCCATCGCCGACAGGGACGACCGCGCCATCGGCTGGCTGTCGCTGATGCGCATCGACACGACGCACCGCGTCATCGAGGTCGGCTCGATCCTCTACACACCCGCCCTGCAGCGGACGCCGGCGGCTACCGAGGCGCAGTTCCTGATGATGCGCCACGTCTTCGAGACGCTGGGCTACCGGCGCTACGAGTGGAAATGCAACGACCTCAACGATCCCTCGAAGAAGGCGGCTTTGCGCTTCGGCTTCACTTTCGAGGGGCTGTTCCGCCAGCACATGATCGCCAAGGGCGCCAACCGCGACACCGCCTGGTATGCGATGCTGGACTGCGAATGGCCGCAGCGGCGGCTCGCCTTCACCCGCTGGCTCGCGCCCGACAATTTCGATGCCGTGGGCCGGCAGAAGGTCAGCCTCGCGGTGATGAACGAAACGATCGCAGAGGAGGGCGGCCTCAGGCTGCGCCGCGCCACGCTGCATGACGTGCCGGCGATCGCTGAGCTCAAGGAGGCGGCCTATCTGCCGAACGAGGTGCTGACCGGGAGCGTCTCGTTCCCGCGCATGGTGGACTATGCCGCATCCATCGCGACCCAGGAGATCTGGGTGGCCGAGGAGGACGGGGCGCTCGCCGCCTGCGCTGTCCTCGAGATGGCGGAGGATCCTGTCATCGTCTCGCTGGCCGTCCATCCGCGCCATAACGGCAAGCGCTACGGCGACGCCATCCTGCGCTTTTCCGAGCGGCGATTGCGCGCATTGGGAGCGTCCTACGTGACGCTCTACACCAACTTCAAGCTGACGCAGCGGATCGAATGGTATGCCCGCAGGGGCTTCCTGCGCACATCCGTCAAGGAGATGGAGGACCGCAAGGTCCAGTACATGCGGAAGGATTACACCTGAGACGAAGGGCCGGGCCTCAGCGGAACGGTTCGACCCGGTGGGCCGAGCGGAAGAACGCGATCGTTGCCACCAGGCCGACGGCGACGCCCAGCAGGGTGGCGACAAGGACCGCCTGGTCACCCAGCTTCAACAGGCTGGCGATCGCCCACCCGGTCGCCCCGCCGGCGCCGACCGCCTCGGAGCCGACAATGACGGTCGCGCCGAGCACATTGGCGATGTTGGTCCAGTTGGTCGTCCCGGCTGCGGCCATCGGTAGTCCTGTCGACGCGCGTGCATTCGCCGCATGTTGTGGCGCGAAATCAGACGCGGATCAAGCGGCGGTGCGGGAAAATGCCCCGCGCCATGGCGCGCCGGTCAGGACCGCGCCTCCATGACATGGCCGAAGAAGGCATTGAACTTCGTCTGGTCCATCCAGCGGGCGACCACCACCATGTTGGAGTCCGGATCGACCCAGATGATGTTGGAGCCAGCGCCGAGCGCGAAGACGCTGGACTCCGAGGCGTTGGAGAAGCGGCTGCGCCCGCGGTTCAGCCACCAGAGATAGCCGTAGTCGGTGTTGGTGGGGGAGGGGGTCAGCATGTCCGCGATCCAGGCCTTGGACAGGAGCTGGAGGCCGTTCCATGCGCCGTTGCGGCCGATCAGCATGCCGAGCCTCGCGTGGTCGAGGGCCGAGATGAAGATGCCACCGCCCCAATGGGCGCCGCCCGGGACCGACTGGACCCGGCGGCCGTCGATCTCGACCCAGGAGGTCTCGTAGCCGTGCCATTTCCAGGTCTCGGAGGCGCCGATCGGATCCATGATCCGCTCCTTCAGCACCTCGGGCAGGGGCCGGCCGAAACGGCGCAGCAGGGCGTAGGAAAGGACGTTCACGCGCACGTCGTTGTATTCGTAGTGGCTGCCGGGGGCCTGCAGCGCCCGTTTCTCGCCCTTGCGGCTGTTGTCGGCGCCAGCGCCGATCTGGCGGTTGTGGTCGACCTGGTCGGACTTGTCGAAGATGACGCCTTCCCATTCGCTCGACTGGTGCAGCAGGTGGCGCCAGGTGATCTTCGCATTGTGGGCACTGGCGAAATGCGGACCGTCGACTGTCTTCGCGACGGGATCGTCGATGGCGATGAGGCCGTCGTCGGAGGCGATGCCGGCGAGGATGGCGAGATAGCTCTTGGCGATCGAGAAGGTCATGTCGACCCGTGAGACGTCGCCCCATGTGGCCGCCACCTTGCCCCCCCGGACGATGACCCCGGCAGGCTTGCCGCGCGGAATGACCGGCCCGACGATGGCGCTCCAGGGGCCGGTCTCGTTCCACTCGACGATGCCGACATAGCGGCCGTCGGGATAGTAGAGGCTCATCGGCCAGGGGCTCTCGGCCTGTTCGGCGAAGGCGGTGGCGGCCTTCAGCCTCGTGGCGTCGAAGCCGAACTCGGCGGGGGTAGCGCTCTCCCAGCCGGCGGCGACGGGCGAGGGGATGAAGGTCGAGGTCATGGCGGAGTCCGTCCGAGACGCGGGGATTTTGTATCTGCCATGAAACAGGAAGGGGTGGTAGGCGGCGGATGGGGCCGGGCCCTGCGGGGAGAGCGGGTGCTATCCCTGAGGGGGCGCTGCAGGACTGGCAGTGCGCCGTGCCGTGGTCCCGCCTCACTCCGCCGCCAGCTTCACCTCGGGCTTCCGGCCCGACCGGAAGTCGGCGAGCATGGCGGCCTCTTCCTTCTTCGCCACGTCCAGATGACGCGCCTTGACGTGGCCGAAGCCGCGGATCTTCTCCGGGATGGCGGCGAGGCCGACGGCGAGGGCGTGGTTGTCGGACGTCAGCTTCGCGACGATCTCGCCCACCAGCGCCTCGTAGTCCTTGATCAACTGGCGCTCGGTGCGGCGCTCGTGGGTGTAGCCGAAGATGTCGAAGGCGGTGCCGCGCAGACCCTTCAGGCGGGCGAGGACGCGATAGGCGGTCATCATCCAGGGACCGAAGCTGATCTTGCGGGGTACGCCGGTGGTCGGGTCAGGCCTGGCCAGCAAGGGCGGCGCAAGGTGGAACTCGAATGTCAGGTTCTGGCCGTCGAAGGTCTTGGCCACCTGCTTGAGGAAGTTGCCGTCGGTGTAGAGACGGGCGACCTCGTACTCGTCCTTGTAGGCCATCAGCTTGTAGAGGTAACGGGCAACGGCTTCGGTCAGGCCCTGTTTGCCGGGAGCCTTGTCGGCCTCCGCCTTGCGCACGCTCTCGACCAGCCCCGCATAGCGCGCGGCATAGGCGGCATTCTGGTAGCGGGTGAGCTGCTCGATGCGGCGGGCGATGATCTCCTCGAGCGACGCGGACAGTTTCTCCACCCCGCTCGGCCGGGTCACCGGCGCGACCAGGGCCTCGACCGCGGCGCGGTCATGGGCGCAGAGCCGGCCCCAGCGGAAGGCGGTGACGTTCATCTTCACCGCCTCGCCATTGAGCTCGATCGCCCGTTCGATGGCGGCGGCGGTCAGCGGCAGGCCACCGATCTGATAGGCATAGCCGACGAGGAAGAGGTTGGTGGCGATGGAATTGCCCATCAGGGCCGTGGCGAGGCGCTGGGCATCGACGAGGTGAGTGGTCTCGCGGCTGGCATGGGAGATGATGGCGCGCTTCAACCGCTCCGAGGGGAGCGAGAAATTGGCGTCGCGGGTGAACTGGCCCGGCATGCTCTCCACGGTATTCACCACCACCTTGGTCGTCGATCTCATGCCGGCGAGGGATTTCTTGCCGCCGGCGATGACGATGTCGCCGGAAATGACCAGATCGGCCGAGCCGGCATGGACGCGGATGGAGTGGATGTCCTCGGGCACGCGGGCGATGCGCATGTGGGAGAAGACCTCGCCGCCCTTCTGGGCGAGGCCGGCCATGTCGATGAGGCCGACGCCCTTCTTCTCCAGGTGGCAGGCCATGCCGAGGATGGCTCCAACCGTCACGATGCCCGTGCCGCCGACGCCCTCGATCAGCACGTTGTAGGTGTGCTCGATGGTGGGGAGAACCGGCTCGGGCAGGCCTGAGATGTCGGCCTCCACCGCCATGGCCTGGCCCTTCTTCGGCTCGGCGCCGTGGACGGTGACGAAGCTCGGGCAGAAGCCCTTCACGCAGGAGAAGTCCTTGTTGCAGGACGACTGGTCGATGGTGCGCTTGCGGCCGAACTCGGTCTCAAGCGGCTGGACGGATACGCAGTTGGAGACGACGCCGCAATCGCCGCAGCCCTCGCAGACCGCCTCGTTGATGATGACCCGCTTGACCGGGTCGGGGAAGGTGCCGCGCTTGCGGCGACGACGCTTCTCGGCGGCGCAGGTCTGGTCATAGATCAGCACGGAGACGCCACCGACCGCCGACAACTCGCGCTGGACCTGGTCGAGGTCGTCACGGTGGTCGATGGAGGTGCCGGTCGGAAAGGCGATGCCCTGGCCGGCATATTTGCCGGGTTCGTCGGTGACGATGGCGATGCGCTCGACGCCCTCGGCGCGCATCTGCGCCGCGATCATCGGCATGGTCAGGCCGCCCTCGTGGCGCTGACCCCCGGTCATGGCAACGGCGTCGTTGAAGAGGATCTTGTAGGTGATGTTCACCTTCGCGGCGACGGCGAAGCGGACCGCCAGCGATCCCGAATGGTTGTAGGTGCCGTCCCCGATGTTCTGGAAGACATGGCCGCGCTTGGAGAACGGCGCCTCGCCGACCCAGTTGGCGCCTTCGCCGCCCATCTGGGTGAAGCCCTCGGTGTTCCTGTCCATCCACAGGGCCATGTAGTGGCAGCCGATGCCGGCATAGGCGCGCATCCCCTCAGGCACGACGGTCGAGGTGTTGTGCGGGCAGCCCGAGCAGAAATAGGGAATGCGGGTGGCGATGATCGGGGTGGTCTTCAGGATCTCCTGGGCGCCCTTCAGTCGCGCGACATTGGCGGCGACCTGGTCGTTGTGGCCGACATGTTTCAGGACGCGCTCGCCGATGCAGATGGCGACGTCGTTGGAATCGAGGGCGCCGTGGACGGGGAAGAGCCAGGCACCCGTCTCGTCCCTCTTGCCGATGACGATGGGCTGGTGGACGTGGCCGTAGAGCTCCTCGCGGACCTGCACCTCGATGAGCGAGCGCTTCTCCTCGACGACGATGACAAGGTCGAGGCCGGTGACGAAGGCGCGAAGTTCCGCCGGATCGAGGGGCCAGGGACAGGCGATCTTGAACAGGCGGATGCCGAGATCGTTGGCCTTGACCTCGTCGATGCCAAGCTCGTCGAAGGCCTGGCGGACGTCGAGATAGCTCTTGCCGGTGGTGATGATGCCGATCTTCGGCTGGCGGCCGCCGGAGGTGATGATGCGGTTCAGCCTGTTCGCCTTGATGAAGGCGAGGGCGGCGGCCCGCTTGTACATGTGGAGGCGCATCTCCTGCTCGTGCCGGTCGTCGTTCGGCCGGATGGAGACGCCGCCGGGCGGCATGACGAAGTCCTCGTCGCCCGGCAGGACGATGGAGATGCGGTCCACCGCGCCGTCGACGACGCCGGTGGATTCCACCGTGTCCTTCATGCATTTCAGCGCCGTCCAGACGCCGGCATAGCGCGACATGGCCCAGCCGTAGAGGCCGTAATCGAGGATTTCCTGCGCCCCGGCGGGGTTCAGGATGGGCATCATCACGTCGACGAAGTGGAATTCCGACTGGTGGGCGACGGTGGAGGATTCCGCCGTGTGGTCGTCGCCCATGAGTGCCAGCACACCGCCGTTCGGCGAGGTTCCCGCCAGGTTGGCGTGGCGGAAGACGTCGCCGGAGCGGTCGACGCCCGGTCCCTTGCCGTACCAGACGCCGAAGACGCCATCGAACTTGCCCTCGCCGCGCATTTCCGCCTGCTGGGTGCCCCAGACGGCGGTGGCGGCGAGATCCTCGTTGAGGCCGGGCGTGAAGATCACGTCGCTGGCGAGGAGGTTGCGCTGGGCCTTGAAGAAGGCCTGGTCGAGCCCGCCGAGCGGCGAGCCGCGATAGCCGGAAACAAAGCCCGCAGTGTTGAGCCCGGCGCGGCGATCCCGTTCCTTCTGCATCAGCGTCAGGCGGACGAGCGCCTGCACGCCGGTGAGGAAGACCCGTTCCTTGGCCAGGTCATACTTGTCGTCGAGCGAGACGTCGTCGAACCGGATGGCATTGGCGAGATCAGCAGATGTGGGGGGAACCTTCGCCATCGCGCGCTCCTCTGGATCTGCGGGCTGTTCGCCGCGCAATCAGGATGTGGAGGGCGGAAGATTCCACCCTTCTTAGGTCAAGGACGCTGTCACATTGGAATCGTTCTGTCGATTTCGTTCTCGACAGGGTGGGCGCAACGAGATTGCGCAACAGCTTGAGCGCAATGGCTTTTTTGCTGCATTGCACAAGATCGGCTCGCGCCTGCGAGATGGGCAGAGGGTCAGCCCAGCCGCACGCCGAGCGCCTTGACCCAGGCGAGCCCAGCATCGGTGTCGCCGCGCGGGCGGTACTCAGCGCCGACCCAGCCGGCATAGCCCTTGTCGTCCAGGGCCTTGAAGATGGACGGGAAGTGGATCTCACCCTCGTCCGGCTCGGCGCGGCTCGGCACGGCGGCGATCTGGACATGGCCGATATGGGGCCACCAGGTCGACAGGTTGGTGAGGACGTCACCCTCGGCGCAGCCGACGTGGAAGACGTCGAACATGATCTTGACGTTGGGCTTGCCGACGCGGGCGATGATCTCGCCGGCGCCGCGCAGGGTGGAGTAGAAATAGCCGGGCGCTGCGCGCGGGCTGAGCGGCTCAAGCAGCAGCGTGATGCCGTGGACGGCTGCCTTGTCGGCGGCCCGCGACAGGTTCTCGACCAGCACGCTGGTGGCTGCGGGCCGGTCGGCCGGCTTCACCATGCCGGCCATGGCGTGGATCGCCTTGCCGCCGGCCGCGACCTGCCAGGCGATGGCCTGGTCGATGGCGGCCTGGAACTCCGCCTCGCGGCCGGGGAGGGCACCGAGGCCGTTCTCGCCCTTCGCCGTGTCTCCCTTCACCGTGTTGACGCCGAGCATGGCAAGGCCGAGCCGGTCGCAGGCGGCGCGCACCGCCTTCGGATCGGTGTCGTAGGGCCAGTGCATCTCGACGGCGCGGAAGCCGGCACGGGCGGCGGCCTCGATCTGGTCGAGGAGCGGCATGCCCTGCCAGAGAAAGCCGAGATTGGCGGAAAAGCGTGGCATGTCTGTCCTATCCCCTGAGTTTGAACGTCGCCTCGAGGTCGGCGATCTCTTGGCCTGCGAGATGCCTGACCGCCATGCCGCGGGTGAGGAGGACGAGACGCGCCGTCTCCTCCAGTTCCTCCATGGCGAAGACGGCCGCCTCCAGGCTGGTGCCGGCGACCACCGGGCCGTGATTGCCGAGGAGGATGGCGGGATGGTC
>JAIEPJ010000011.1 GCA_019749835.1 Phreatobacter sp. | reverse complement strand
ACATCCTCGAGACCGATCTGGAAGCGCAGGGCCGTTCCGCCGGGATTCCAGGTGGTCGCCGTCCGGTAGGGAGCGCAGTCGAACGGCACGACCAGGCTCTCATAACCACCCCAGGAATAGCCCATGCCGAACAGTTCGAGGCCGTCGAGGAAGGCGCCGAGCTGCTGTTCGGAGAGCGGGTGGAGGATGACGGAGAAGAGCCCGGAGGCACCCTTGAAGTCGCGCTTCCAGATGGCATGGCCGGGATGGGAGGGGAAGGCGGGATGCAGCACCGTCTTGACCTCAGGACGTTCCGCCAGCCAGGTGGCGATGGCCATGCCCTGGCGGTTCGCCTCGTCGAGGCGCAGCTTCATGGTGCGCAGGCCGCGCAGCGCGAGGAAACAGTCCTCCGGTCCAGCCCCGATGGCGGTGAGGTCGAACGTCTCCTTCAGTGCCGGCCAGGCGCGCTCATTGGCCGTCACCAGGCCCATGAGAATATCGGAGTGACCGCCGAGATATTTCGTGCCGGCCTCGATGGCGATGTCGACGCCGCGTTCGTGCGGCGGAAAATAGAGCGGCGTCGCCCAGGTATTGTCCATGACCACCAGCGCGCCCTTCGCATGGGCGACTGCGGCGATGGCAGGAATGTCCTGCATCTCGAAGGACTGCGACCCCGGCGCCTCGGTGAAGACGACGGTGGTGTTCGGCCGCATGAGAGCGCCGATGCCGCCACCGATCAGCGGGTCGTAATAGGTGGTCTCGACGCCGAAGCGCTTCAGCACGCCCTCGGCATATTGCCGGGTCGGGCGATAGACGGAGTCAGTGACCAGCATGTGGTCGCCCGCTTTCAGGCATGACTGCAGGGCGACGGCGATGGCGGCGAGGCCGGACGGGACCAGCACGGTTCCAGCGGCCCCGGACAGGTCGGTCCAGGCCTCCTCGAGGGCACGGGTCGTCGGCGTCCCCTTGGTGCCGTACACATATTTCTGACGCCGCGACTTCAGCTCTTCGTAAGTGGGGTAGAGGACCGTCGAGCCCCGATAGATCGGCGTGTTGACGAAACCGAACTGCTCGGCCGGCTTGCGACCGCCCAGCACGAGCCGCGTGCGCTCCGCCAGGCGCTTGGGATCGGAAGGGCCAGCCATATCTGCCTCGAATTGTTGGGAAAGTGGGCGAATTGCAAGAGTCTATCCCGGAGTCGGGAGCGGCATTTCCACGGCGAAATGGGCGCCCGTCAAGCCCTTGACCCCGTCCACGAGATGGCCTGTGATGCAGAAATGCGGTGTCTTCAGGGTCAAAGCCCCCGATGACGGTGCCCTTTGGGTGCCCGCAAAGGACAACAAATCAACCACAAACAGAGTGGGAAAGGCTGCCACCATGAAACGTATCGTCTCCACACTGGCGCTCGGCGCCGCGCTCGGCTTCGGCGCCACGGCCGCCCTGGCCCAGGCGCCCTCGACGCTTCGCAACATCCAGAACAAGGGCTTCGTGCAGTGCGGCGTGACGCAGGGCCTCGCCGGCTTCTCGATGCCCGACAGCGCCGGCAACTGGACCGGCCTCGACGTGGATCTCTGCCGTGCTATCGCGGCGGCGATCTTCAACGATCCGACCAAGGTCCGCTTCTCGCCGCTGTCCGCCAAGGACCGCTTCACCGCGCTGCAGTCCGGCGAGGTCGATCTGCTGTCGCGCAACACCACCTGGACCCTGCAGCGTGACACGTCGCTCGGCCTGAACTTCGCCGGCATCAACTATTATGACGGCCAGGGCTTCATGGTCCGCAAGTCGCTCAACGTGAAGAGCGCGCGCGAACTGTCTGGCGCTTCGGTCTGTGTTCAGACCGGCACCACCACGGAGCTCAACGTTGCCGACTTCTTCCGGGCCAACAACCTGAAGTACGAGCCGGTGGTCTTTGCCAGCGCGGACGAGACGATCAAGGCCTATGATTCCGGCCGCTGCGACGTCTTCACCACCGATGCGTCGGGCCTCTATGCCGAACGCGTCAAGCTGGCCAAGCCGGACGATCACGTGGTTCTGCCCGAGATCATCTCGAAGGAGCCGCTCGGCCCGGTGGTCCGTCACGGTGACGACCAGTGGCTCGACGTCGTGAAGTGGGTTCATTTTGCCATGATCACCGCTGAGGAACTCAACATCACCAAGGCCAATCTCGACCAGATGCTGCAGTCGACCAATCCCGAAGTCCGCCGCGTTCTCGGCGTTGAAGGCAATGGCGGCGAGGCTCTCGGTCTGACCAAGGACTGGGTCGTGCGCATCGTTCGCCATGTCGGCAACTATGCCGAGATCTTCGACCGCAATGTCGGCCCCTCGACGCGCCTCGGCATCTCGCGCGGCCTCAACGCCCTGTGGACCAAGGGCGGCCTCCAGTACGCTCCGCCTATCCGCTGAGCGCGCTTAAAAAAACGGCGCCCAGCGACTAGACACGATCATCGTCCCGGGTCCACGATCCGGGACGGTCCTTCGGCGAAGACAACCGCTTTCCACTGAGAAGGCACTCGCCGGGCCAGAGCAGGGGATGGCGAAAATGACGGACGGCACGTTGCCGGCTCGCGCGACCGGTGCGCCCAAAGTGGCGTTTTTCAACGATCCGAAGACGCGAAGCCTGATCTTCCAGGGGCTCGCGCTTGCGCTCCTCGTCTTCGTCATCTTCACCGCGGTCACCAATGCCGTGACCAACCTGCGCAACCAGAACATTGCCGGCGGTTTCGGCTTTCTCGATCAGACCGCCGGCTTCGGCATCTCGCAGACGCCGATCCCCTGGTCGGAATCGATGTCCTACGGGCGAGCCTTCCTGATCGGCCTGTTGAACACGCTTCTGGTGGCGATCGTCGGCATCTTCTTTGCGACGCTGCTCGGCTTCGTCGTCGGCGTCGCCCGGCTGTCACCGAACTGGGTGATCTCGAAGATCGCCTATTGGTATGTCGAGGTGATCCGCAACCTTCCGCTGCTCTTTCAGATCCTGTTCTGGTACCTGGCGGTGCTCGCCTCGATGCCGGCACCGCGCAATTCGCACTCGCTCTTCGGGCTCTTTTTCGCCAACCAGCGCGGCATCACCGTCCCCCGCCCGATCTTCGAACCCGGTTCCGGCTATATAGGCATCGCGTTGATCCTTGGCATCGTGGCCGCCTTCGTGGTGCGGTCCTGGGCCTACAAGCGGCAGGCTGCCACGGGTGAGCAATTCCCGGTGGCGGCGAGCATGGTCGGCCTGATCCTCGGATTGCCCATCGTCGCCTATCTCGTGACCGGCATGCCGGTATCCTTCGACTATGCCCAGCAGGGACGCTTCAACCTGACCGGCGGCATGACGCTGATTCCCGAATTCGTCGCCCTGACACTGGCGTTGGTGGCCTATACCGCCGCCTTCATCGGCGAGATCGTGCGCGCCGGCATCCAGGCTGTGAGCTATGGTCAGACCGAAGCCGGCCGTTCGCTGGGGCTCCCCGAGGGCCGTATCCTGAACCTCATCGTCGTTCCGCAGGCCCTGCGGGTGATCATTCCCCCGCTGACCAGCCAGTATCTGAACCTTGCGAAGAACTCGTCGCTCGCCGTCGGCATCGGCTATCCCGACATGGTTTCGGTCGGGGGAACCATCCTGAACCAGACCGGGCAGGCCATCGAGATCATTGCCATGTGGATGGGCTGTTACCTGACGATCTCGATCGTCACGTCCATCTTCATGAACTGGTACAACCAGCGCATCGCGCTGGTCGAGCGGTGAGGGCGCAGCCATGACCACGTCCTTCACGCGCTCCGACCTGCTTCTGCCTCTCCCACCGCCGGCGAGCCTTGTCGGTCCCTGGGGCTGGGCGCGCGCTAACCTGTTCTCCAGCCCGCTGCAGGCCCTGCTGACGCTGGTCGGCGGCTACGTCGCGGTGATGCTGCTCTGGACCTTCGTCGATTTCACGATCATCCGCGCCGTCTGGACCGGTGCCGATCGTGATGCGTGCCTGGACGACAAGGTCGGCCGTTCCGTCGGCGCCTGCTGGCCCTTCGTCTGGGCCAAGTTCGGCCAGTTCATGTATGGCTTCTATCCCGCGGACGAGCGCTGGCGGGTCAATCTGACCTATGGCGTTGCCATCGCCCTGCTGGTTCCGCTGCTCATCCCGTCGGTGCCGCAAAAGCCGCTGAACGCCATACTCTTCTTTGGCGCCTTCCCGATCCTGGCGTTCAACCTTCTCTATGGCGGGTCGATCATCAATCCCTGGCTCAGCGTCGGCGGCTGGCTGGCGATCCTCGGCGGCCTGGCGCTCGTCGCCGGCTATCTGATGAGCCGCGTCGAGGGGCCGCCAAACGTCGTGTTCCTGCAATGGGGTGGCGCCGCGATTGCCGTCGGTATCCTCCTTCTGCTGCTGGTGCGCACCGGTCTCTTCGCGGCCCCCGCGCTCCCCGTCATCGAGACGCGGCAATGGGGCGGGCTGCTCGTCACCCTGGTGGTGGCGACCACCGGTATCGTCGCCGCGCTGCCGATCGGTGTCGCCCTGGCCCTTGGCCGGCGCTCGAAAATGCCGATCATCCGCCTCCTGTCGGTGGCGGTGATCGAACTGGTGCGCGGCGTGCCGCTCATCACGGTGCTGTTCTTCGCCACCTATATGCTGCCGCTCTTCCTCGAGCGTTCGCCCGACGCCATGGTTCGCGTGCTGGTGGGTGTGTCGATCTTCTCCGGTGCCTATATGGCCGAGACCATCCGCGGCGGCCTGCAGGCGATCCCGAAGGGCCAGTTCGAGGGGGCCATGGCCCTCGGGCTGAACTATCCGCGCATGATGAGCCTGATCGTCATGCCTCAGGCGCTGAAGCTGGTGATCCCGGGCATCGTCAACGCCTTCATTGGCCTGTTCAAGGACACCACACTGGTATCCATCGTGGCCATTTTTGACCTGCTCGGCGGCATCAGGGCCGGCTTCACCGACCCGCAATGGGCCAGCCCTGTGACACTTTATACCGGGTTCGCTTTCGCCGGGATCATCTACTTTGCTTTCTGCTATTTCATGTCCCGCTACTCGATCTTCGTCGAGAACCGCCTCAACACCGGACGCCGCCGCTAAGAACGGCCCACCGTCAAACTGGATCCTAGGAGTTCTGAATGGCCAGTGCTTCCGTCGCGAAGATGCCGACCACGACCAACGAGATCGCCGTCTCCATCACCGGCATGCACAAGTGGTACGGCGAGTTCCATGTCCTGAAGGACATCAACCTCACCGTGCAGCGCGGCGAGCGCATCGTCATCTGCGGGCCGTCGGGCTCGGGCAAGTCGACCATGATCCGCTGCATCAACCGGCTGGAGGAACACCAGCAGGGCACGATCGTCGTCGACGGGATCGAACTGACCAACGATCTGAAGAAGATCGACGAGATCCGCCGCGAGGTCGGCATGGTGTTCCAGCACTTCAACCTCTTTCCGCACCTCACCATCCTCGAGAACTGCACGCTGGCGCCGATCTGGGTGAAGAAGATGCCCAAGAAGGATGCCGAGGAGGTAGCGATGCACTATCTCAAGCGCGTCCGCATTCCCGAGCAGGCGCTGAAATATCCCGGCCAGCTCTCGGGCGGCCAGCAGCAGCGCGTCGCCATCGCGCGGGCGCTCTGCATGAGCCCGAAGATCATGCTGTTCGACGAGCCGACCTCCGCCCTCGACCCGGAAATGGTCAAGGAAGTGCTGGACACGATGGTGGGCCTCGCCGAGGAGGGCATGACCATGCTCTGCGTCACCCACGAAATGGGTTTCGCGCGCCAGGTCGCGAACCGGGTGATCTTCATGGACTACGGGCAGATCATCGAGATGAACGAGCCGGCGCCGTTCTTCTCAAACCCGCAGCATGAGCGCACGAAGCTGTTCCTCAGCCAGATCCTGCATTGATCGGCGACGCACCGGAGGGTCATTGGTGACGGGTCTGGCAGCTCATGTGCTTCCGCTCCTGGCGGCTGCGAGCCTCGGACTTCTCGCCGGGGCCCTTCTGGCCGAGGACCGGTTGCTGGTGCCCTACTGGCGCACGCTGCCGGCCGAGACCTTCTTTGCGTTGCACCCGACCTTTGGACCGCTTCTCTACAGTTTCTTCACGCCACTGACGATCGCGGCTCCGCCGGCAGCCGTTCTGGCTGCCATCCAGGTCGCCCTTCAGTCTGGTAGCCTCTCGCCCCGCGGCCTCTCGGCCATCGGGGCTGCGGTGCTGGCCTGCAGTCTGGTCGGGATCTATCTCGCGTTCTTCAAGGCGGCGAACGAAGCATTTATCCGGCACGCGGTGCCGGCCGCGGAATTGCCGGCCGCTCTCGCCCGCTGGGCGGCCTGGCACCGGGCGCGCGTCATCGTCTGCCTGTCCGCCTTTGGGCTCTCGCTCGTGACGCTGGTCGCCTGAGAACCGCAGCCCTTGAGCTGACTTATCCCGGCCCGGTCGCCACCGGGCAGTCGTCGCGGGCGCCCCATTCGGCCCAGGAGCCGTCATAGAGCCCCGCGGGCTGCTTGCCGAGAGCGTCCAGGCCGAGCCAGAGGATGCCGGCGGAGACGCCGGAGCCGCAACTGGTGATGATTGGTCGGTCGAGATCGACCCCCGCTGCGGTGAAGGCGGCGCGAATGCGCTCCTGCGAGACGAGGCTGCCGCCTTCGACAAGGGCCGAGGAGGGGACGTTGAAGGCGCCCGGCATATGGCCGCCGCGCAGGCCGGCGCGCGGCTCTGGGGCCTCGCCGCGGAAGCGGTCGGCGGGGCGGGCGTCCACCACCTGGACCTTGCCGCTCGCCAGCGCCTTCTTGACGTCACCGAGATCGGCGACGGCGCCGTGGTTCTGCCGGGCGGTGAGGTGGCGGGCCTCGCGCGGGCGAGCCGGCCCGGTCTCAAGGTCGCGGCCCTCCGCAACCCATCTTGGCAGGCCGCCGTCGAGAATGAAGACCCGCTCCACGCCGAAAGTGCGGAACATCCACCAGACCCGCGGGGCCGAGAACAGCCCGAGACCGTCATAGATCAGCACGGATTTTCCGTCGCCGATGCCGAGTTTGCGGCAGGCGGCGGAGAAGACCGTCGCCGAGGGCATCATGTGCGGCAGGTCCGACTCGGCATTCTTCACCGCATCGATGTCGAAACGCTGGGCGCCGGGAATATGGCCCGCGAGGAACTCGGCCTCCGCGTCGCGCTTCATGGTCGGCAGGAAATAGGACCCGTCGAGGATGATCAGGTCAGGATAGTCGATGTGCTCGGCGAGCCAGTCGGTGGACCGCAGCCAGGGCGAGGGAAGGGTGCTCACAGGGGTCGTCTCCTCACGCGAACACGACGCGCACGCGCCGGTTCAGCTTGCCTTTTTTTTCGATGGCCGAAACCGACATTCGTCCGATCTCACCGGTACGGCGCACGTGGGTGCCGCCGCAAGGCTGGAGATCGAGGCCGGCAATCTCGACCAGCCGCACCTTGCCCGAGCCCATCGGTGGCTTCACGGCCATGGTCTTGACCAGCCCCGGATTGGCTTCGAGCTCCGCATCGGTGATCCACCGGTCGCTGACGGCGGCATCCCGCCCGATCAGGTCGTTGAGCTTCTCGGTCACGCTGTCGCGGTCAAGCCCGGATTCGGGGATGTCGAAATCGAGCCGGCTTTCCTCGGCGCCGATCGATCCGCCGGTCACCGGATAGGGCAGGACGACCGAGAGGAGATGCAGGCCGGTATGCATCCGCATCCGGGCATGGCGCGTCGGCCAGTCGATCCGTGCGACAAGGCGCGTGCCGACGGCCGGAGGGGTCGCTCCCGGCGCGAGGACGTGAACGATGTCACCCTTGGTGTCGCCGTAGACGGCTGTGGTGACGTCCAGCGCCGCCCCCGCGACCAGCAGCGAGCCGTTGTCGCCGGGCTGGCCGCCGCCGGTCGGATAGAAGACCGTGCGGTCGAGCTCGACACCGAAGGCGCCGTTCTTCTCGGAGATGGCGGTCACCACGGCCTCGCACTCGGCGAGATAGGCGTCGTCGCGAAACAGGAACTCAGTGGGCATCAGGTCACCGGCAGGAGGTCGAGGAGGGGCAGCGCCGGCTGTTCGAGCAGCGCGGGAACGGCGAGCCCCTTGCTGCGCAGGAAGGCGGGGTCGTAGATCTTCGAGGCATAGCGGAAGCCGTAGTCGCACAGAATGGTCACGATCGTATGGCCGGGACCCAGGTGGCGGGCCAGACGGATGGCACCGGCCACATTGACGCCCGAGGAGGGGCCAACGCAGAGGCCCTCGTGCTCGAGCAGTTCGAACATGACGGGGATCGCCTCCGTGTCGGGGATCTGGAAAGCGACGTCGACGGGGGCGCCGGAGATATTGGCCGTCACGCGGCCCTGGCCGATCCCCTCGCTGATTGAGGAGCCGCTGGACTTCAGTTCGCCGCTGGTGAACCAGGAATACATGGCCGCGCCCAACGGATCGGCGCAGCCGATCGTCACGGCCGAAGATTTGTCCTTCAGGGCCAT
Organism: Phreatobacter sp.; assembly: GCA_019749835.1. GTDB lineage: Bacteria > Pseudomonadota > Alphaproteobacteria > Rhizobiales > Phreatobacteraceae > Phreatobacter. Next base: position 5,974 of record JAIEPJ010000011.1, on the reverse strand, counting down.
GGCAGTACCGGCGAGCGTACCGCCTGATCCGATGGCGCAGATGAAGCCGTCGATCCGGCCCCCCGTATCGCGCCAGATTTCCGGACCGGTGGTTTCGACATGGGCCTGGCGGTTGGCGATATTGTCGAACTGGTTGGCCCAGAAGGCGCCGTTGGCATTCTCCCGCGCCAGCCGTTCGGCGACCCGTGCCGAAACCTTCACGAAATTGTTCGGGTCGGCATAGGGCACGGCGGGGACCTCGAGGAGGCGGGCGCCGAGCTGGCGCAGGGTGTCCTTCTTCTCCTTCGACTGGGTCTCCGGAATGACAATGACGCAGTCGAGGCCGAGGGCGCGTCCGACCATGGCGAGGCCGATGCCGGTATTGCCCGCCGTCCCTTCGACGATGGTGCCGCCGGGGCGCACAAGGCCCTTGTCCATGGCGTCGCGCACAAGATAGAGCGCCGCCCGATCCTTGACGGATTGTCCGGGGTTCATGAACTCGGCCTTGCCGAGGATGGTGCAGCCCGTCGCCTCGCTCGCCCGCGCGAGGCGAATGAGCGGCGTGTTGCCGATGGCATCGACGACATTGGCTGCAAAGGACATGCGCAGGCTCCGCTCCCGGCCGGGACGCTATCCGAGCGTCGCCTGCCGCTCAACCCCGCGTCCGGTCGGCCGGGCGCCGGCCAGGCTCAGTCGCGGCGATAGACCATCTGCTTGACGTCGATGCCGCCGGTCCGGAAACCCGCCTCGCAATAGCAGAGGTAGTAAAGCCACATCCGGCGGAAGCGCTCGTCGAAGCCGAGCGGAACGAGGCCGGTCCAGGCCGTCGTGAAGCTGCCGGCCCAGGCGTTGAGGGTGCGGGCATAGTCCTGTCCGAAGCCCAGTTCGCATTCGATCCTCAGGCCGCTGCGCCGCGGCAGGTCGCGCATGTGGGTCGGCGTCGGCAGCATGCCGCCGGGAAAGATATAGGCCCGGATGAAGTCGATCTCGCGGACGTAGTCGCTGAAATAGGCCTCGTCGATGGTGATCACCTGCAGCCCGGCGCGGCCACCCGGCCGTAGGCAGGCGGCGACCTTGTCGAAATAGGTCTGCCAATACTCCTTGCCCACCGCCTCGAACATCTCGATCGAGGCAACGGCATCGTAACGCCCGCGCTCGTCGCGGTAATCCTGAAGCTTGATGGTGACGCGGTCGGCGAGACCGGCTTCCGCCATCCGGCGCGTCGCATGGGTGAACTGCTCCTGCGACAGGGTCAGGCCGGTGACATGCGCGCCGAACTCGCGGGCAGCGACCTCGGCGAAACCGCCCCAGCCGCAGCCGATTTCGAGCACGTGGTCCCCCGGCTTGAGCACGAGGTCGCGCGCCAGACGGCGGTACTTGGCAAGTTGGGCTTCGTGCAGCGTCTCGTCGCCGCGCTCGAACAGCGCCGATGAATAGGTGAGGGAGGGGTCGAGCCATTCCCGGTAGAAGGCGTTGCCGAGGTCGTAATGGGCCGCGATGTTGCGCTTGGCCTGGGTCCGGGTATTGCGGTTGCGCCAGTGCCGGTAGCGCTGGAGCACGCGGGCGACCGGATTGAAACGGGTGAGGTTGCGGACCGCCTCCATATTGAAGGCGAAGAAGTGGAGGAAGCCCGACAGGTCCGGCGTGTCCCATTCGCCGCGGATATAGGCCTCGGCAAAGCCGACATCGCCATCCAGGATGAGCCGGCGCGCGAATTTCAGGTCATGCACGACCATCTCGGCGCTCGGTCCGGCTTCCGCGCCGCGAAAGAGCAGCCGCCGCCCGTCGGGCAGGCGCAGCGTCAGCTGGCCGTAGCGAATCTTGAGGGGATAGCCGAGAGCCAGGCGCATGAGCGAGGGCAGACCCGCCGTGGCGCGGCGCAGGCTCCCCTTGGTGACCTCGATGGTTTCGGCGAAACGGGCGGACGGCCGGCTGGTCATGCTCATCGGGACGACGCTCTTCCGTTCATTCGGAATGTTTCGAGGGCGCAGGAGATCCGCGATCTCGCGGACCGTTCCAGGCCAGGCGGCCAAACCGCTTGGTCGATCCGCAAGGAAGGTCGATCTCTGGCGCAGCGGTTAGACTAGGCAATTTCACAAATCCTTCAATGCCGCGGGGGGCCCGTTTCGGGGACTGCGGTAGTGGTGGGGGAAAGGGCAGGACGAGGCGATCATGCGGCGGAAACGTCGCGGATCTCGGCAAGGGCCGCCAGGGCACGCCCGCGTGCCGCATCGTGATCGACGACCGGGTGCGGATAGGTCTCGCCGAGGCGGATCCCGGCCCTCGTGAGGACGGGCTCCGACGCCTTCCACGGCGCATGGATCGCGTCCCTGGGCAGGGCGGCGAGTTCGGGCACCCAGCGCCTGACATAGTCGCCGCGCGGGTCGAATTTCTCACCCTGGAGAACCGGGTTGAAGATGCGAAAATAGGGCGCCGCGTCGGCCCCGGAGCCGGCGACCCATTGCCAGCTCGCGGGATTGTTGGCGACGTCGGCATCGACCAAGGTGTCCCAGAACCAGCGCTCGCCGGCGCGCCAGTCGATGAGAAGGTGCTTCACCAGGAAGGAGGCGACGACCATGCGGACCCGGTTATGCATCCAGCCAGTCTGCCAAAGCTGGCGCATGCCGGCATCGACCAGAGGATAGCCGGTGCGTCCGCGCTGCCAGGCCGTCAGAGCGGCCGTGTCGGATCGCCAGGGAAACTGGTCGAAGCGCGTCTGGAAACTCCGCTCCGACAGATCCGGCCAGTGGAAGAGAAGGTGGTAGGCGAATTCTCGCCAGCCGATTTCGGCAAGGAATTTCGCAAGGTCCCGGCCGCCGTCGAGGCCTGCCGCCATATGGGCCTGGTGCCAGATCTGCACCGGCGAGATCTCGCCGAAGCGCAGATGCGGCGACAACCGCGAGGTGGAAGGCCTGTCAGGTCGGTCCCGGTTGTCGGCATAGCCGCCGAGAGACTCGGCGAGAAAGGCGGCGAGGGCGGTCTGCGCGCCAGCCTCGCCGGGCGTCCAGGTCCCGGGAAATCCGCTCGCCCAATTGGGCTTTGTCGGCTCGAGATCCCAGGATGAGAGGTCTTCGCTCGCCAGGGCGCCGCTGAATGGTGTGAGGGCGGTCGGCCTGCGCAAGGGTTCACGGATGTCGCCCAGGCGCTGGTGAGCACGCCAGAAGGGTGTGAACACCTTCATCGGATCTCCCGCGCCGGACTTCACCTCCCAGGGCTCGCGCAGGAGGTTTCCCGGCAGGCTCGCCACCGCGATGCCGCGTGCTGCCAGGTCAGCCTTGATCGCCGTGTCGACGGCGATGCCACCCGCATCGTATCGCCGGTTCCACAGCACCGTTCGAGCGCCACTGGCAGCGATGACCGCGGGGATGACGTCGGAGGCGGCACCTGATCGCAGCACCAGGCGCTGCCCCATGCCTCGCAATGCGCCATCGAGAGCGCGGAGGCTTCCGGCGAGCCACCATCGGGCGGCGGCGCCGAGGGGGCGCTGGCCCTGGGCGGGCTCCTCGCGGATGTAGAGGCAGATCACCGGTGCCCCGGTTGCCGCCGCCCGCGCGAGCGCCGGATGGTCCGCCAGGCGGAGATCATCACGAAACCAGACGATGGCAGGATCTTGCGACATGAACGCCTTACGGGAGCCCGGCGCGGCCGGTTCACCGGCGGCACAGCGAATTCGTCAGAGCCTCACACCCGAGAACTCGTGCGGTAGAACGGCTCGTGGCGTGCGGGATCGATGTAGTCGGCATAGAAGCGCCGCACATGGGGCAGCAGCGCCTTGGACAGTTCCCTGCGCTCCACCTCGTCGTCGGCCAGCGCCTTGGCGAGATCGTCATGCAAGGCCTTCAAGGCCGCATCACGGTCGACGCGGATGAAACGGCCATCGGCATAGATGATCTCGCCGTCGCACATCACGGTCCGGACGGCAGAGGGCTTGGCACGCTGGATCAGCGCGTCGACGACCGGCGTTTCCGCATCGAGATAGGGGTAGGCGACGGCGTTCCAGTCGTAGAGGACGAGATCGGCGGCCTTGCCGACGTCGAGGGCGCCGATGGTGTCGCCGTAGGGCGTCGTGGCGGCACCGCCTGCCGTCGCCATGCGCAGGACCTGCGGGACGGTCGGCACCTCGGTTTCGTCCATGCCGGGCACGCGGTGGGTCCGCAGAACCATGCGCATTTCCTGCAGCATGTCGCGGTCGTCGTTGATGCCCGCTTCGTCGATGCCGATGGCGGTGCGGATGCCGCGCGCCTCGAAGGCGTTGAGCGCCGCGACGCCCGAGCGCAGACGGAAATTCGAGGAGCAGTTATGGCAGATGCACGCACCGGCCGCGGCGACGCGGTCGAGATCGCTCTCGCTGAGCCAGACGCCATGACCGATGGTCAGGCGCTCGTTGACGAGACCGAACCGGTCGATGTGTTCGAGTGCCGTGCCGCCGCTGCGGCGGCGCGCATATTCCTTCTGGTAGGCGGTCTCCACCAGATGCATGTGCATCGGGGCCTCGTGTTTCGCCCCCATGTCGGCCAGCGCTGCGAGGGCCCGGTCCGAGCACCAGTGCAGATTGGCAGGGGCAAGCTGGATGCGGACGCGGCGCTTGCCTGCATGGCGGGCGAGCAGCGTCTCGAACAGGCCCATGACCTCGTCGAGGCTGGTGCGGAACCGGTCGAAATAGCGCTTCATCGGATCGCGCAGTGGCGCCGGGAGGGAGGCGACGAGCTCGTCGTCGGCGCGGTAGACGAGGCGGTTCTGGTCGCGCACCGAGTAGCAGTAGGACAGGCGCATGCCGATGTCCTCATAGGCCCGGATGACCTCGGAGCATTTGGCCTCGACCTCAGGGAGGTTGCCGGGCAAGAGGCTCTGGATGTGCTGGACGGTGGTGACGCCCGAGCCGATCATCTCGAAAGCGGAATAGAGCGTGTCGAGATAGAGATCGAGATTGCGGATCACCATCCGCGTGATGAACCATAGCTCCAGCGGCATGTCGGGCGACCCGAGCTGGACAGGTGTCAGCCCGACATGGTGATGGGCGTTGACGAAGCCCGGCAACATGACCTCGGCGCCGGTACCGACCACCGCCACGGTTGGATGGCGGGCCTGAAGCGCGTCGAACCGGTCGATGGCGACGATGACGCCGTCCTCCTGGAGCACCGCGCCGTCCTCGATCCCACGGCAGGCGAAGCGGTCGGCCACTCCCGTGATCAGGCTACGACTGCGGATGATGGATGTGGCCATGGTGATTCCTGTCGCGCACGGGCTGTGGCAGGCGACCATCCCCGATCGCCTCGCGCAAGACTGTGGCTGCGGCTGTAAGTCTCACCACGCGCTGTCCAGGGACGCGCCGGGCACAAAAAACCCTCGGAGCGCATGGGCGCTCCGAGGGTTCTTCCAAATGGCTCCCCGGGCCGGATTCGAACCAGCGACCAACCGGTTAACAGCCGGTTGCTCTACCACTGAGCTACCGAGGATCACGTGCTCATCGTGAGAGCGGCGCGAATAACACAGGTGCTTCGCCATTGCCAAGGGCCAATCGTCGCCGGGTATCATTTTGATCGGCCTTGCCATTGATCCGCCGGGTTGCCGGGGCCATCACTGCTGGCATGGACACTGTCACGACGCCCGATCGCGAAGCCACCCGTCCCGAAAATGCCCGCCCGCCGGCCTCGGCGCTGGTTTTCGGTCGGCGGTTCCGGCTGCCGCGCACGCGCCTGCGACGGCAGGCACTCGGCTGGTCCTTCATCGCCGGCGGAATGTTCAGCTTCCTTCCCATCCTCGGAGCCTGGATGTTTCCTGTCGGCTTCGTGATTCTCTCGGTCGACAGTGCCCGCATGCGCCGTTCGCGGCGGCGGCTGACGATCACGATCGGCCGCCGCTGGCCGCGCGTGAACGCGGCGATGCGTCCCGCCAAGAGCTGATTGGACGTCAAGAGAAGAAGGTGGAGGCCTCGCCCGGAATCGAACCGGGGTGCAAGGATTTGCAGTCCTCTGCGTAACCACTCCGCCACGAG
>JAIEPJ010000202.1 GCA_019749835.1 Phreatobacter sp. | reverse complement strand
AGACGCGCGGCGGCCGCGGTCCGTTCGGCATCCGGGCGGGCGGCGGCGAGTTCGGCGGCGCGGCCCTCGATGGCGATCATGACGTCGTAGATCTCGCGGACGTCGTCCGGCGCCAGGGCGCAGATGACAATGCCGCGCTTCGGCACGATGCGGACGAGGCCTTCCTCCTGCAGCTTCAGCACGGCCTCGTGGACCGGCGTGCGGCTGACACCCAGACGCAGGGCGATCTCCTGGGCCGAGGCCTGGTAGCCAGGCGCGAAGGTGCCGTCGAAGATCGCCGCCTTGATGGCGGCATAGGCGTCGTCGACCCGCGAGGGCCGCCTGTCCACCGTCGCTCCGATCCCTGCCGTCATCGCATCCTCACCCGTCGACTCTTATCAACTTCCATGGAAGCTGCAATGGAATGTTGACAGTGGACCGCCGGCGGAGCATTGGGCGATGGACAGGAGAGCCCATCATGAAGAGCTACCGGATCGCCGCCATTCCCGGAGACGGAATCGGGACCGAGGTCGTCGCGGCCGGTGTCGCGGTGCTGGAGGCGCTCGCCGCCCGCGACGGCGGTTTCGCCATGGCCTTCGACCATTTCGACTGGGGCGGCGACTATTACAAGCGCCACGGCCGCATGATGCCGGAGGACGGCCGGGAGCAGATCCGCTACCACGACGCGATCCTCTTCGGCTCGGCGGGCCACCCCGAAATTCCCGACCACATCACGCTGTGGGGGCTGAGGCTGGCCATCTGCCAGCCCTTCGACCAGTACGCCAACGTGCGCCCCACACGGATCCTGCCGGGCATCACCTCGCCGCTGCGCCATGTCACGGGACCCGAGCTCGACTGGGTGATCGTCCGCGAGAATTCCGAGGGCGAATATGCCGGGGTTGGCGGGCGCGTCCACCAGGGCCTGCCGATCGAGGCGGCGACCGACGTGTCGATGATGACCCGCGCCGGCGTCACCCGCATCATGCGCTTCGCCTTCCGCCTCGCCCAGTCCCGGCCGCGCAAGCTGCTCACCGTCGTCACCAAGTCCAATGCTCAGCGCTACGCCATGGTCATGTGGGACGAGATCGCCGTCGAGGTGGCACAGGAGTTCCCGGACGTGACCTGGGACAAGGCCATCGTCGACGCCATGACCATGCGCATGACGCTCAAGCCCGAGACGATCGACACCGTCGTCGCCACCAACCTGCACGCCGACATCCTCTCCGATCTCGCCGCGGCGCTGGCCGGCTCGCTGGGCATCGCGCCGACCGCCAACCTCAACCCGGAGCGCGAATTCCCCTCGATGTTCGAACCCATCCACGGCTCGGCCTTCGACATCATGGGCAAGGGAGTCGCCAATCCGGTCGGCACCTTCTGGTCCGCATCGATGATGCTCGACCATCTCGGCGAGCCGGCCGCCGCGGCGCGGCTGATGCGCGCCATCGAGCGCGTCACCGCCGACCCGTCGCTGCACACGCCCGATCTCGGCGGCCGGGCGACGACGCGGCAGGTGACGGAGGCGGTCATCGCCGCGATCAAGGCCGACAACGAATAGCAGGTCGTCGCGCCGGCCTCTGGCAAGCCGGAAGCGCCCCGTCTATGCCCGGACGGACGGTAGAATGTTCACTCCTCACGTCATGGCCGGACTTGTCCCGGCCATGACGTGAGCAATGCGGCGCGTTCGATAACGCCCCAAGGATCAGGAGACCCCCATGGCCCGTTCCAACACCTACAAGCTCGCCGTCATCCCCGGCGATGGCATCGGTACGGAGGTCATGCCCGAGGGCCTGCGCGTGCTGGAGCGAGCCGCGGCCAAATATCGGTTCTCGGTTGATCTCGATCACCACGACTTCTCGTCCTGGGCCTATTACGAGAAGCATGGCCGCATGATGCCGGAGGACTGGAAGGCGAAGATCGGCGGCTCCGACGCCATCTTCTTCGGCGCTGTCGGCATGCCCGACAAGATCCCCGACCACATCTCGCTCTGGGGCTCGCTGCTGCTGATGCGCCGCGAGTTCGACCAGTACGTCAACCTGCGCCCCGTGAAGCTGATGCCCGGCGTGCCCTCGCCGCTGGCCGGCCGCAAGCCCGGCGACATCGACTTCTTCGTCGTCCGCGAGAACACCGAGGGCGAATATTCCTCCGTCGGCGGCCGCATGTTCCCCGGCACCGACCGCGAGATCGTGCTGCAGGAGACGGTGATGACGCGCATCGGCGTCGACCGCATCCTCAAATATGCCTTCGAACTGGCGATGAAGCGCCCGCGCCGGAAGCTCACCAGCGCCACCAAGTCCAACGGCATCTCCATCTCGATGCCCTACTGGGACGAGCGCGTCGCCGAGATGAAGAAGTCCTACCCTGACGTCGCGGTCGACCAGTACCACATCGATATCCTCACCGCCCATTTCGTCCTCAATCCCGACCGCTTCGACGTCGTCGTCGCCTCCAACCTCTTCGGCGACATCCTCTCCGACCTCGGCCCGGCCTGCACCGGGACGATCGGCATTGCCCCGTCGGGGAACATCAACCCGGACCGCAAGTTCCCCTCGCTGTTCGAGCCGGTCCACGGCTCCGCGCCGGACATCGCCGGCAAGGGAGTCGCCAACCCGGTCGGCCAGATCTGGTCGGCGGCCATGATGCTCGACCATCTCGGCGAGCCCGAGGCCGCGGCCGCCATCGTCCGCGCCATCGAGGAGGTGCTGGCAAAGGCCGAGTACCGCACCCGCGACCTCGGCGGCACCGCCGATACGGTGGCCTGCGGCAAGGCGATCGCCGACGCCCTGGGCTGAGGCGGGAGGCGCGGCATGCGCGGCGGAGGCCGTGCATCTGTGGCGTCGTGATTTTGGGCTGGCATTCCGCCACAAAGGCGTTAAGACCGCCACGAATTGTCGCTGAGCGCGGGCATTGCCCCGCATCAATCGGATGGATTGTTGATGGACAACCAATTCTGGATCGGCCTTCTCCAGATCATCTGGATCGACCTCCTTCTCTCGGGTGACAACGCGGTTGTCATCGCGCTTGCCTGTCGCGGCCTGCCCGAGAAGCAGCGCAAGTGGGGCATCCTGCTCGGCGCCGGCGCGGCGGTCGGCCTGCGCATCCTCTTCGCGCTGATCATCACCTATCTGCTGGCCGTTCCCTTCCTCAAGCTGGTCGGTGGCCTGCTGCTGTTCTGGATCGCCACCAAGCTGATCGTCGGCGAGGAGGGCGGTGACCACGGCGGCATCGAGGAGAGCGACAATCTGTGGAAGGCCGTCCGCACCGTCGCCATCGCCGACGCCGTGATGAGCCTCGACAACGTCATCGCCATCGCCGCGGCCTCGCACGGCAATGTCTGGCTCTTCATCTTCGGCCTCGCCCTCACCATCCCGCTGATCATCTTCGGCTCGACGCTGATCCTCGGCATCATCGAGCGCTACCCGATCTTCGTCTGGGCCGGTGCCGCCCTGCTCGGCTGGATCGCCGGCGAGATGCTGCTCAGCGATCCGGTCGTGCTGCGCCAGCTCATGGCCTGGGGCACCGGCCTCGTCACCCCGGTGGAGGTCAGCCAGGTCTATCCGGCCGGCCTGAAACCCGTCGCCCTCGCCCATTACGGCTCGGCGGTGATCGGCGCCATCATCGTGCTGGCGCTGGGCTATGTGCTGCGCAAGCGCCGCGACGAAGCCGCCGCAAGCCACTGAGCGGACGGCCCTGAACGCAAGGCAAGGCCCGCCCTCGTGGCGGGCCTTGTCGTTTCAGCCCTGGGAACGGAGGCCTCAGCCGCGGCTGACCACGCCCGAGGCGACGGTGAACAGATCGGCCCGGTCACCCAGCGCGGCGAAGGCATGGGGGTCGGCGCCTGTCATCCAGACCTGCGCCCCGAGCGCCTCCAGCGCGTCATAGAGGGCGCCGCGGCGTTCGGGATCGAGATGGGCCGCCACCTCGTCCAGCAGCACGATCGGCGTGAAGCCCGCCATCTCCGCCACCAGCCGGGCATGGGCGAGGACGAGGCCGATCAGCAGCGCCTTCTGCTGGCCGGTCGAGCAGCGCTCGGCCGGCGCGCCGGAAGGGCCGTGCACCGCGAGCAGGTCGGTGAGATGCGGCCCGACCGTCGTGCGGCCGGCGGCACGGTCGCGGTGGCGGTTGTCGCGCAGCACGGCGCGGTAGTCGTCCTCGACGGCGAGGGCCGGCCGCTCCAGCACGCCGGCTTCCAGCGTGCCGTCCAGCGCCAGCATTGCCCAGGGAAAGGGCGAGTCCGGGTCCTTGGTCGCGGCGATCAGCCCGGCGAGCCGGTGCACAGCCTCGGCCCGCGCTGCGGCGACGGCAACCGCGAGCTCGGCCGTTTCGTGCTCCACCGCATCGAGCCAGGCGGGATCCGGCGCGTGGTCCTCCAAGAGCCGGTTGCGCGAGCGCAGCGACCGCTCCAGCGCATTGACCCGGGTGCCATGCTCGGCATCCACCGCCAGCACCAGCCGGTCGAGAAAGCGCCGCCGCTCGCCGGCCGAACCGAGAAAGAGCCCGTCCATGGCCGGGGTCAGCCAGACCACCCGCACATGATCGGCGAAGGCGGTGGCCGAGCCGACCGGCACCCGGTCGATGCGGCACTGGCGCGACCGCACGTCGGGATCGCCGCCGTCGATGCCGGTGCCCAGCACCGCCTCGTCATAGGGACCGACGAGGGCGGCGCTGACCGCCCAGCCACCGTCCCCCTGGTCGAAGGAGGCCTCCGCCAGCGTGGCACGGCGCAGGCCCCGACCCGGCGTCAGGAAGGACAGGGCCTCCAGGATATTGGTCTTGCCGGCACCGTTCTGCCCGACCAGCGCCACGAGGGTGGCCTCGGGCTCCAGCGTCGCGGCGCGATAGCTGCGGAACCGCGACAGCGACAGCCGCGTGATGCGGCCGCGCAGCGGCGCGGTCACCGCGTCGTCCACCGGCCGTTCAAGCCCCTGAATCGTCTCCGCCATGGGCTCCTTATGGCGATGCGGCAGATTCGGCGCCACCCCGGATATGGCGGCAGCGCCCCCGCCCCGGCGTCACAGGACACAGGCCGACGGCCTCGCCCCCTGGCCGTCCGGAGCGCCCCCTCATGCCGCCGGCTTGTCTGCCTCGTAGGTGAAGCGGAAGTCGCAATGCGAGGCGCCCTGCATGATGGTCTGGGTGCGTTCGAGCTTCAGCTTCGGGTCGTAGCCCTCGCAAAAGGTCCCGTCGCGCTGGCACGACAGCAGCGCACCGATCTCGCCGAGGCCCATGGCCTTGTACATTTCGGAATAGCGGCAGCGCACCACGTTGAAATCGTAGGTGGTCTCGGTCCGCCCGATCTCCTCCACCGTGAGCGCGCCTTCCGCCGTCCACAGCGGCTGCATGGCGATGAAGCCCTGCAGCGAGGGGCCCTCCGGCGACTGCGCGGCGAAACGGGCCGCCTGTTCGAGAGCCGACCGGCGCACCGCCTCGCCGATGGTCGAGCGCGCCACGTCGATGCCGTGGCTCTCCTTCAACTGGTCATAGACGTGCTTGAGGATTTCCGCCTCGATGCGCCGCTTCTCGATCATCGACAGGCCGGCGGGATGGGCCGGGGGCACAGCCGGTGCGGTGGTTGCGGCAGTCATGGCGGGGGCTCCTTCGAACGGTTCGAAGGCAACAGGGAAGCCGGATCGCGGCCGCCTGGCAAGAGGCCCGCTCGCGGGCCTGCTGCGCCCGTCAGGCGACGTTGGCGGGCGGCATGATGCCCCGGGCCCTGAGGCGCGGCTCGACCAGCAGCTTGCGCGGCTCGGGTCCGTAATAGCCGTTGAGATGCACCATCGGCCGCGGCTTGACGATGATCGAGATGATCCGCTCCAGCAGCGCCTTGCCGGAGATCGGCTTGGCGACGAACTCGTGCACGCCGAGGCGCGTTGCCTCCATCACCCGCCAGCGCTCGAGATGCGAGGTGAGCATGATGATCGGCACGTCAGGCACGGGAAAGCTGCGGGGGTTGCGCACGATGCGCAGCATCTCGGCGCCGTTCAGCATCGGCATTTCCCAGTCGAGAATGACGATGTCGGGGGCATGGACGCGGATATGCTCGAGGCCGGCGAGGCCGTCGGCAGCCTCGTGCACGGTCTTGATCCCGATATTGGTCAGGATGTTGCGCACCACCTTGCGCATGAACTGGTTGTCATCGACGATCAGCACGTCGACGCTGGACAACAACTGTTCCGCCTTCTTCGAGATCAGGCCATTCATCCGGCTGCACCCACTCTGTCGCCACTGCCGGGGACACTAGGGGTGCCGTCTTGAACCGCGGCTAAGCCGATTGAATCAATTTGAGTGAAGTTGCATTTTTGCGCGCAGCGCCGTCGACGACAGCGGCGACTTGATGCCGTGCAGGAAGACCCAGGCCGGCGGGCGGGCTGCGGCGAGGAGCCGGCCGTCGGCCTCGCTCATGCGGTAGCGGGACAATGTCTGCGCCGCCACACCGGCGGCGGCCTTCAGGCTGGCGCCCGGCCGGTCCACAACCGCGAGGGGCAGGAGGCCGGCAATGCCGCGCCAGTTCTGCCAGAGGTGGAACTGCGCCAGATTGTCGGCGCCCATGATCCAGACGAAACGCACGCCGCGGCAACGCGCCTTGAGCTGGGCGATCGTGTCGAAGGTGAAGCGCGTGCCGAGCGCCGCCTCGACACCGGTGACGTGGATGCGCGGATGGCCGGCAAGCCGGCGCGCCGCGGCGATCCGCTCGGCGAGCGGCGCCAGGCCGCGCCCGGTCTTCAGCGGATTGCCGGGGCTGACCAGCCACCAGACCGCGTCGAGACCGAGGCGCCTGAGCGCCGTCAGCGCCACCAGCCGGTGGGCGTCGTGGGGCGGGTTGAACGACCCGCCGAACAGACCGATCCGCATCCCCGGGGCATGGGGCGGCATGACGAGCCGCAGACCGGCGCGCGGCCGGCGCTGGGCGATGCGGCTGCCATAGGGCCTCACGGACGGGTCTGCCCCGAACCGCGCACCCGGTATTTGAACGTCGTCAGCTGCTCGACACCGACGGGACCGCGGGCATGCATCCGGCCGGTGGCGATGCCGATCTCGGCACCGAAGCCGAACTCGCCGCCGTCGGCGAACTGGGTCGAGGCATTGTGCAGCACGATGGCGCTGTCGACCTCGGCGAGGAACCGGTCGGCGGCGGCCTGGTCGGTGGTGACGATGGCGTCGGTATGGTGCGAACCGTAGCGTTCGACATGGGCGATGGCCTCGCCGAGGCCGCTCACCACCTTGACGGCGATGATCGGGGCGCTGAATTCGGTGCTCCAGTCCTCCTCGCTCGCCGGCGTCACACGGGGGTCGACGATGCGGGTCAGGCTGTCGCCGCGCACCTCGCAGCCGGCATCAAGCAGCGCCGCAACCAGCGGCCTCAGGTGCGTGCCGGCACAGGCCTCGTCGACCAGCAGCGTCTCCGCCGCGCCGCAGACGCTGGTGCGCCGCATCTTGGCGTTGAGGACGATGGCCTTCGCCATGGCGAGCGGTGCAGCGCCATGGACATAGACATGGCAGTTGCCGTCGAGATGGGCGAAGACCGGCACCCGCGCCTCGTCCTGAACCCGCGCCACCAGGCTCTTGCCACCGCGCGGGATAATGACATCGATCGTGCCGCCGAGGCCCTGCAGCATCTGGCCGACCGCCGCCCGGTCACGGGTCGGCACCAGAGAGATCGCCGCGGCCGGCAGGCCCGCCTGGTCGAGGCCGAGGGCGATTGCCTGATGCAGGGCGCGGGAAGAACGGAAACTGTCCGAGCCGCCGCGCAGGATGGCGGCATTGCCGGACTTCAGGCAGAGCGCCGCCGCATCAGCCGTGACGTTCGGGCGACTCTCGTAGATGACGCCGATGACGCCGAGCGGCACGCGGACCCTTTCGATCCTGAGCCCGTTCGGCCGGTCCCAGGCCTCCATCACGGCCCCGACGGGATCGGCGAGGTCGCGCACCAGTTCGATGCCTGCGGCGATCGCCTCGACCCGGGCCGGATCGAGCGCCAGCCGGTCGATGAAGGACGGGCTCAGGCCATCCTGGCGACCGGCGGCGACGTCCTCGGCATTGGCGTCGCAGATCAGGGCGGTGCGGGTGCGGATCGCCTGGGCCATGGCGGTCAGCGCGGCGTTCTTCTGGGCCGGGGTGGCAAGGGCGAGCCGGCGCGCCGCCGCCTTGGCGCGGCGCCCGATCTCCAGCATCACCTGCTCGGTGCTGGCCTCTTCGCCGTTCGCGCTGGGAGCCGCGGACATGGGAACCTCCGGAGCCGACTGCCTAGCACGGCGGCCCGAACAGGTAAAATCCAACGGATCGGCGCTTTCATCCGCCGTTCGGCGGGTTTGGTTAACCGCGGATTAACGGTTCGCGCCTGATCTAGAGGGGCGGTAATCCGAACCGCGCCGGCGCAGGCTCCATGACCGACGACCTCAATGCCCCCCTCGGGGTGGACAGCCAGCAGGAGACGAAGCGGCGGCTGCCGAAGCTGCCGCTCGTGCAGATCGCTGCCGGCGTGGTCGGAGCGCTCGTCATCGGCATGGCCGGGGCCATCGCCTTCATCCACAATCCGCTCGGCGGCGAGCCGCGCGCCGTCACCGCCATCGCCGCGCCGGCACCACGCACCGCCGAGCCGACACCGCAGCAGGCGGTCGCCGCCGCCCCCGCAGCGCGGCCTGCCGAACCGGAGGGGCCGACGGTCAACATCATCGACGGCATGTCGGGCACGGCCCGCAGCGTCCGCATCGCCGCCTCCCCGCAGGAATCCGCCGCGGGGCTCGACCCGCGCCTCGTCGAGCGCACGCCGAACGGTATCCTGCCGCGCATCGCCTCCGACGGCAGCAGGCCGCGGGACGTCTATGCCCGCACCTTCCGCCTGCCGGCCGGCGCCGATGCCGCGGCGCCGCGCATCGCCATCCTCATCGGCGGGCTCGGCATCAGCCAGCAGAGCACCTCCGAGGCGCTCGCGAAGCTGCCGGGCGTGATCTCCTTCGCCTTCGCGCCCTATGCCAGCGACCTCGACCGCATCGTGTCCAGGGCCCGCGCCGACGGCCACGAGGCCTTCCTGCAGATTCCCATGGAGCCGATGGACTATCCCGACAACGATCCCGGCCCGCAGACCCTGCTGACGACGCTCTCCACCGAGCGCAACACCGAGCGGCTGCACTGGGCGATGGCGCGCTTCCAGGGCTATGTCGGGCTGGTCAACTACATGGGCGCCAAGTTCACCGCCACCGAGAGCGCCGTCACGCCGATCCTGCGGGAAGCCAATCGCCGCGGCCTGATGATGATCGACGATGGCACCAGCGCCCGCAGCCTCATTCCCCAGATCGCCACCGTGCTGCAGCAGCCGGTGCTGCGCGGCGACGTGCATCTCGACCGCGTCCCGAGCCCGACCGAGGTCGACGCCCAGCTCGGCCGCCTCGAGGCCAGGGCCCGCGAGCGCGGCTTCGCTCTCGGCATCGGTTCCGCCCTGCCGGTGACGATCGACCGCGTCGCCCGCTGGGCCCGTGAACTCGAGGGCCGCGGCTTCGTGCTGGTCCCGGTATCCAACGGAGTCGCGCGCCGCCAGCCGGCCGGCTAGTCTGATCTCCCGCCCCGGAACCGCCCATGCCCCGCTTCGAAGATCTGCCCTACCGGCCCTGCGTCGGCGTCGCCTTGTTCAACCGCCAGGGCCTGGTCTTCGTCGGAAGGCGCAAGGGCCCCGCCCCCGAACATGTCGATGCCGGCCACGCCTGGCAGATGCCGCAGGGCGGCATCGATGCCGGCGAGGACCCGCTCGCCGCAGCCCGCCGCGAGCTCTTCGAGGAGACCAATGTCCGCTCGGTGACGCTGCTCGCCGAAGCGGCCGAATGGTTCGCCTATGACCTGCCGCAGGACGTCGCCGGCCAGGCCTGGAAGGGCCGCTACCGCGGCCAGACGCAGAAATGGTTCGCCTTCCGCTTCGAAGGCGAGGACGACGAGATCGACGTTCGCAACCCCGGCGGCGGCCACAAGGCGGAATTCGAGGCCTGGCGCTGGGAGGCCCTCGCTGGAACGCCCGACCTGATCATCCCCTTCAAGCGCGGCGTCTACCGCAAGGTGGTCGAGGCCTTCGCCCCCTTCGCCCATCCGGTCTGACAGCGGCGCACCTGCTTTTTTTCCTTCTTATGATTTTTGTCCTTGACGAGCGCAACGCTCGGTGCTATCAGATCCGTCATCTTGGATGACTGCGCCCTGGCCTCGCCAGTAGCCCCACCGCCCATCGTCGCCGCGGATTGCGGGCAAGGGATTCCCGGCGCGGCCACGCCTTCACCCTCACCCGGCGGGGAGAGGTCGACGAGCGCAGCGAGGCGGGTGAGGGGAGCCTGGGATGTCGGACACGTCTTAGCCCCTCACCCGGCCTTCGGCCGACCTCTCCCCGCCGGGGAGAGGTGAAGACGCGACGCCGACGGAGTCCGGTTCTCTGCGAGGGCACGCCCCCCTCACCCTGCCTGCGGCCGACCTCTCCCCGCCGGGGAGAGGTGAAGACGCGATGCCGGCGACGTCGGGTTCTCGGCGCAGAGACGCCTTCGTCTCGACGCGGGCCGGCCACCGCAGCGGTCGGGACATCGTGGCGCGAATGGCGATCCGGTCTGCGCCCCGACGCAACGAAAAGGCCGCCCGGAGGCGGCCTTCGCTATCCCGCCGGATGCGCCGGGGTTCAGTGCGTCGCGCCGGCGGTCGCCAGGGCCGCCTTGACGGACTTGAGCTGGTCGAGCCGGTCGGAGGCCTTGATCCGGTGGGCGTCGTCCTTGGCGTCGGTCAGGTCTTCCTCGGCCTCGCGGATCTCGCGGTCGATCTGGTCGACATGGAGATCCTCGACCGCCGTCGCCCGTTCGGCGAGGACGGTCAGCCCGCCCGCCGAGATCTCGGCGAAACCGCCGCGCACATAGAGGCGCTTCGGCTGGCCGTCGGCATGGATGGTCAGGATGCCCGGGCGCAGGGTCGCGACGAAGGGCGCGTGACCGGCGAGAACGCCGAAATCACCCTCCGAGCCCGGCACCATGACCTGGTCGACGGCTCCGGAAAAGAGCTGCCGCTCGGGCGAGACCAGTTCGAAATGGAAGGTCGCCATGTGGTGCGATCCCCTCTGTCAGGCCGATCAGGCCGCCTCGGCAGCGAGCTTGCGGCCCTTGTCCACGGCTTCCTCGATGGTGCCGACCATGTAGAAGGCGGCCTCGGGGAGGTGGTCGTACTTGCCGTCGACCAGGTCGCTGAAGCCCTTCACGGTGTCCTTCAGGTCGACGAACTTGCCCGGAGCGCCGGTGAAGACCTCGGCGACGAAGAAGGGCTGCGACAGGAAGCGCTCGACCTTGCGGGCGCGGGCCACCGTCAGCTTGTCCTCTTCAGACAGCTCGTCCATGCCGAGAATGGCGATGATGTCCTGGAGCGACTTGTAGCGCTGCAGGGTCTGCTGGACCTTGCGGGCCACTGCGTAGTGCTCGTCGCCGATGACGCGGGGGTCGAGCATGCGCGAGGTCGAGTCGAGCGGGTCGACGGCCGGATAGATGCCCTTTTCGGCGATCGAGCGGTTGAGCACGGTCGTCGCGTCAAGGTGGGCGAAGGAGGTGGCCGGCGCCGGGTCGGTCAAGTCGTCGGCGGGGACGTAGATCGCCTGCACCGAGGTGATCGAGCCCTTCTGGGTGGTGGTGATGCGCTCCTGCAGGGCGCCCATGTCGGTGGCGAGCGTCGGCTGGTAGCCCACGGCCGAGGGGATGCGGCCGAGCAGCGCCGACACTTCCGAGCCCGCCTGGGTAAAGCGGAAGATGTTGTCGACGAAGAACAGCACGTCCTGGCCCTGGTCGCGGAAATGCTCGGCGATGGTCAGGCCCGAGAGGGCGACACGGGCGCGGGCGCCCGGCGGCTCGTTCATCTGGCCGAACACGAGGGCGCACTTGGAGCCTTCGCCGCCGCCCTTCTTGTTGACGCCCGATTCGATGAACTCGTGATAGAGGTCGTTGCCCTCGCGGGTGCGCTCGCCGACGCCGGCGAACACCGAATAGCCGCCATGGGCCTTGGCGACGTTGTTGATCAGCTCCTGGATGAGCACGGTCTTGCCGACGCCGGCGCCGCCGAACAGGCCGATCTTGCCGCCCTTGGCATAGGGGGCGAGGAGGTCGACGACCTTGATGCCGGTGACGAGGATCTCGGCCTCGGTCGACTGCTCGGCGAAGGTCGGGGCCGGCTGGTGGATGGCGCGGGTCAGCGTCGTCTTCATCGGGCCGGCCTCGTCGATCGGCTCGCCGACGACGTTGAGGATGCGGCCGAGCGTCTCGTCACCGACGGGAACGGCGATCGGCTGACCGGTATCGGTCACCGACTGGCCGCGCACCAGGCCCTCGGACGTGTCCATGGCGATGCAGCGCACGGTGTTCTCGCCGAGATGCTGGGCGACCTCGAGCACCATGCGGTTGCCGTTGTTGCTGGTCTCCAGCGCGTTGAGGATCTGCGGGAGATGACCCTCGAACTGCACGTCGACGACGGCGCCGATGACCTGGCTGATCCGGCCGGTGCCCGACGGGGCATTGGTGGCGTTCGCGCTGGTCGCTTTCTTTGCCATGATACGATCCTCTGGTGATGTCGTGACTCAGAGCGCCTCGGCGCCCGAGATGATTTCGATGAGTTCCTTGGTGATCATCGCCTGACGCGCACGGTTGTACTTGAGCGTCTGCTTCTTGATCATCTCGCCGGCGTTGCGCGTCGCATTGTCCATGGAGGACATGCGGGCACCCTGCTCGGACGCGGCGTTCTCGAGGATCGCCTTGAAGATCTGGATGGTCACGTTGCGCGGGAGCAGGTCGGCGAGGATCTCGGCCTCGCCGGGCTCGAACTCGTAGGGGGCATTGTCGGCGCCAGGGGCGGCGGCGGCGCCGGCGACCTGTGCCGGGATGATCTGCTGACCCGTCGGGATCTGGGCGATGACCGACTTGAACTTGGAGAAGAACAGCGTGGCGATGTCGAACTGGCCCTCGGCGAAGAGCTTCAGCACCTGGGCGCTGACCTCCTCGGCCTGCGCGTAGGAGAGCTGCTTGACCGCGCGGAACTCGATATAGCCGACGATCTGCTTGTCGAACTGGCGGCGGATCAGGTCGTAGCCCTTGCGGCCCACGCAGAAGAACTTGACCGTCTTGCCCTCGGCCTGCAGCGCCAGGGCGCGTTCGCGGGCGAGGCGGACGATCGAGGTGTTGAAGGCGCCGCACAGCCCGCGCTCGGCGGTGGCGACGACGAGCAGGTGGACCTTGTCCTGGCCGGTGCCGCTGAGCAGGACCGGCGCGTCGGAGCCGGTCACCGCGCCGGTGAGATTGGCGAGCACCGCCTCCATCTTCTCGGCATAGGGGCGCGCCGCCTCGGCGGCGTTCTGCGCGCGCTTCAGCTTCGCCGCGGCCACCATCTGCATGGCCTTGGTGATCTTCTGCGTCGCCTTCACGGAGGCGATGCGGTTCCTCAGATCCTTCAAGCTCGGCATCAGCCGACGTCCCTTCTGGCTTCGATGGCCTGCTCCACCTTGCGGCGGAAGGCCAGCGGATCCGCAATCATCTTGATGGGCGTGGCGTTGATGCCCGTCCCATGCACGGTCACGTTCCCGAAATTGAGAACGCGCCCGAGGAAAGTCTGGTCGACGGCGACCGAGTCGACCTTCTCGAGCCGCTGCTCGATGGTGGAGCGGGCGATGAAGCCCCACTTCGCCACCACCTTGCGCGACGTCACCGCCAGTTCAGTCGTCCGGCTCATGAACCAGGCGACCAGCAGCCAGAGCGCGGCGAGCCCGAAGGCCGCGGCCCCGTAGGGCCAGAAGAAGACCGCCGCGGCGATCCCGGCAACGACCGCGACCATGGGCCAGAAGTAGACGACCCAGTGGATCGTCGCTTCATGGATGATCTCCTCACCCGGGCCCAGACTGTCGCTGACGTAGCTCACCGCGACCCGATCAGCTGAACGAGGCCGCGAAGCTCTCGACGGCGGCCTTCAGCTTGGCGGCGGTGTCGTCGGCGAGATCCTTGGACGAACGGATCGTCTCCAGGATCGTGCCTTCCGACCGCAGCTTGCCGAGCAGACCCTCTTCGAAGGCCTTGACGCGGTTGAGCGGCAGCTTGTCGAGATAGCCGTTGGTGCCGGCCCAGATGACCGCAACCTGCTCTTCCATCTTGAGCGGCGAGTACTGGTTCTGCTTGAGCAGCTCGGTGAGGCGGGCGCCGCGGTTGAGCAGGCGCTGCGTCGTCGCATCGAGATCCGAGCCGAACTGGGCGAAGGCGGCCATCTCGCGATACTGGGCGAGCTCGCCCTTGATCTTGCCGGCGACCTTCTTCATCGCCTTGGTCTGTGCCGAGGAGCCGACGCGCGACACCGAGAGGCCGACGTTCACCGCCGGGCGGATGCCCTGGAAGAACAGGTCGGTCTCGAGGAAGATCTGGCCGTCGGTGA
>JAIEPJ010000065.1 GCA_019749835.1 Phreatobacter sp. | reverse complement strand
GGCGAAGAACGAGCGACGATGCATCATGGGACCTTCTCCTTGTGGACCTGTTCGAACCATCTCGACCGGTTCGAACAGCATCCTGGTCCCCACCACCTGAACTGCAGATATCGGCAGGTTTAGCCAGCGTTCACAATGCGGCACGAACCGCCATCTTGTCACATCGCGCCCCTCTGGCCGCCACCGGATGGAAATGGAACGCGGTGAGACTGCAGGCGGCATCGGACCTCATCGCGATGTCTTTTCACGGGCGGCGTGCCGCTCCATTCTTCCGGTTTCTGAGGAGGCCATCGTGGCAATCGATCCCCAGTCCGCGGCGACAGGCGCCGAAGCACTGACCAAGGCTCAGGACGCCGAGCAGAAGAAGGCCGACCAGGCGGCAGATGCGGGCGGATGGTTCGACGTGGCAGCGACCGTCATCGACGTCGTCGCCAGTGCCGCGTCCTCTGTCGGGCAGGCGACCGCGTCCGCAGCCTCTACCGTCACGCAGACGGCCGGCACCTTGACGTCGGGCGCCTTCGAAACTGGTGGCGCCATCGCCTCGGGTGCGATCGAAACCGCCGGCTCCATCGCGTCGGGTGTTGCCAACGTCGCTGGCAGCATCGGCGAGGGACTCGGCAGCCTGGATCTCTGACACCTGCCTGGGTGTGCCGTCCGGCGGGACCTGCCGGCCTCAGTCCTGTTCTTCCATGGCGCCGCGCCGGAACGGCGTCATCGCGCCCAATTCCTGGATGGCCTCGGCGACATAGCTGCGTTCGCGGGCGAGATAATCGTCCACTGCCCGGCGCAAGCCGCGATCGGCGATGAAATGGGCCGAATGGGTGGTGACCGGCTTGTAGCCGCGCGCCAGCTTGTGCTCGCCCTGTGCGCCGGCCTCGACGCGTTTCAGCCCGTGGCGGATCGCGTAGTCGATGGCCTGATAATAGCAGACCTCGAAATGAAGGAACGGATGCTCCTCCACCGCCCCCCAGTGGCGTCCATAGAGCACCTCTTGGCCGATGAAATTGATGGCGCCGGCGATGTAGCGCCCATCCCGTTCCGCCATGACCAGCAGGATACGGTCGGCAATCCGCGCGCCGATCAGGGAGTAGAACGCGCGGGTCAGGTAGGGCCGGCCCCATTTGCGTGAGCCCGTATCCATGTAGAACTCATAGAACCGGTCCCAGACCTCCTCCGTCAGGTCGGCGCCGGTCAGCCAGCGGATGGTGATGCCCCGGCCTTCGAGCGCTTCTCGTCTCTCGCGCCTGATCACCTTGCGCTTGCGCGAGGAGAGGGCGGCGAGGAAATCGTCGAAGACCGCATAGCCTTCGTTCTCGAAATGGAACTGTGTGTCGTTGCGCTGCAGATAGCCCGCCGCCGCCATCAACTCCCATTCATCCTGCCGGCAGAAGGTGACATGGAGCGAGGAGACCCCTGCTTGCACGGCGACCTGGGCGGCGCCCTGGACAAGGGCAGTCCGGGCGAGATCGGCCTCGGGTCCTGCACGCACCAGGAGGCGGCGCCCGGTCGCAGGCGTGAAGGGAACGCTCGCCTGCAGCTTGGGATAGTAGCGCCCGCCGGCCCGCTCATAGGCCTCGGCCCAGCCGCCGTCGAAGACATATTCGCCCCGCGAATGGCTCTTGAGATAGCAGGGCATGATCGCCGCCACGGTCTCGTCCCGCTCGAGGATCAGGTGATGGCCGAGCCAGCCGGTTTCCCGTACGGCCGAGCGCGACTCCTCGAGGCTGAGGAAGAAGGCATGGTCGAGGAACGGATCGACGCTCCGCGATGTCCCGGCCGCGCAGGCGTTCCACACGTCGGCAGGAATATCCGCGACGCTGGTCGCGACGCGGAGCGTGAAGGGTGTGGAACTCATGGCCGGGAGCTTAGGCGAGATAGCCCTCGAAGGTCACCTGATCCGCATGGCGGGCGGCGATCAAACGCTCGTCATCCGTCCGCACCGTCCAGCAGATGACGGGCCGCTTCAGCGAACCGCGATAGCGCTCCGTGGCGACGCTCGGCAGGTCGGCGACACGCCACGACAGGAAATCGGCATCGGTCCGCTCCATATGCGCGAAAGCCGCCAGTTCGGCACGCATGGCCGGCGACAGGCCGGCCCAATAGGCGCCGGCATAGTGCGATTCCGCGACGATCCCTCGGACGAGATCGGGCGCATTGTCCTTCAGCCAGGCGATCGGTTCGGGATCGAAGGACATCAGCGCCACCGGACCGGAATAGGTCGCCGCAAGGCCCGCGACCCGGCGGGTGAGGGCGAGCTTGCCGTCGAATTCCGACTTGATCTCCACCACCAGCGGTACCCGGCCATCGACCAGCGCGAAGAGCTCGGCGAGGGTGATCATCCGGTCGTCCGTCGCCTTGAAGGCGAGGCGCTTCAGCGCCGCCGCGTCATGCGCATCGACCCTGCCGGTCGCCTGCGTCAGGCGGTCCAGCGTGGCGTCGTGGAAGACGATCGCGTCGCCGTCCGCGGTCGGCTGCACGTCGCATTCGATGGCATAATTGCCGGCGATCGCCGCCGTGAAGGCGCGCGGGCAGTTCTCGATGACTCCCGGCGCCAGCCCATGAAGGCCGCGATGGGCGATGGGCCGGGCGGTCAACCAGCCGATATCGCTGCGGCCCGCCATCAGGCGATCTCGACCAGCGCCTCGACCTCGACGGCGGCATTGGCGGGCAGGGCCGCGACGCCGATCGTCGAACGGGCATGGCGACCCTTGTCCCCGAACACCTCGACCATCAGGTCGGACGCCCCGTTCATGACCTTCGGCGCGTCGACGAAATCCGGCGTGCAGTTGATGAAGCCGCCGAGGCGGACGATGCGGATGACGTTGTCGAGATTGCCGACAGCGGACTGGATCTGGGCGATGACGTTCAGGGCGCATTGCCGCGCCGCCTTCTGGCCCTCCTCGATGGAGACGCCGCCGCCGAGCTTGCCGGCCATCAGCCCGGCGGGGCCGAGCGAGATCTGGCCGGAGACGACCAGCATGGTGCCCGACCGCACGAAGGGGACGTAGTTGGCGATCGGAGCGACGGGGTTCGGCAGGACGATCCCGAGTTCGGCGAGACGGGCGGCAATGGCGGACATCATGAACCTCGGTCTGGGGTGAGTGCCGCGGAAACTGCCCCAATGCGTCGGTCGGGGCAAGGGACGGGGGCGCGACACCACCATGCCGCGTTGTCGCCCTGCCGCGGCCTCTCTATGGTGCAATGCCGAAGGCTGGCGCGCGGTCTTGTCCCGCAGGTCGCCGCAAGGAGTTCCGCCCGATGACCGTCATCCGAACCGCGCTCGCCGCCACCGTCGCCGGTCTGCTCCTCGCCGGCTTCGGCCAAGCCTCCGTGCAGGCCCAGCCGACCGGTTCCGCGACCCTCTCGCCGCACCGGGCCGTCTACGACCTCAGCCTCGACCCGCGGCGGGCCGCCCGGGGCCTCGACCAGGCCCGCGGTCGCATCCTCTTCGAGACCGGAGGCAACCGGTGCGAGGGCTTCACGACCTCCTTCCGCCAGGTGGTCGAACTGAGCATGAACGGTGATCGGGTCGTCATGGACGTCCGCACCGCCCATTTCGAGGAAGGCGACGGCAGCGGCTTCCGCTTCACCTCCCAGTCGAGCCAGAACGGCGCCGCCAAGGTGGAGACGGACGGCACCGCGACGCGCGGGCCGGACGCGGTGAGCGTCGTCGTCCGGCGGCCCCGCCCCCTGAACAAGCAGATCGACCGCGCCGCGATCTTCCCCACCGAACATCTCATCCGCCTGGTCGAGGCAGCGCGCGAGGGCCGCACCATTCTCGAGGCGAAGGTCTATGACGGCGCCGAGACCGGCGAGAAGCTCTACAACGCCACGGCGATCATCGGCCGGCGGATCGCGCCGGGCGCTGGTGAAGTCGAGGCCGCCGCCCGCGACCCCAGACTCGCGGCCCTCGCCCGCTGGCCGGTGACGATCAGCTATTTCGAGGAGGGCCGTGACAGCGCCAACCCGGTCTATTCCATCGCCTTCGAACTCTACGAGAACGGCGTGTCGCGTCAGCTTGTCATCCATTACGGCGATTTTTCCCTCCGCGGTGAGCTGGCGAGCCTCGAATGGCAGCCGGAGACAGCCTGCACGCGGCCCTGAGCAGGGTCAGTCGTCGAAGGTGATGCCCTTGATGACCGCCGCCTTGCCGAAGCGGGTCCTCAGCGCGTCGACGGCGCCCTCGACCTTGACGCTGCGGGCGATGGTCGGGTCGACGAGGTCGGCGGGATCGGCGCGTCCCGGGTCGGTGAGCTCCGACAGGCCGATGCCGATGAGCCGGTAGGCGGTGCCGTCGGCCTCCTTCATCAGCATGTCCCGGCCGGTCTCGAACAGCCGGGTGGCGAGCAGCGTCGGCGAGGGCAGGGCGCGCGAGCGCGTGCGGATCTTGAAGTCGGCGGTCTTCAGCTTGAGCGTCACCGTCGTGCCGGCGAACCCTTGCGCCTTCGCCCGCGCCGAGACCTTCTCGCAGAGCAGGAACAGCTTCTTCTCGAGAGTGCGTGCGTCGCGGATGTCCGTGTCGAAGGTCGTCTCGGCCGAGATCGATTTCGTCTCCTCGTCCGGCGAGACGCGCCGCTCGTCGATGCCCCGGCTCAGCCGCGACAGCCTCAGGCCCATGGCGCCGAAGCGGCGCATGAGGTCGCCCTCGTCGAGTCGCCTGAGGTCGGCGATCAGCCTGAACCCCTCCCGCTCCAGCGCCTCCTGGGTGGCGCGGCCGACCCCCCAGATCAGCGAGACCGGCTTCGATCCGAGGAAATCCAGCGCCTCGGCACGGCCGATGGCGGCGAAACCGCGCGGCTTGTCCATGTCCGACGCGATCTTGGCGAGGAACTTGTTGTAGGACAGGCCGACCGAGACGGTGATGCCGATCTCGCGCTCGACGGTCCTGGCGAAACGGGCCAGCACCACGGCAGGAGCGGCGCCGTGCAGCCGCTCGGTGCCGGTCAGATCGAGAAAGGCCTCGTCGATGGACAGGGGTTCGACCAGCGGCGTGAGCGCCAGCATCGCCTGGCGCACCTGGCGCCCGACTCCGACATATTTCTCCATGTTCGGCTTGATCACCACGGCGTCGGGACAGAGCTGCAGCGCCTTGAACATCGGCATGGCTGACCGGACGCCGTGGATGCGCGCCACGTAGCAGCAGGTCGAGACGACGCCGCGCCGGCCGCCGCCGATGATCACCGCCCTGTCGACGAGGCCGGGATCGTCGCGCTTCTCGACTGCCGCATAGAAGGCGTCGCAATCGACATGGGCGATGGAGAGGCTGGCGAGTTCGCCGTGCCTGGCGATGCGCGGCGATCCGCAGGCCTGACAGCGCAGGACGCCCGGCGCGGCTTCGGTCAGACAGTCGCGGCAGAAGGCGAGGGCGGCCATGACCGGACCGTGGACGGGATGGGGAGCCTCATCAAGAGGGCTTTTGGCATCAGGCGAAATCCCGCTCCCAGGGGCCTGCTCCGAGGGCATGGGCCGCGCGCACCACGGCCTCCGGCCTGACCCCCGCATGGGCGGCGAAGGCGAGGAGCAGCGGCTCGTCGCCCATCAGGTGCTCCATGATCGCGGTGAGGAATTCCGGCTGTCCGGCGATGTCGCGGATCTGACCGAGATCGATCCCGGCCAAAGCGGCGAAGCGTTGCAGCCGTTCCTCCTCGCCGGCGAGGAAGGCGAGGACCTCGGCCGCCATCTGCTCGGCGCCGCCCTTGCTCTGATCACTCCGACGCAACGTCATGGTTTGTCCTTTTGAAAGGATTTGGGACTAGCTTGTGGTCCATCCGTCAAGGTCCGGCAACCATCCGCGACCATCCGGAACATGCGAGTGGTGATGTCGAAAACCGTCATGATCGTGGAAGATAACGAGCTCAACATGAAGCTCTTCCATGATCTTTTGGAAGCCAACGGCTATCGGACAATCCAGACGCGCAACGGCACCGAAGCCCTGTCGCTGGCCCGCGAGCACCGTCCCGACCTCATCCTCATGGATATTCAGCTGCCCGAGGTCTCCGGCCTCGACGTGACGCGCTGGATCAAGGAGGACGAGACGATCCGGCACATTCCCGTCATCGCTGTCACCGCTTTCGCGATGAAGGGCGACGAGGAACGAATCAGGGCAGGCGGCTGCGAGGCCTATCTGTCCAAGCCCATCTCCGTCACCAAGTTCATCGAGACCGTCCGGCACTTTCTCGGCACGGCCTGAGGAGACACGACCAGCCATGACCGCGCGCGTCCTCGTCGTCGATGACATCCTCGCCAATGTGAAGCTGCTGGAAGCGCGGCTGTCGGCGGAATATTTTGACGTGGTCACCGCGAGTTCGGGCATGGAGGCGCTGTCCATCTGTGAGCGCGCGCAGTGCGACATCGTCCTGCTCGATGTGATGATGCCGGGCATGGACGGTTTCGAGACCTGCCGCCGGCTCAAGTCCAATCCTGCGACCCACCACATCCCCGTCATCATGGTCACCGCGCTGGACCAGCCCGCCGACCGGGTGAAGGGCCTCGAGGCCGGCGCCGACGATTTCCTCACCAAGCCCGTCAACGATTTCGCCCTGGTGACGCGGGTGCGCTCTCTCGTCCGGCTCAAGATGATGCAGGACGAATTGCGCATGCGCGCGGTCACCTCGCGCGAGATCGGCATGCGCGACGCCCTTTCGGAGGCGACCGCCGAGACCGGCCTGAACGGCCGCATCCTCGTGGTCGACGACCGCGCCTCTTCCCATGAGCGGATCGTTCAGGCGCTGCGCAACCAGCATCAGGTCGAGGTCGAGACGCGGCCCCAGGAGGCCCTCTTCAAGGCCGCCGAGAACGACTACGACCTCGTCATGGTGTCGCTCGGCCTCACTGATTTCGACCCGCTGCGACTCTGCTCCCAGCTGCGCACGCTCGACCGGACGCGCGGCCTGCCGATCCTGGTGGTGGCGGAGCCTGAGGACGATGCCCGGCTGTTGCGCAGCCTCGACATCGGTGCCAACGACTATCTGATGCGGCCCATCGACCGCAACGAGATGGCAGCGCGCGTGCGCACCCAGGTGCGCAAGAAGCGCTACACCGCCCGGCTCAGGGACAATGTCCAGCAGTCGATGGAAATGGCCATCACCGACGGCCTCACCGGGCTGCACAACCGACGCTACATGGAAAGCCACCTCGGCACTCTCGTCGAACAGGCCTCGATGCGCGGCAAGCCGCTGTCGGTTCTTGTGCTCGACATCGACTACTTCAAGGCGGTCAACGACACCTATGGCCATGATGCCGGCGACGACGTGCTGCGCGAGTTCGCCCAGCGGCTGCGCAAGAGCGTGCGCGGCATCGATCTGGTATGCCGCCTCGGCGGCGAGGAATTCGTCGTCATCATGCCGGACACCGATGCGGGTGTCGCCTCCATCGTCGCCGAGCGGATCCGCAGCCGTGTGGCCGGCGACCCCTTTCCGGTGCACAAGGGTGCCCGCGCCATCGATGTAACCGTCTCCATCGGCATGGCCCAGCGGCAGGGCAGCGACGCCGATGCCGACGACATCCTCAAGCGCGCCGATCAGGCGCTCTATCGCGCCAAGCGCGACGGCCGCAACCGCGTCGTCCTCGATGCCGCCTGACCGACCGAGCGTTTACCTTGCTGGTAAACCGCGTTTGTTGAGGTTAAGGAACGGTTTATCGAAAGATGCGGCCTGCGGATATTGTCGCTTTCCCACCCGGTCTCTAGGGTAAAGCCAGATCAGGCTGCGATCTCCTCTGTAGGAAATCGGCGTCGGTCTGATCGAAACCCTGCGTGCACTCAGGTCCGCCGCATCTCCTGGGACCGTGGGGCAGGCCGGTCGGGTTCGGCGCGGATGGCCTCTCCGCTTTGCCGTTGGCCCGGCCGGCCACCTTGCCCCGGATAGCGGCGCACAGGTCCGGCTCGTCGCTTGGATCCCACTGCCTTGACGGTGTGGCTATTGTTGGCGATGAACGCGATTGGCCATGATGGCGTAGCTGAGCCGGGACGAAACATGAGCGATCCGCAACACGACGACCGCGGTCCTGGGAAAGTCCCGGCAACGCGCGCCCAACAGACGGTCGCCGTCGTGCTTTTCCTCGGCATCTTGCTGCTCTTGGGCCTTGTCAACTGGTACGCCAAGTTCGGCCAGCATAGCTGAGGTCGTGGGAACCAGGCGCGCAGGAAGATCAGTCTGGCGACGGCAACCACTCGAACCTCGGCCTCACAAACGAAAAACGGCCCCCGAAGGGGCCGTTCCAGTCACTGATCGGCCATGCCGACCGTGACGATCACTTGATCTTGGCTTCCTTGAACTCGACGTGCTTGCGCGCGACCGGGTCGTACTTCTTCATCGACAGCTTGTCGGTCATGGTGCGAGAGTTCTTCTTCGCGGTGTAGAAGTAGCCGGTATCGGCGGTCGAGATCAGCTTGATCTTGATGGTGGCGGCTTTGGCCATGGCAAGTCCTCGCGGAAGGTCGTTGGATCGGGTCGTGCCTTGGGGACAGAGGGCTTACGCCCGCCGCGTCGCCGACGGCTGGTTGCGGCGGATGTGACAGGTCGATGCCGCCTTGTCAAGGCAAAGCCTGGTTTTGACCCGCCGATTCAATAGACGTCGGCCTGGAAGCGCCCGGCCTTCTTCATGTCCTGGACATAGGCCACCGCCGCCTCGGGACTGCGGCCGCCATGGGTCGCGATGACGTCGACCAGCGCCGCCTCCACGTCCTTGGCCATACGCTTGGCATCGCCGCAGATGTAGAAATGCCCGCCCTGGTCGAGCCAGCGCCAGAGCTCCGCGCCGGTCTCGCGCATCCGGTCCTGCACATAGACCTTGTCGCTGCCGTCACGCGACCAGGCGAGCGACAGGCGCGTCAGCACGCCCGATGCCTTCAGCGCCGCGAGTTCGTCGGCATAGAAGAAGTCGGTGGCCTGCCGCTGGTGGCCGTAGAAGAGCCAGTTCGGCCCCGGCGCCTTGTCGGCCGCCCGGTCCTGCAGAAAGGCGCGGAACGGCGCGATCCCGGTGCCCGGCCCCACCATCACCACCGGCACGGCAGGGTCCGCCGGCAGGGCGAAGCCATGGGCGCGCTGGACATAGACCCGGACGGCGGCGCCGGGCTCGGCACGTTCGCCAAGAAAGGTGGAAGCGACGCCGAGCCGCCGGCGCTTGCCGATGACATAGCGCACCGCGTCGACCGTGAGGGAGACGCGGCCGGGTTCGGCCTTGGGCGAGGAGGAGATCGAGTAGAGCCGCGGCTGCAATGGCTCCAGCGCCTCCACGAAGGCCTCGGGATGGGGCCGGATCCCGGCGAACTTGGTCAGGACGGCGAGAACATCGAGCCCCTCCGCATCGCCGTCGGGATCCTCGCCGCGCGCCAGGGCCCGTGCCTTCTGGCGTTGGTCGCCGCCGGTGAGGAAGGAGATCAGCTCGAACAGGCTGTCGGGCGCCGGGGCCAGCGAGACTTCTTCGGCGAGAACAGCGCGCAAGGTCCGGCCGCGTACAGGCGTAACATGGGAGGCGCCCAGCATGGCGATGATCTGGTCGACGAGACCAAGGTCATTGGTCGGATAAACGCCGAGGGCGTCGCCGGCGACATAGTCAAGGCCGGCGGCGCCGAGGTCGAACTCGATATGGTAGGTCTGCTTCTGCGATCCCTCGCCAGTGAGCCGACGGGCGAACAGCAAGGGCACCGCCACCGGCGCCTCGCGCGAGCGGCCGGGAAGCGTGGCCGGTATCGCGGCGGCAGGCACCGAGGCGGCGCCGGCATCGCCGCTGGCGGCAACCTCGCCCGCCAGCGCCTTGAGCATGCGCAGCGTCTCCTTGCCGCCGGGCACGCAGAGATTGAGCCGCTCCTCGCTCTTCACCGCCAGTGCATTGGCATAGTCGGCGCAGTTGTAGCCGCATTGACCGCAATCCTGCTGGGCCATCGCCGCCATGAGGCGCGGCGCGAGGGGCTTGCCATCGGCCAGGGCCATGCGGTCGGCGAGCGGCATGGCCGGGTCGTGCCAGGGCGCATCGTCGTTCGAGGCGAGGTCCGCGGAGGGCGCCGCCGCCGCGCCGCCGTCAGCAGCCATGCCCGCGGCCGGAGTCAGCGGCCCGAGGGCCGCGGCGAAGAAGCCGGACAGCCATTGCCGCTGTTCGGCACTGAACGGCGCGGTATCAGGGATCAGCGCAAAGGTGGAGGAGGGCGGCTGGACGCTCATTCCGCGGCCTCCCGCAGCGGGGTGAGATGGGGAGCGACGAGGGATGACAGCTTGTCCGCGTCATGCCGGATGGTGAAGGCCTGGAAGCTCTCGGCCGGGCTGTCGCGATGGCTCAGATAGGCCTTCAGCAGCGCCTCGACATGGCGCGGCGCGTCCTCCGCCGTGATGCCTTTCCAGAGGGCCCGCCCGATCCGCGCATTCTCGGCAAACCCGCCGCCGACCGCGATGTCGTAGCCCTCGACGGTGTCGCCCTCCGCATTCACTGGCACGCGCGCGCCGATCAGACCGATATCGCCGATATAGTGCTGGGCACAGGAATGGTGGCAGCCGGTCAGGTGGATGTTGACCGGCACGTCGATGGCCACCCGCGCCTCGACGTGGTCGGCGATCTCCATCGCGTGGCGCTTGGTGTCCGAAGCAGCGAACTTGCAGCCGGCACTGCCGGTGCAGGCGACGAGCCCGGCGCGGATCGGGGTGACGGTCGTCGACAGGCCGAGGGCGGCGATGCGTGCCTCCGCCTCCGCCACAAGACCGTCAGGCACGCCGGACAGGATCAGGTTCTGCCAGACGGTCAGCCTGACATCGCCGTCGCCGCATTCTGCCGCGATGGCCGCGAGCCCTTCCGCCTGGCGGCGCGTCAGTTTGCCGACCGCCATCACCACGCCGATCCAGTTCAGGCCAGCCTGTTTCTGCCGATGGACGCCGACATGGGCGTAGCGGTCCGTCGGCAGGCGCGGCGCGATATCGCTCTCGGTGATGCGGGTCAGCTTGCGGCCGAGCTTGTCCTCGACGGCCGCCAGGAAGCGCTCGAAACCCCAGGAATCCAGCAGATATTTGAGCCGCGCCCGGTTCCGGTTGGTGCGGTCGCCGTGGTCGATGAAGATGCGGACGATGGCGTCGGCGACCTGCGTGGCCTCGTCCGGCCGGCAGAAGGTGCCGGTCGGGCGGGCGAGGTCATGGTGCCCCGAAATGCCGCCCAGCACGATCCGCAGCCACAGGCCCGGGGCCGCCGCGCCACCCTCCGGCACCCGGACCGCCTGGAAGCCGATATCATTGGTCTCCTCGAGGGCGGGCGAGACGCCGGCGCCGTCGAACGAGACGTTGAACTTGCGCGGCAGCCCGTAGAGCACCCGCGTGTTGAGGATATGAAAGTGCCAGTCGCGGGCCAGCGGCCGGGTGTCGAGCAATTCCTGCGGATCGATGCCGGCGAGCGGCGATCCCGTGACATTGCGGATATTGTCGGCCCCGGAGCCACGGGCAACGATGCCGAGATCCATCAGCTCTTCCAGCAGGGCCTTGGCATTCTCAGGACGGATCTCGCGCATCTGCAGGTTGGCGCGGGTCGTCACCGCGAGGACGCCGCCGCCGAAGGTTTCCGCCAGGCGGGCGCAGCCGGCGAGCTGGTGGGCTTTGAGGATCCCGTTCGGCAGGCGCATGCGCAGCATGAAGCTGTCCTGCGCCGGTGCGACGTTGAAGAGACCGAAATAGCGCCAGCGGAAATTGTCGGCCGGTCCGGGCAGCTTGCCGGTCGCCGCCTCGCGGGTGAGCCGGCCATAGGCGTCGAGGGGATTCTCGTCCCGTTTCCACTTCTCGGGGTCGACGATCTTCCCGCCGGCACGGACCTGCGCATCCTGCGCAAGAAGATGCACCGCATCCGGACCGGTAGGGACGGAGCTGGCCGCGGGCGCGGTGGCGCCGACCGCCTGGGAGGCGGCCGCTCCTGCGACGAACCCTTCGAGATAGCGCTTCTGTTCCGCGCTGAAGTCCTGTGACATCCGTTCCCCGTGCAAAAGGCGAGGGAGCCGGCGTCATTGGCGGCCAATCAAGCTGGGTTCGGTCATGCAAGGCAGGTGCCAGCGCCGGTCCATCCGGAACCGACGGCAGGATGCCGATGAGGGCGCCGGGCACGCCGACGCCTGCGACCGGATTGGGCGCAATGGCTCGGCAGGAGCCTATTTTTGCGGCGCCGGCTCGGGCTCGGCGGGCTTGGCATGGGGCAGGGCCGCCAGAAGCGCGATCAGCGCCCGGTCGTGGAGCACCAGCATCGCCTCGCGGCCTGACAGCCATTGCCGCGCATCCTCGATCGACTGGGCGTCGGTGAGCTTCGCCTCGGCGATCACGCGGTCGGTATCGACCTTGCCGCGGATGCGGGGCGGCGGCACCTGGATGATCTGCTGGTGCATGTCGCGGAACCCGGGGTCGCCATGGACGAGATCGAGCGCCTTGCCGTCTTCCAGCGCCAGGGCCTCGAACTCGCGGCCGAGCGCGAAGGCGCGCTCCGCGATGGGCGGCGGGGCCGATTCCTCAGGGATCAGCAGCAACCGCAGGCGCCGCAGGCTCCAGCCGATCGCCGCCGAGGCCGAGGCCCAGGAGGTCGGGATCGCCAGCCAGAGGCCGATGATCGTCGGGGACATCCAGGCGAAGATATAGGGCGAGATCGAGAAGGCGGCGATCGCCGCGATGACGCCGAGCGCCGTATGCCGCCAGTGCCGCTGGACGATGGCACGGAAGGGGATCGACCCGTCGTCGCGCCGCTGTGTCTTCCAGCCGGTGTCGCGGCCCGAGAGGATCGAGGAGACCGAACTCGCCTGGATCAGCATCATGACCGGGGCGATCAGCGCCGAGAGGATGATCTCCAGCAGGGTCGACAGGGTGAGCATGATGGCGCCGCCGCAGCCCCGCCGTGCCGGACCGTTCACCAGCGTCACGAACCAGCCGAACAGCTTGGGGGCCAGCAGGATGGCCATGGTGATCAGGAAGAGATTGAAGGCGCGCTCGGAATCGAAGACCGGCCAGGCCGGGAAGAGGGTGAACTGGTTGGTGAAATATTCCGGGCGGATGAAGGCGGCCTGCAGGGCGAGGGCGAGACCGATGAGCAGCTGGATCAGCCAGAGCGGGCTCGACACATAGCTCATGATGCCGGTGGCCAGGTGCTGGCGCGTCGCCCAGTGCAGGCCCTTGGCGCCGATGACCCGGCTGTGCTGGAGATTGCCCTGGCACCAGCGCCGGTCGCGAATGGCGAGGTCCATCAGCGACGGCGGGCTCTCCTCGAAAGAGCCGTCGAGATGGGTGAGCATGTAGACCGCATAGCCGCGCCGGCGGATGAGGCCGGCTTCGACGAAGTCATGGCTGAGGATGTGGCCGCCGAAAGGGGGCTTGCCCGGCAGATCGGGCAGGCCTGCGGAGGAGGCGAAGGCCTCCATGCGGATGATGGCGTTGTGGCCCCAGTAGTTGCTGTCGCGGCCCGACCAGACCGCCAGCCCTGCCGCGCAGACGGGCCCGTAGACGCGGGCTGCGAACTGCTGGAGCCGAGCGATCAGTGTGTTGCGGTTGATGAGCCGGGGCAGGGTCTGGATGATGCCGGCATCGGGGTCGCGTTCCATGGCGTCGGCAAGCGCCACGATCGTTTCGCCGGTCATCAGACTGTCGGCGTCGAGCACGATCATATGCGCGTAGTTGCCGCCCCATTGCGTAACGAAATCGGCGATGTTGCCGGCCTTGCGGGCGGTGTTCTTCGGCCGATGGCGGTAGTGGATGGCGATATCCGGCAGCCGCTCGCGCAGCGCCAGATACGAGCGTTCCTCCGCGATCCAGATATCGGGGTCGGTCGTGTCCGACAGGAAGAAGAAGTCGAACGATGCGCCGTGGCCGGTGGCGAGCACGTCCTCGGCGATGGCCTGCACCGTGCCAAAGACCCGTGCCGGGCTCTCGTTGTAGATCGGCATGACCACCGCTGTCCGTTCTTGCAACGCAGCGGGCAGCTCCGGTTTGCGGTTCAGACCGTATCGCAGGAGGTCGCCGAGCCCGAGCAGGCCGGTCGTGAAGGCGAGGGCGATCCAGGAGAAATTGACGACGAAAAAGACCAGGAAGGCCCATTCCAGCAGCGTCACGCCGCCGGCCTCGACGACCTTGTACATCTGCCAGCCACCGGCCGCGGTGATCGCCACCATGCCGCCGAAGGCGACGAGGCGCGCGAACCACGGCGTGCGCCACTGGTCAGGAGCCTTCAGCGCACGCCTCTCGGAGGCCCGCCAGCGACGCAACGACTGCGCCGGCATGGCGAGGGGCGAGTGCGCCGGCATCGCCGCGCGGTCGCGCGGCAGCGAGGGAGCCGCAGGCCGTTCTCTCAGGGCGTCCATCGATAGAGCC
>JAIEPJ010000194.1 GCA_019749835.1 Phreatobacter sp. | reverse complement strand
ATACCGTTCGCCAAGAGAGTTCATCGCAGACCGTTCAACCGCGGAGGACGTGTCCGGTCTTTGAGGGGCAACAACAGATCGTTTCGAAGGTTGGCCTAGCCAAATTCTTTGATAAGTTTTCTACGCCTGAATTTCGGGGATGGCCGGCTAGAGGCTTCGCGCAGCAATTTTTTCCTGCCGAGATGAAACGCGGCTCTTCCTCACCCTTCGAAATAGAGTTCAATGCCATGTTGATGGCGGGTGGCGATCCATGAAAAAGCCGGGGCGGGAACGCCCCGGCCACTTCCTCCACCAGCGGCCTTAGAGACCGCTTGCAGTATCGCACACTATCGCGACCCCGACCACGCTTGAGCTTGCGGTGAGCCGCAATACCTCTCGTTCGGAAATTCTCTCGCAGGGCATCCTCGCTACCCACATAGCCAGCGGCTTGGTCTGAAATTCTGACGCTGCGGAACGCTGCGCTCAGCGCTTCGCGAGTTCGGAGGAAAAGCCCGCCCTCTCGAAAAGCTCACGTGCGCGCCCCCAACCCGGGAACCCGCCGACAGGCCGCAAGCTCACGGTGTCGGCAAACGGCACGAAAACGCGGCCTGCGACGGTCAGCCTTTCACCCACATCACGAACGGCGAACGAGCGACCCGCCGCCAACGCAGCAGCGCGGGCCTCCCGAAGAAGGGTGTCCGCCTGCTCAGCCTTATCGAGAAGGGAAGCTACCTCTCGCGCCGCCGGCTCATAGCGGGTCCGCAACAACTTGGCTGCCTCTTCGGCGGCAGCGTCAGCCTGCCGAATGAGAGCGTCGATGCGCTGGTTTTCCTCTCGCTCCTCCGCCTCCGCCAGACGGGACCGCAGTTCGGCAGCAGCCGCACTGATCCGGTCAATCTTGATCCTGGCCGCGTCGGCCTTCGCCTCAGCCGCCAACACCTCTCGGTCGATCCCTTCCAACAACAAGCGAGCGCGGACCGCGTTGGCCTCGTCAAGTGCCCGCACGGCGGCGGGCATTTCTGCCTCGGCATCTTCCAAGGCGCGTCGCAGGGTGTCCGTGGTCTGATCGTCCGCGGCCCGAAGTTTATTCATCAAGTCAGCAATTTTCATCGGTCAGCCTTCGTTTCCAGTTCTCAATTTCGGCCACCTCAACCGTCCCTGCGACGATGGCAGCCACCTCGTCACCTCCGATGTCCCCGACCTCACACAGCCTCGCGGCGACGCGTCTAATGGCGCCTCTGACCGTCGGCTCCCGCAGAAGGCCGAGCGCGATGACCTCGACCTTGCGCAGCCACGTGAGGGCCTCCGCGTCGGTTGCCAAATGGCGGGAGGAGCCCCCAGCCAGCAATGAAATGCGCGCAACTTGGCAGTGGTCGCACTGACCGGGCGAGCACCCGCGGACGCGGTGCAGAAATACTCGCCATTCGTCGTCCAGCATGCGCCGCTCGTGCCGGTGCTCGATCTGCTGGGCAAAGGGACCCGCAAGCACAGCGACCGCATGCGCCGCCGGCCCAAGGCTACCCGCACCAATGTCGGCCAACGGCTGGCCGACAATTGTCACCCGACCAACACAACCTCCAACGATGGCGCTGGCGATAGCGTGTCCGCTCTCATGATGTGCCGAGGCAAAGTCCAGAGCCAGCGGAGTGAACCGCTCCCGCACCACAGGTCCTGAAGCCATTCGAACGCCACCCGGAAGCGCCACGAAGCACGGCACGTCCTCTCCGGGTGCCGCGGTGTCGGCAGCATCCTTGCAGCACGCGAGAAGCATTGCGCATGGGCTGTTCACGGCAGCCCCCGCTCAAACTTCGCGACAAACTCCCGGCGGACCGCATCGCATTCCTTCTCCACCCGATGACGCAGCCCGATGTCCCGGCCGCCGATCCGAGCAGGCAGCGCGCTGAGACCGGCTACGACCACGCCCGCCAGTTCTTGAAACAGCGCCACCGCCTCGGCGACGTCCATAAGTTCTCGGTCCGCACGCAAGTTGTCGAGTTCAGCCCGCCGCGCACGAGCGTCAGCCAGCCGCGCGCGGGCCACGGTAAGCGGCGCTGCTTCGCGCGCCTCGCGAGCATCGGCGATGATTGCCTGCACGCTCGTGGCCAGCGCGATCTGGCCGCGTCCGGACTGCTGCACGAGGCCGGCCGCGACAAGCTGGCGGACGCGCCGGTCGGTCAGGTTGAGCAGAGCCGCGAAGGTGGCGACGCTAACGCTATCGGGAAGCTCGGGAGGGGGCATTGAGGCCTCTGAATGGAAACGGAAGGTCGAAAAGGTGGGGCGGAAACACGCGGGGCAGCCGGGCGGTCATCGCCCCGCGGCAGTGGGCGGTGTTCAAGGGGACCCGCAGTTTTCAGGACGGCGGAGCGCGCGGGACAGCGATCCCATCGTGGTCGGGGACGCGGGTGCCATTGAGGTGCGCGGCACGGGGCGCATGACGCCCCCCGGCCTTCATCACACCCCCGTCACTTCCGTAACTATTGTCACCATCACCCTGATCATTGTTACGGGTGTTATGTTTGTTACGGGGGGCAGTAGGGATGTCGGACAGGATCGGCCCGCCGGGCAGGCCGTAGGTCCCGCGCGTCGTCTGGATCACATCGCCATTGCCGAGCATGGCGCGGAGACGGACCCGAACCGTGCCAGCAGCCAACCCAGTTTCAGCCGCAACATCGGCGGGGCTCAGCGGTCCCGGCGCGCGGCGCAGCGCGTTGAGGATCAGCAGCCGCGTCTCGGAACGCCCGACATCAGCAGCATCACCAAGCGCATCCCACGTCCCCCGCGCCGGATCGAACGACAACGCGAGATCAAGCTCCTCGGCATCGCGCCCACGACAATGAAGGAGGTAGCCATGGGCACCGCGATCAAGAACCATGATGTGGTCCGCCGCACCTGTAAGGCCCAGCGTGCCGCTAACCTGATCGATGGGATCAGCGCCGTCCTCTCCCGACGACTTACGGGTGTGGGTAATGACCACGACGGCAATTCCCAACTCGTCAGCCAGCCGCTTGAGCGGCAGGGTCACGCCGTAATCGTCAGCATACAACCTCGCGCTCCGGTCAGCGGGCGGTCGGATGCGCTGAAGCACGTCGATCACAACAAGGAGCGGCCTATCCGCGTCGGCGGCCCAAGCGCGGATGGCCGCAACAGCACCCGCCCGGTCACCATCAAGAGGCGGGCATGTCGTCGCGAAATGAAGGTTTTCCGGCGGCTCGCCATCGCCAAGGACGAGTGCCTGTCGCCTCTGTAGGCGGGCATCATTGTCTTCGAGCGCAAGATAGAGTGCTGCACCTTTCGACGCCTTGCGACCGAGGAAGGTGCCACCCGACGCGACCGCAACAGCCATGCCCAAAGCGGCCCAGCTTTTGCCGACCTTCGGCCTGCCAGCGAGGATCGTTAGCCCAACAGGGACAATCCCCGGCACAACAAATGCGGTCGGCGGGAACGCCCGCCGCCCAAGGTCGCGGGCGCTAATCAGGATGAGGCGAGGGGCATTAGCCGCCATTGCCGGGCTCCTTGATACAAGGCCGGCGAGCCCAGCGGATGTCCGCGAGGCAGGCGGCCAAGCAGGCGGCCAACCGCTTCGCCGCGTCATGGGTCAGGGTCAGGCTCGGGGCATTGTCCAGCCCAATCTCGATGCCGTCGCGGACGATGCGGGCGCTGATATTGCCGAGCCGATGCGGCTTGTTGCGGGGCATCAGCCGCCCTCCCGAGCACCGCGGCCGATGGGCGCGGGCGGCAGGCCATTGATG
The DNA here is from genome assembly GCA_019749835.1 of Phreatobacter sp. GTDB lineage: Bacteria > Pseudomonadota > Alphaproteobacteria > Rhizobiales > Phreatobacteraceae > Phreatobacter. The sequence continues at coordinate 10,350 of JAIEPJ010000194.1, read as the reverse complement.
AAGGCCGTCACGGACGCGCCGGTCAGCACGGTCTTGTTGCCGATCTTGCGAGCGACCAGCGCGCCGTTGGCAATCAAGCCGTAAACGGTGGTCCGACCGATCCCGAGCGCCTTGCAGGCGGCAGCGACGGTCAGGAGGGGCGGCATTTCCATGGTCTGTCTCCGGGCGGGGTTGAACACCCGGGAACAGTGGCAATCGCACGCGGCTCAGGCGCAGGCAGAAATCAAATCAGGCCCAAGGCACTCGTTTTTCGCGCTCCATGGCCTCGACAACCCGGCGGATGCGGGACATCGCGCCCGGGGCAGGGGCATGACCGCCTCCATTGGCATCTGACAACGCGGCAAGAGCGAAGGCGACGAACGTTACTGGACCGCCCTCATGACGGATCGCGTTCATTTGCCGCTCCGGCCGCCGGCCCGTGGCATGCCACCACCAACCCGCAAGGCGTTCGATAAAGGCAGTCGTCTCGACCTTCACGGCGCGGCCTTGGTAGCGACGCCCCATCGCGACCTCACGGAGGGCCGCAGCAAGCTCCGCATCGGTGCCTGCCTTGATGCGTAGCCGCTGAGCCGTTTGCCGGGCGAATTCGCGGACCATCAGGCCGCGCGGATCACTGTCTGAGGCGGTTTCTAGAAGGTCAGGGAGCCGCGCACCACCGAGCAAAGGATCGCCCCGGCGGAGGTTGAGGAGAAGCTCACGGCGGCCCCTGCGCTTATCCTCAGCGGTGCGCGCGGCATCCCATGCGCTCAGCACCGCGAGCCGTGCGGCGAGCCTTCGCTCGTCCAGGCTGAGGGGCTCGCGCGCGTCCGTCCGCCACGGCAATTCGTCTGCCATGAGGTCCACTGTCCAAGAGCGCCACGGTTCATCTAGCCGACGCACGAATGCGCCAAGCTCACCGGCCGCTCCGACATACGCGGCGAGGCTGCGCCGCTTCTCTGCGTCGGTCCAAAGCGCCGGGGGCTGGTCCGTCATGCCGGCACGCGCGCACGGAGCGGGATCACCACCTCATCAGCGGGGGCCTCACCGACAATCCGCGCCAACTCATCAGCCCAACGACCAAGCGCAAGACGCATCGGTGGCTCTGCGGCCGAGCGATCGTAGTGGCGGCTCAGAACATCGCCACTGGACGCACTGTGGTTCAATACCTTGCGCACTGTATCGACAGCCACACCTGCCTCAATAAGGCGACTTGCGACGGTGCGGCGGAGGTCATGCACGCCGGGCGGATGGGAGCGCCATGTGGCGGAGCCGGGGAGGTCCGCAAGTTGGTGACGCGCTTTGCCCTCGTCTTTGACCACGACAGCAAGCCTGCGCATGGCCAGCGTCAGGGCAGGGGATGAAATGGGAGCGTCTTCGGTTGGGGCGCGGGTCGAAAATACGAAGCTCTCGGCCGTCGAGGTAGCGAGCGCGCGACGCACCACCTCGCAGGCCATGGGGGACAGGGGTAGCACGTGACGGCGGTTGGGCTTGGTGCGCTCAGGCGGGAGGTTGAGGCGCGCCTTGGTGGTATCATCCAAGTCTAGGACCTCATCACGGCGAAGCCCGGCGATCTCGCCAGCGCGGCACCCGGTGAGGAGCGCGAGGCGCAGCGCGAGACCGACGGTCGGGGTGAACGGCCCATCGCCGGCCGTTGCAATCCAAAACAGCCGCGCCTCGTCATCAGACAGGATGCGGTCGCGCGAGCGTTCCTCGACAATTTTGCCGATTACCGTCGCCGGATTATTTTCTAGGAGGCCCCGGCTAATGGCGAAGTTGAACATTTTGCGGATAAGGGCGTGCACCCGGCTCGCAGACACGGGGGTGCCGGCTGCCACGATGCTTTCGAGCAATGCGATGACTTCACGGCGCTTGATTTCCGCGAACGGCCGGTGCCGCCACTTCGGCAAGACGTGCTTGGCGAGCATCCGCTCGTCATCAGATGCGCTCCGCTTGAACCGGCGCGAGTGCTCGCGCATGAACCGCTCGGCAAGGTGTCCAAAGGAGCGTTCTTCCGCCTCGACCCGAGCCGTCTTCTTCGCGTCGGCAGGATCGCCTCCCTGCGCCACCGCAAAGCGCAGCTTGTCGGCAAGCTCACGCGCAGCAGCCAAACTGATGCCGGGATAGCGCCCGAGGGTCGCCCTCATGGTCCGACCCGAAGCGTTGCGATACCTAAACGACCAAGTGCGTTCGCCGGCAGACGTGATCCGGAGCGTCAGGCCACGGCACCGCGTGTCGTGGTGTTCGACGCGGCCGGCAGGCGGGGCAGGGAGGTTCCGTACACCGACATCAGTGAGCAGTTGGCTGGGCATCACGACCACATGATCATTGCGCTGGGGACACGCCGGGGACGCAATATCGTCCGGCTGCCCGCGAACGCCGTTGAACAACAGCGCGCAGATTTGTGGCCTAAAATCAAGAAGGTGAGGGGGCGACCTGAACAGATGCGAACACGGGCGAATGTGCCAAAGTCGCACTTTTAATCATGTGGTCGAGGGTTCGATCCCCTCCCCGCTCACCATCCGGTCTTCTTGCCGCTGAGCCCTCTGCCCCTAGAGCGAGAATCCGCCGTCGACGATATGGATGGCGCCCGTCGTATAGGCCGCCTCGTCCGAGGCCAGATACACCGCGAGCATCGCCACCTCCTCGGCCGTGCCGAGTCGGCCGATCGGCTGGCGGTCGATGAAGGCCTTGCGCGCAGCCGCTTCGGACTGGCCGGTTGCGGTCGCCAGCGCCTTGATCCGTTCGTCAAGAGAGGGCGACTGGATCGTGCCGGGGCAAATGGCATTGGAGCGGATGCCGCGGCGGATATAGTCGATCGCCACCGATTTGGTCAGGCCGATCACCGCCGCCTTCGACGCGCCATAGGCGTAGCGGTTGGGAACGCCGCGGACCGACGAGGCCCCGGAGGCGATGTTGACGATGCAGCCGGAACCCTTTTCCAGCATGCCCGGCAGGAAAGCCCGGATCGTCCGGTGCATGGATTTCACGTTGAGGTCGAAGGAGCGGTCCCAGTCAGCCTCGCTCGTGTCCAGGACATTGCCGTGATGGACCCAGCCGGCGGCATTGATGAGGATATCGATCGGCCCGGTCTTGGCCGCCAGCGCCTCGACGGCGCGGGTCGAGGTGACGTCGAGCCGCAGCTTCCTGGCCTTGGCGATCCCCTCAAGTTTGGCCTTGTCGATATCCGTGGCGATCACCTTGGCGCCTTCGGCGACAAAAGCCGCCGCGATCGCCCGTCCGATTCCGTGACCCGCCGCGGTCACCACCGCAACCTTGCCTGCCAGCCTCTTCGCCATGCCGTCCTCCCGCCTTCGCCGTTCTCTGCGGCTCAAATCGATTGAAGTCGTGGCATGCCGCCCGCGGCCCTGTCCAGCCGCCAGCTACCCGCCAAACCGTTGGGAGAGTTGCAGATCGAAGGTCCTGAGGTCACCGAGGACGCGCTCCAGCAGGGTCGGGTCCCGCAGGCGCAGCGCGGAATCGATCACATCGATCGCCGCGGCGATCGCATCGGCCTGACGGCGAAACTCGCCGTCTCCGATCGGGTCGAGCGCCGCAAAAGCCTCGCAGCGGCGCAATGCGAAGCGATAGACGGCAGCCTTGGCAATGATATCGCCGCGCGTTTCGCCGCGCGCCAGGTCGGCGGGCTGCCGCCGATGCACCATCAGGGCCTCGATCGCATCGCTCGATTCCTCAAGGCATTCGACCAGGCCATAAAGCCCGACGCTGCGGCGCAGCCCGATCCACTCACGCTTGAGCGGCGCCAGTTCCTCGAGTGCGCCATCCGTCCGCCCCAGCGCCAGCACTTCGGCGGCGCGGCGCAGGCGGGCGCGCCCGCCCTCCATGACCTCGGCGAAGAGGTTGACGCGTGCGGCGATCGGCGGTGGCGCGGCGGCTGTCTGTGCGGCGGTCTCGTCCCACAAGGCGATCAGCGCCTTCAGGGAGGCGGCGGCCTCTTCGGGGCGTCCGGTCCTCAGGTTGATGGTGGTGGAGCGATAGAGCTGCTGAGCCTGGGTCAGGCCGTTGATCAGGGCCGACGTCGTCCGCGACTCCGCGGAGGTCGCGAAGACTGTCAGGCAGAACCCGATCAGGGCTGGGATGAGGCCGAAGCTGAAACGTGTCGTCACGGAAGGCACCTTACCCCACATCCTCAGGTCCCCGCCAGCAGTGCGTCAACCCGGGCGCGATCCGGCATGCCCTTGCGGCCGCCGAAGGCGGTGCATTTCAGCGCGGCGGCGGCATTGGCGAAACGCACGGCCCTTGCCAAGGGCTGGCCCTCTGCCAGAGCCAGAGCCAGCGCCCCGTGCCAGGTGTCGCCCGCGCCCAGCGTATCGACGGCCTGGACCGGGAAGGCCGGTTCATGGCGGACCGATCGTCCGTCCATGTACCAGGCGCCACGGTCACCGTCAGTGACGAGGAAGATGTTGGCGGCGCCGCGGGAGGCATGGGCGAGTGCGGCCGCCAGATCCTCCATGCCTGTCAGGTCGCGCAGGGCCGGCGCCGAAAACCCTACATGGGTGGGAAGGTCCAGCACCTGCGGAAGCGTCGGTCGGCGATCGGCATCGAGCACGGAGGGAAGCCCCGCCGCGCGGGCCAGCGGCAGCAGCACGAGCGCCGCCTCGATCCAGCGTGTTTCAGCATAGGCCGCATCCGCCCCGCGCAGAACCTGAGCGTCGATCCACCCGGCATCGGAGGGGATGTCGGGGTCGGAATAGCTCACCACCAGCCGCTCGCCATGGCGGTCGATGACCACCGCCGAGACCGGCGAGCGATAGCCCGGACAGCGGCGCACCAGGGTGCAGTCGACGCCATCGCGTTCCAGTTCCTCGATCATCATCGTGGCAAAGGGATCATCTCCCAGTCGCGCGATCAGCTTTACCGCGGCGCCGAGCCGCGCACAGGCAGTGGCGGCATTGCCGGCGAGACCGCCGCCCGAGGTCACCATGTGGCTGGAGCGGAACTTCAGCGGGACGGTCGGAATGGCGTCCAGCGCATAGATGATGTCGAGCGTGGTGATCCCGGCGCAGACGATGTGCTTGGCGCGAGCAGCGGTCATGCGTGCGGTCTCGTCCCGACATAGAGGGCGCTGGCGCCGATGGCGATGCCGGACAGTGCGATGCCGATTGCCGGGGCGGTGAGCCAGACGAGGCCCCATGACAGCACCATGGAGCCAATGGCGATCACCTTGTAGCGGGGCGCGATGGCGCCGCGCTCGCGCCAGGTCTTCACCGACGGGCCGAATCGGGGATGGTTGAGCAGCCACCATTCGAACCGGGGCGAGGACCGGGCGAAGCACCAGGCTGCGAGAATGAGGAACACCGTTCCCGGCAGACCCGGCAGAAAGACGCCGATCACGCCGATGACCGTGAACAGGCAGCCGGCGAGAAAGACCAGGAAACGGAGGGGGCGGGCGAGCATGTTCAGCCGGCCTTGATGAGGCGGATCGCCTCGTTGCGTCCGAACAGGTAAAGCAGATCACGCAGCGCCGCGCCACGGCCCGTGGCCAGGTCCGGATCGGTTTCGATCACCAGCCGGGCGTCGTTGCGGGCCGTCTCGAGCAGGCGGCCATGATGCTCGAGCCGCGCCAGGCGGAACCCAGGCATCCCGGACTGCTTGGTGCCGAGGAGGTCGCCTTCACCGCGCAGGGTCAGATCCTCCTCGGCGATGCGGAACCCGTCCTCGGTCTCGCGCATGACGTCGAGGCGGCGGCGCGCCGTCTCTCCAAGCGGGCCCTTGTAGAGCAGGATGCAGGTGGAGGCCGCCGCGCCGCGACCGATCCGCCCGCGCAGCTGATGGAGCTGGGCAAGGCCGAAATGTTCCGCATGGTCGATCACCATGATCGAGGCGGCCGGCACATCGACGCCGACCTCGATGACCGTGGTCGCGACCAGCAGCCGGCTCTCGCCCGACGAGAACCGTGCCATGGCGGCATCCTTGTCGCCGCCTTTCATCTGACCATGGACGATGTCGACCACCGCGCCGAACCGCTGCTGCAGCATGGCGAAGCGCTCCTCGGCGGCAGCGAGCTCCGGCGTGTTCTCGTCCGGCTCCTCGGCCTCGGCGACGAGCGGGCAGACCCAGTAGACCTGCCGGCCCACCTCCAGCGCCCGGCCGATCCCGTCCACCACCTCGGCGAGGCGCTCCATGCCGATGACCCGGGTGTCGACCGGCTTGCGGCCGGCCGGCTTTTCGCGGAGCTGAGAAGAGTCCATGTCGCCGAAATAGGTCAGGACGAGCGTCCGCGGGATCGGCGTCGCGGTCATGACCAGAAGATCAACCGCCTCGCCCTTGGCAGCCAGCGCCAGACGCTGCTGCACGCCGAACCGGTGCTGCTCGTCGATGACAGCGAGCCCGAGATCGGCGAACCGGACAGGGTCCTGGAACAGCGCGTGGGTGCCGACGACGATGGCGATGTCTCCCGACGCGAGGCCGGCGAGGATCTCCTCGCGCTCGCGGCCCTTTTCACGACCGGTGAGGATCGCGACCCTCAGGCCGGCCTCCGCCGCCAGCGGTGTCAGGGTCCGGGCATGCTGGCGGGCCAGCAACTCGGTCGGCGCCATCAGGGCGGATTGTCGTCCGGCCTCCGCCGCCGCCGCCATGGCCATCAGCGCCACGACGGTCTTGCCCGAGCCGACATCGCCCTGGAGGAGCCTCAGCATCCGCGTCGGTGCGCTCATATCGGCGGCGATTTCGGCGATGGCGGACGTCTGCGATCCCGTCAGCGTGAAGGGCAGGGCGCCGGTGATGCGGGCGCGGAGCGACCCGTCGCCGACGTTGCGCCGTCCCGCCGGCCGCTTCAGGTTGGCCCTTACCAGCCCGAGGGCGAGCTGATTGGCGAGCAGCTCGTCATAGGCGAGCCGCGATCCGGCGGCGCCCGTTGGTGCGAAGTCTTCCGGGCTGTCCGGCTGATGCACCCGGCCCAGGGCGGTGGCGAAATCCGGCCAGCCCTCGCGCGCCAGCAATCGCGGTTCGATCCATTCCGGCAACAGGGGCAGGCGGGCGAGGGCGGCCTCGGCAGCCCGCCTGACATGGCCGGAGCCGAGCCCTTCGGTCAGCGGATAGACCGGCTCGATCAGCGGCATCGTCGCCGCCTGGTCCGCTGCCAGCACCCGGTCGGGATGCACCATCTGGCGCATGCCGTCGAAGAGTTCGATCCTGCCGGAGACGATCCGTGTCTCGCCCACCGGACACATCTGCTCGATCCGGCTGCGATGGGCGTTGAACCAGACCAGCGTCAGGTCGCCGGTCTCGTCGGATACCAGCACCTTGTAGGGCGCGCGCGACTTTCCCGGTGGTGCCGGGCGATGTTTTTCGACACGCACCGCGAGCGTGACGATGGCGCCCGGCACCGCTTCTGCCAGCGTCGGGCGGGCGCGACGGTCGATGAGGCCGCTCGGCACGTGGAACAGCAGATCGACGACGCGCGGCGTCCCCTCCGTGCCGAGCAGCCGGGCATAGAGGCCTTCGAGCTTGGCGCCGACACCCTTCAGGGTCGTCAGCGGCGCAAAGAGGGGGTCGAGTCGCGTGGGACGCATCGCGGCAATCTAGTCCGCCCGAGCCTTTGCTGACAGGCCGTGGCGCGGCGCGGCTTGTAAATCCTGCGCCGTCTTTGCTACGGGTGCCGGGCACCGGGTTTCGTCCGAAAGGGCCTGCCCGGCTTTTGCCGTTAGCTGCCCTGCATTCGCGCCGGCTCCGCGGCCGGATGTCGAGCGTAGAAGCGCTGCAACCCGTTACGAGGCCCTGTCGATGACCGGAACCACCCGTTCCTCCGCCGATCTCGATCCGCGTCGCCGGAAGATCCTCTTCCGGTCCTGGCACCGCGGGACCCGCGAGATGGACCTGATCATGGGCCGCTTCGCCGATGTCCATATCGGCGATTTCACCGAGGCCGAGCTCGATGACTTCGAGCGGCTGATCGAAGTGCCGGACCGCGATCTCTTCGCCTGGGTCACCGACAAGGCTGATACGCCCGGCAATTACGACACCAGCGTTTTCCGCGCCCTCAAGACCTTCCATTCCGAGGGCCGGGGAGCCTGGGTCGGCTGATGGCCAAATCTCCTACAGCGAGCGGTCGTTCGCCCGCCGATGTCGTCGCCTCGCGCGGCCGTCTCACGCTCGCCGGCGTCCCGCCGGGCTATGACGCGCTCGTCGTCGCCGACCTCGCCCGCCAGCTTCACGCCAAGGGCAACCAGGCCTCGCCGGAGCTCCTGGTGATCTGCCGTGACGGCCCGCGCATGCAGGCCATGGAGACGACGCTCGGCTTCTTCGCGCCCGGCATCGAGATTCTCCCCGTTCCCGCATGGGACTGCCAGCCCTATGACCGAGCCTCGCCCAATGGTGCGGTCATGGCGCGGCGGATGCTGACCCTGTCGCGCCTGGCGCGCACGACCGGCCGCGCCACCCCTGCCATCGTGCTGACGACGGTCAATGCGGCGCTGCAGCGCGTTCCGGCGCGCGCTATGCTGGCGAAGCAATCGCTCTCTGCTGCGCCCGGCAACGTCATCGCCATGGCCAACCTCCAGGTCTGGCTGGAGAGCAACGGCTATCTGCGCACCTCGACCGTCCGCGAAATCGGCGAATATGCGGTGCGCGGCGGCATTCTCGATCTCTTCGCGCCGGGCCTGGAAGCGCCGATCCGGCTCGATTTCTTCGGCGACACGCTGGAATCGATCCGGTCCTTCGATCCCGAGACCCAGCGGACCACCGGCAGCCTGCCGCGCCTCGATCTCGTGCCGACGGCGGAAATGCAGATCACCACCGAGACCATGGTGAAGTTCCGCCTGTCCTATGTGCGCTCCTTCGGCGGCTCGACCAAGGGCGACGCACTCTACGAGGCCGTGTCGGAAGGCCGGCGCCATCCCGGTGTCGAGCACTGGCTGCCGCTGTTCCACGACCGCCTCGACACGCTGTTCGACTATCTGCCCGGTTCCGGTGTCGTTCTCGACGCCCAGGTCGAGGAGGCAGCGCGCGAACGTCTGACGACGATCGCCGACTATTACGACGCCCGCAAAACCGCTCTGGAACAGGATGCCGGCACCACCTACAAGCCGCTGCCTCCCGACGCGCTCTATCTGACGGCGCAGGACTGGGACCGCCAGCGCGGCGGCGAGGCCGTGGTCAAGCTCTCGCCTTTCGCCCTTGCCGGCGCCTCCGACGGAGCGATGATCGACCTCGAGGGCCGCCGTGGCCGTTCCTTCGCGGCCGAGCGGGCCGACGAGAACGCCAATGTCTTCGACGCCGTTGCTGCCCATGTGGCGGCTTTGCGCAAGGACAAGAAGCGCGTCCTCGTCGCGGCCTGGTCGGAAGGCTCGCGCGAACGCCTGCAGCCCATTCTCGAGGATCACGGGCTGAAGGCCCTGCGACCGGTCGCCAGCTGGTCGTCGGCCCAGGCCCTGCGCGGCGACGAGATCGCGCTCGCCGTGCTCGGCGTCGAGGAGGGGTTCGAGACGCCGGACCTCGTCGTCATTGGCGAGCAGGACATTCTCGGCGACCGCCTGGTGCGGGCCCAGAAGCGGCGCAAGCGCGCGCAGGACTTCCTGTCCGACGTGACCAGTCTCTCGGCCGGCGACCTCGTCGTCCATGTCGATCACGGCATCGGCCGATTCATCGGCCTGAAGACGGTGACGGCGGTCGGTGCACCCCATGACTGTGTCGAACTGCACTATGCAGGCGGCGACAAGCTCTTCCTGCCCGTCGAGAACATCGAGCTCCTGACCCGCTACGGATCCGAGGACGCGGAGGCGCAGCTCGACCGGCTCGGCGGCGGTGCCTGGCAGTCGCGCAAGGCGCGGCTCAAGAAGCGCATTCTCGAAATGGCCGCCGGCCTCATCAAGATCGCCGCGGCCCGGGCGCTGCGCGAGGCGCCGAAACTGGTGCCGCCGGACGGCGCCTATGACGAATTCGCCGCCCGCTTCCCTTACGAGGAGACCGAGGATCAGGCGGGTGCCATCGACGCTGTGCTCGAAGACATGGGCTCGGGTCGGCCGATGGACCGTCTCGTTTGCGGCGATGTCGGCTTCGGCAAGACCGAGGTGGCGCTCCGGGCCGCCTTCGCCGCCGTGCTGAGCGGCAAGCAGGTTGCGGTCGTCGTGCCGACGACGCTGCTTGCGCGCCAGCATTTCAAGACCTTTGCCGAACGCTTCAAGGGCCTGCCGGTGACGGTGGCCCAGGCCTCGCGCATGGTCGGCTCGGCCGATCTTGCCGCCGCCAAGAAGGGCTTGACCGACGGCACGGTCGACATCGTCGTCGGCACCCACGCGCTCCTCGGCAAGGCCATCGCCTTCAAGGATCTCGGCCTGGTCATCGTCGACGAGGAGCAGCATTTCGGCGTCGGCCACAAGGAGCGGCTGAAGGAGCTGCGCGCCGAGGTCCATG
>JAIEPJ010000008.1 GCA_019749835.1 Phreatobacter sp. | reverse complement strand
GGTACCGGCGCCGGGACGGCACCGGCGATCGGGCCGCCACGGGGCGCGGCGCTGCGCGGCGCGGGCGCGATGAACGTCGGGGAAAGCAGGTTCAGGGGCTGGCCGCCGGCACCGCCGACCTGCATCGTCCCGGCCTGGAAGCCCATGCCCTGCTGGGCCAGGGCCGCCGGGGCTGCAACGACCAGAAGGCTGAAGGCGGCGAGGACGACGGGTCGGCCGAGAAGGACCTGGCCCGCGCGCAGGCGACGTCCGACACCGGAAGGGTTTGGGGAGGCGAAAGTCATGCGAGGCGACGGGGTCCCGGGCTTGCGACCGCGCCTGGCGGTCATGGGCTGGCCGGTCTCGGCCTGGACAGCGCGGCAAGCAGGCCGCGCGGCGGAGTGGGAGGTCGACCACGTCGCCCCCGCTGAACATCCCTCTCGCAGCCGATCATGGCAACTTCCGGGCAAGGTGACCCTGCGAGAGGCGATTCTGCCGCCCGCAGGGCGCGGGGCTCAGGCCGTCGTCTCGCGGACGGAGATCCCGTTGGCCTTGAGGAGTTCGGCCAGTTCGCCGGACTGGAACATCTCGCGGGTGATGTCACAGCCGCCGATGAACTCGCCCTTGACGTAGAGCTGCGGGATGGTCGGCCAGTTCGAATAGTCCTTGATGCCCTGACGGACGTCGTCGGCATCGAGCACGTTGATGCCTTTGAAGGGAACTCCGAGATAGTCCAGGATCTGGACGACCTGGCCGGAAAAGCCGCACATCGGGAACTGCGCAGTGCCCTTCATGAAGAGCACCACGTCGTTGTTCTTCACCTCGGCATCGATCTTGTCGTGAGCTGTGGTCATCGGTTCTCTCGCTCGCGGCGCCAAGCGCCGCTCAAGACGTCAGGTGGGCGCGCTGGTGGTGAGCGCCAGCGCATGGAGGGTGCCGCCCATCTTGCCCTTGAGGGCGGCATAGACCAGCTGGTGTTGTTGCACACGGGACTTGCCGCGAAAAGCCTCCGATATGACGGTGGCGGCATAATGGTCGCCGTCGCCGGCCAGGTCCTTGATCTCGACCCGCGCATCGGGGAGCGCTTCCTTGATCATCCGCTCGATGTCGTCAGCAGCCATCGGCATGGAATGGGACCTCCGGTTCAGGCCGCCCGCGCCATATAGGCAGGGAGCCACGACTCGAAGGCATCCTTCAAGTCCTTCACCAATATGGGTTCCTCGCCCGGCAGGGTCAACGCGGCCCCGCCCGTGACGCCGAGCCGCGTCAGTTCGACGCCGGCCCCGGCAGCGCGTGTCGCCAGCGTCTCGACATCATCGGCCCGCACGGTGAGCACATAGCGCGCCTGATCCTCGCCGAACCAGAAGGCATGGGCCGGCAGGTCGTGCGACAGCGTCTCGACGGTGAGGCCCATGCCGGAGCTGATCGCCATCTCCGCCAGCGCCACGGCGAGGCCACCGTCGGAGACATCGTGGCAGGCGCTGGCGAGGCCCTCGCCGATCAGCGCCCGGACGAATTCGCCGTGGCGGCGCTCGGCGGTGAGATCGACCGGCGGCGGGGCGCCCTCCTCCCGGCCGCAGATGTCGCGCAGATAGACCGACTGGCCGAGCCAGCCCTGCGTGGCACCGACGAGGAAGACCTGCTCGCCCGCCTGTTTCGGCGCGATCGCGACGCTCGCCTGGAAGTCGTCGAGCACGCCTACGCCGCCGATGGTCGGCGTCGGCAGGATCGCCCGACCCTGGGTCTCGTTGTAGAGCGAGACATTGCCGGAGACGACGGGGAAGTCGAGGGCGCGGCAGGCCTCGCCGATGCCGCGGATGCAGCCGACGAGCTGGCCCATGATCTCCGGCCGCTCCGGATTGCCGAAATTGAGGTTGTCGGTGATGGCCAGCGGCCGCGCACCGACCGCCGACAGGTTGCGGTAGACCTCGGCCACGGCCTGCTTGCCACCCTCGACCGGATCGGCCTCGCAATAGCGGGGCGTCACGTCGCAGGTCATGGCCAGGCCCTTGGGCCCGTGCTCGATGCGGATGACGGCAGCATCGCCCCCCGGCCGCTGCACGGTATTGCCGAGGATGATCGAGTCATATTGCTCGTAGACCCAGCGCTTGGAGCCAAGTTCCGGCGTCGCCATCAGCTTGAGCAGCGCCGCGCTGGTCGACATCGGCGCGGCAACGCTCCCGGCGGCTATCACCGGCAGGGCCGGGCTCGCCACATGCGGGCGGTCATAGAGCGGCGCCTCGTCGCCGAGTTCCTTGATCGGCAGGTCGGCCATCACCACGCCATGGTGCTTGATGACGAAGCGCAGCGTGTCCGTCGTGTGGCCGATCACCGCGAAGTCGAGGCCCCACTTGCGGAAGATGGCCTTGGCCTCCTCTTCCTTCTCCGGCTTCAGCACCATGAGCATGCGCTCCTGGCTCTCCGACAGCATCATCTCGTAGGCGGTCATGCCGGGCTCGCGGGTCGGCACGTTCTCCAGGTGCAGCTCGACGCCGAGATCGCCCTTGGCGCCCATCTCCACCGCCGAGCAGGTCAGGCCCGCCGCGCCCATGTCCTGGATGGCGATGACGCAATCCTTCTCCATGATCTCGAGGCAGGCCTCGAGCAGGAGCTTCTCGGCGAAGGGATCGCCGACCTGCACGGTCGGCCGCTTCTCCTCGGCGCCCTCGCCGAATTCCGCCGAGGCCATGGTGGCGCCGTGGATGCCGTCGCGGCCGGTCTTCGAGCCGAGATAGACGATGGGCATCCCGATGCCGGTCGCCTTGGCGTAGAAGATGCCGTCAGTGCGGGCGAGCCCCACCGCCATGGCATTGACGAGGCAATTGCCGTCATAGCGCGTGTGGAAACCGACCAGCCCGCCGACGGTGGGCACGCCGAAGGAATTGCCATAGCCGCCGACGCCGGCCACCACGCCCGCCACAAGGTGGCGGGTCTTGGGATGGGCCGGGTCGCCGAAGCGCAGGGCATTGAGCGCCGCGATGGGCCGGGCGCCCATGGTGAAGACGTCGCGCAGGATGCCGCCGACCCCGGTCGCCGCGCCCTGATAGGGCTCGATGTAACTCGGGTGGTTGTGGCTCTCCATCTTGAACACCGCGGCGAGCCCGTCGCCGATGTCGATGACACCGGCATTCTCGCCCGGCCCCTGGATCACCCAGGGCGCCTTGGTCGGCAGGGTCTTCAGGTGCAGGCGGCTCGACTTGTAGGAGCAGTGCTCGTTCCACATGGCCGAGAAGATGCCGAGCTCGGTGAAGGTCGGCTCGCGGCCGATCAGCTCGAGGATGCGCTGGTACTCGTCCGGCTTGAGGCCATGGCTGGCGACCAGTTCGGGGGTGATCTTCGGTTCGTTGGGGATCATGCCGTCGTCCGTCCCGGGGGCCCGTCTCGCAAGCGATGCACTTAACCGCCGCGCCCCCGTTTCGCAACGGCGAAGCGCACTGTCCAATGCGTGACGCCCCGGGAGGCACGGGATTTGATCCGTGATGCCCGGAGGACGGCGCCGGACGGGGCACCTGTCCGGGAGCGACACAGATGCAGGCGAAACTGTCCCGATTCAGGTCCGACACCCGCGCCAATGTGGCGCTGATCTTCAGTATCGCGGCCCTGCCGATCTTCGGCATGGTCGGCGCCGCGGTCGACTATACCCGCGTCTCGCGCATGCAGGTGCAGATCCAGGCGGCGCTCGATTCCGCTTCGCTGGCGGTTGCCAAGGACTCCCGCAGCCTCTCCCCCGCCGGGCTCCAGGAGGCCGCCAACAGGGCCTTCGCCGGCAATTTCACGCCGCCGGCCGACCTCAGCCTTGGCACGCTGGGCGTCACCCGCGACGGCAATACCATCCGCCTCGCCATTTCCGGCTCGCTGCAGACCACCATCGCCGCGACGATGGGCGTCTCGTCCATGCCGCTGACCGTCATGTCGCAGACCTCCTGGAACGAGCCGAAGATCGAGATCGCCCTGGTGCTCGACAATACCGGCTCCATGGCCGGCAGCGGCAAGATGACGGCGCTGAAGACCGCCGCGATCGACCTGATCAACGAGCTGGAGGCGGCGCGCGTCTCGGCCGACCAGGTCAAGATCGCCGTGGTGCCCTTCGTCAATCAGGTGCGCATCCCGACGACGTTCCGCAACGAACCCTGGATGCGGTTCGACGGCGCCGGCCTGCCGCCCGCCATCGTCACGACGCAGGCCGCCTGGACCGGCTGCCTCACCGACCGCAACCAGCCCCACGACATCTCCGACACCGCCCCGACCACCAGCGACACGCGCTATCGCGGTGTCAAATGCGCCAATACGGGGCTGGCAACGGTCCAGCCGCTGACGACGAATTTCTCCGCGCTGCGCACCACCATCAACGCGATGAATCCGGTCGGCACCACCAATATCACCATCGGCGTGCAGATGGGCCTCGCCGTCATGTCCTCCGGGCTGCCCTTCACCGAGACGGGATCCTCGCCCGACGTGCTGCGCTACATGATCCTGCTGACCGACGGCGACAACACCGAGAGCCGCTATGTGCCCTTCAGCAACACCATGGCCGCCCCGGTGATGGACCCGCGCACGACCCTCGCCTGCAACGCCGTCAAGGCCGCGGGGATCACGCTGTTCACCGTGCGCGTCATCAATGGCAACCAGAACCTCTTGCGCGCCTGCGCCACCGACCCGTCCATGTATTTCAACGTGACGAGTTCCGGCGGCATCGGCGATGCCTTCAAGGCCATCACCAGCATGATCAAGCGCATGCGCCTGTCGGCGTGAGCCCGTTCGGGGGTGGCCGGCGGTCGAGCTCGGCCGCCGCTACCGTGCAGGTCGGTTGCCCTGCACGATCGAGGTGCGTACTTCGAGGCTCGCCCCTCAGGATCGCACCTCACGATGAGGAGGGTGGTGTCTTGCCCCCCGGCTCACGGCGCGCAACCCTGTCTGGCCTCATCCGACGTCGATGCAGCCTGCCACCCTCCTCATCCTGAGGTGCGAGCCACGAAAGACGCACTCGGGTCGTGGAGTTCATGCACCAGGCAGACGACAGCCGGTTACGCCGTCTGCAGCGCCTCGGCGAGGCTCTCGAACAGGCCACGTCCGTCGGTCGAGCCGATCGCCGGGTCCACGTGGTTCTCAGGATGGGGCATCATGCCGAGCACGCGGCGGTTCTCCGAGACGATCCCGGCAATGGCGTTGGTCGCACCATTGATGTTGGCGGCGGGCGTCACCGCGCCGCTGGCGTCGCAATAGCGGAACAGCACCCGGCCCTCGTCCTCGATCCGCCTGAGCGTCTCGGCATCGGCGATGAAATTGCCCTCGCCATGAGCCACCGGCACCTCGATCACCGCCCCCGCATTGTAGCGGCGGGTGAAGGGCGTGTCGGAACGCTCGACCTTCAGGTGGACGTTGCGGGCGATGAACTTGAGCTGCGCATTGCGCATCAGCACGCCCGGCAGCAGGCCCGCCTCGCAGAGGATCTGGAAGCCGTTGCAGACACCGAGCACCAGGCCGCCGCGCGCGGCATGCCGGCGCACCGCGTCCATGATCGTGGCGCGGGCGGCGATGGCGCCACAGCGCAGATAGTCGCCGTAGGAGAAGCCGCCCGGCAGCACCACGAGATCCGTGCCGGCGGGCAATTCGCTGTCGGCGTGCCAGACGAGGGCCGGCTTCACGCCGGAGGTCAGTTCGAGCGCATAGGCGATGTCGCGCTCGCGGTTGGATCCTGGAAAGACGAGGACGGCGGCCTTCATCGGCTGTGCTCCCGTCAGACCAGTTCGATGCGGTAGTTCTCGACCACCGTATTGGCCAGCAGCTTCTCGCAGGCCGCCTTGACCGCCGCCTCAGCCGCCACCTTGTCCATGTCGCCGATCTCCAGATCGAAAACCTTGCCCTGGCGGACCGACCCGATGCCGTCGATGCCGAGGCTCTTCAGCGCCCCTTCGATCGCCTTACCCTGCGGGTCGAGGACGCCGGTCTTCAGCGTGACGGTGACGCGGGCCTTCATCGGGCGCTCCTTCGAGGCGTGGGCGGGAATGGGGTCCGTCTAGACCGCCGCGCCGCCGCAATCAATGACGGAATCGGCGGCACCGACGTCACAGATTGGCGTCGGCGACCATCCTGACCGCATCCGCGACGGGACCGGCCTTGTCGCCGATCACGATGACGACCTTGACCGTGGGCCCATTCTGCCGCCCGAGCACGGCGGCATGAGCGCTGCGGGCGGGCCCGTTCTCCCGCCGCATCTCCAGCTGGAAACCGGTGAAGGTGCGGTGGCGCAGGGGACGGGTGCGGCTGGCGACGCGATGCGGCATGCGCCGCGCGGCGACGGCGGCCGGCACCTGACGCTGCGCCGCCGTGACCAGCGCGATGCGGCGGCGATTGCCCTCGGCGAGCCGCGTCACCAGCCCGGAAGGCTGGCGCAGGCTGCGCATCAGCGTCCGCGCCTCGGCGCCGCGCGCCTCGATGACCGCCACGGCGATGCGTTCGGGACAGGCCGCCGCCGGGCAGGCACCGACGGAGACAGGCGTCACGGTATCGCGGGTGATCCAGGCACCGGTGGGCACGAAGACCCAGGGATTGTCGGCATCGCGCGCGGCGATGTCCGGGCGCGTCGTCACCCCCTCCACCGCCACCGGCACATAGGCGCAGGAGGCGAGGACGACGGTGGCGAAGATCGCGAGGAAGCCGGCGCGGAGCAGGGCGAAGGTCTCACCGGCGGAAGCCGCCGGTGCATCGGGGATCGGCCTGCGCGCAAGAAGGCGCATGGCGCAGCGGTCACTGCACCAGGACGGGACCGGTCGGGCGCTCGTTCTCGCCCATCACGCCGAGCCGGCGCGCCACTTCCGTATAGGCCTCGATCAGGCCGCCGAGATCCTTGCGGAAGCGGTCCTTGTCCATCTTGTCGTTCGACTTGATGTCCCAGAGCCGGCACGAATCGGGAGAGATCTCGTCGGCAACGACGATGCGCATGACATCGTTCTCCCACAGGCGGCCGCATTCCAGCTTGAAGTCGATCAGGCGGATGCCGGCGCCCAGGAACAGGCCCGAGAGGAAGTCGTTGACGCGGATCGCCAGGGCGATGATGTCGTCGATCTCCTGCGGAGTCGCCCAGCCGAAGGCGGTGATATGCTCCTCGGAGACCAGCGGATCGTTCAGCGCATCGTTCTTGTAGTAGAATTCGATGATCGAGCGCGGCAGCTGCGTGCCCTCGTCGATCCCGAGGCGCGTCGAGAGTGATCCCGCGGCGACATTGCGCACCACCACCTCGAGCGGGATGATCTCGACCTCGCGGATGAGCTGCTCGCGCATGTTCAGTCGGCGGATGAAATGAGTCGGCACGCCGATATCGTTCAGCTTCGAGAAGATGTACTCGGAGATGCGGTTGTTGAGCACGCCCTTGCCGTCGATCACCTCATGCTTCTTGGCATTGAAGGCGGTCGCGTCGTCCTTGAAGTGCTGGATCAGGGTTCCCGGCTCGGGGCCTTCGTAGAGAACCTTGGCCTTGCCTTCGTAGATGCGGCGACGGCGGCTCATGGGAATATACCGTGTCTTGAGGAAGTCCATCTCTCACCAGGTGTCCGGTTTGCCGGTCTCCGGCGACGGGGCAGACGGACGATCGACGCGCACCAATCAGAATCGGGCGCGCTGAGCCCTTGCCCGCTGGGCCTTCCTATCTGATCGTTCGCGATTGCACAATGAAATCGCTCGAAGTTGGGCCTGGCTGGACCGGATGGGAGCGCAAGGCCCTGCGTGAAAACGCCTGGTGCGACGCCTTTGCTCTCGCCAAGGTGGGGATGGCGCGCCTATATGCAAGCCTGAGCGGGGCCATGCCCCTTCCCGGCGGGTCGGACGATCCGCTACAGATGACGGATCGAATCCCGAGGACACGCCCATGAGCACCTTCGACAAACGTCAGGAAGGTTTCGAGAAGAAATTCGCCCATGACGAGGAACTGCGCTTCAAGGCGACCGCCCGGCGCAACAAGCTCCTCGGCCTGTGGGTCGCCGAGAAGATCGGCAAGACCGGCGCCGACGCCGACGCCTATGCCAAGTCCGTCGTGATGTCGGACTTCGAGGAGGCCGGTGACGACGACGTGTTCCGCAAGGTGAAGGCCGATCTCGATGCCGCCGGCGCCGACCAGTCCGACCACCAGATCCGCCGCACCATGGACGAACTGATGGCTACCGCCATCGCCCAGATCCAGGCGAGCTGACGCCCCTTTCCTTCGCGTCTGATCAAAGGCCGCCGGGCGATGTCCGGCGGCCTTTGCATTTGGCCCTTACCCGTAGCGTAGCGCCTCGTCATCGAGGTCGATGGCCGGAAAGACGTCCTTGTCGGCCCAGTAATCCTGGCTGTGGCGCCAGGCCGCACCCGGTCCGGTCTTCGGCAGGCGGTGAAGGTCGCGCTGGAGATAGCCCGGATTGAAGTCCTCCGGATCGGTCCAGGGCCCGCCGTTCAGCCCCTTCGCCGCCTCGGGCAGCACCGGCTCGACTTCCCGCGCTCCCTTCGCCGCCATGTGCGGCAGCAGCCGGCAGACGACATCGGCGACGAGGTCGGTGCGCAGCGTCCAGCTCGCCCGGAAATAGCCGAAGACCCAGGCGAGGTTCGGCACGCCGGTGAACATCATGCCATGCCAGGTCACCGTGTCGGCGAAGTCGATGGGGGCGCCGTCGCGGCTGAAGGGGATGTCGCCCATCACGCTGAGGTGGAAGCCGGTCGCGGTGACGATGATGTCGGCGGCGATCTCCGTCCCCGACTTCAGAAGGATACCGCCTTTCGTGAACCGGTCGATCTCGCCGGTTTCGACCGAGGCCTCGCCCCGCCGGATGGCATGGAACAGGTCGGCGTCAGGCACGAAGGCGATGCGCTGACGCCAGGGCCGGTAGCGCGGCGTGAAATGGGTGTCGACGTCATAGTCCGGCCCCAGCAGGGCGCGGATGGCGCCGATCAGCTCGGCCTTCACCTTCTCAGGATTCTCGAAGGTCTGGCGGGTGAAGGCGTCCTGGTCGAACAGGATCTTGCGCCGCACGATCTCGTGGATCCAGGTCTCGTCGACCTTGAGCTGGCGCAGCGTCTCGGCCAGTTCGATGGCGTTGCGCCCGGTCCGGAAGAAGGTCGGCGAGCGCTGCAGCATGGTGACATGGGCGCATTGTCCGGCCAGCGCCGGCACCAGCGTCGCGGCGGTGGCGCCCGACCCGATCACCACCACCCGTTTGGCCGAAGTGTCGAGGTCCTCCGGCCAGGTCTGCGGATGGACGATGGCGCCTTGGAAATCGGCCATGCCCGGCCATGACGGCGTGTAGCCCTCGGCATGACGGTAATAGCCCTGGCACATCCACAGGAAGCGCGGGCGGAACACCACCACCGCGCCGCTGTCGCGACGGCGTACCGTCACGGTCCACCGCGCCGCGACGCTCGACCAGTCGGCCGACAGCACCTCGTGGCCATAGCGGATATGGGCGTCGAGGCCGTTCTCGGCGATGATCCCGCCCATATAGGCCTTGATCTCCGCCGCCGTGGCGATGGGCGGCCCGGTCCACGGCTTGAAACTGTAGCCGAACGTGTGCAGGTCGCTGTCGGAGCGGATGCCGGGGAAGCGGTGGGTGCGCCAGGTGCCGCCGAAACCGTCCTGCGCCTCGACCACGACGAAGCGCGTGCCCGGCAGCCGCTGCGTCAGGTGCCAGGCGGCGCCGATGCCGGATATGCCGGCGCCCACCACCAGGACGTCGATCTCCTCCGGCGGTGCCGGCGGCACGGTCGACAGATCTGCGTCGGCTGTCATGTCCATGGCGGGGACGCCTCGGCGAGAAGCGGCGCACCCGCTCCCGGCGCTTGAGCCTATGCCCGCGGACGGCCGGGTCAACATCGGCCGTCCGGCGGTTGGGACGGCACCGCAGCCCTGTGCCGGAGGCCCTTGCCGGCGGCCGCGGGCCGGGGCATTGCAGCCTGCCGCGCTGCGTGCGCTTCGCCCCAGTTGGTGTCATGGCCCTTGATGAGCCGGCGGCACGACCGCTCCCGCCCCCCTCTCCGGCTGTCGGCCGCGGCCGGCTGTTTGGCTTTGCCTGCGGGGCCGGGGCGGCGCTGATCTGGGGTATCCAGGCCGTCGTTTCCCGGCAGTCGGTCGCCGACGGCCTCGGCCCGGTCGATGTCACGGTGCTGCGTTTCGTCACCGCCGCCGCGGCTCTCCTGCCTTTTGCCCTGATGCGGCTCAAACCCTTTCCCGTCGGCCGTCTCGGCTGGCGGAAGGCCCTCATCCTCACCTTCTTCGCCGGTGCGCCCTTCTCCACCGTGCTGGTCGGCGGCTCGACCTTCGCTCCCGCCCTGCACACGGCGGTGATCGCGCCGAGCCTCATTCCCGTGGTGACCGCCCTCCTCGCCTATGCGGTGATGGGCGAGAAGAGCCCGCTCGGCCGCATCGTCGGCCTCGTGCTCATCGTCACCGGCATTCTGCTCTTCGCCGGACAGGGGCTGTTCCAGGGCGGCCAGGAGGGCGCCTGGCGCGGCGACCTTCTTTTCGTGCTGGCCTCCACCATGTGGGCCATCTTCGGCCTCCTGGCGAAGCGCTGGGGGGCCGACGCCTTCGACCTCACCATCTCGCTGTCCATCCTGTCGCTCGCCGTGCTGCCGCTGCTGGCTTTTGTCGTGCCGCTGAAACTCGCCGGCGCCAGCCTATCCGCCATCGCCCTGCAGGCCGGCTACCAGGGCCTGCTGGTCGGCGTCGCCTCGGTCTTTCTCTATGCCAGCGCCAACCAGACGCTGGGAGCCGCGCGCGCCTCGCTATTCCTGCCGCTGGTGCCCGCCATCACGGCGGTGGCGAGCGCCATCCTGCTCGGCGAATGGCCCTCGGCGGTGGAACTGGTCGGCATGGTCATCGTCATGGCCGGCATGACCATCGCCATGCGCGCCTGACGGTCAGGCCGCGCCGCCCGCCAGCAGCACCTCGAGCCGGTCGAGCGCCGCAGGCGGATCAGCCTCCACGCCGCGCGCCTCCATGACGATGATGCGGTAGCCGCGCGCGGCGAGCCAGGCGCGCTTCTCGGTCCGCCGCTCGGCCGCCTCGTCCCCTTGCGTATGCGGATCG
Source organism: Phreatobacter sp. (assembly GCA_019749835.1). GTDB lineage: Bacteria > Pseudomonadota > Alphaproteobacteria > Rhizobiales > Phreatobacteraceae > Phreatobacter. Next base: position 3,027 of record JAIEPJ010000008.1, on the reverse strand, counting down.
AAGTCGATGACGACGCGCAGGTCGAAGGACACGAGGTCGGCGACATGCGGGCCGATCGGCACCGCCCGCTTGAAGCCGCGGCCGGCAAAGCGGCGGTCCTTGACCATCACCTCCCACAGCGCCTTCTCGGCCTCGGTCGGGTTGCGGCGGATGAGGCGGGAAATGCCGCGGATCGGCGCCGTGCCGCCGCTCAGCCCCTTGGTCGAATCGGCGAGGAAGTTGCGCAGCGCCTCGGCACCATCCGGCGTCAGGGTGGCGCCGCGCGCCGGGCCCTTGGCGCCCTCGCCGAGCGCCGTGATCACCCCGTGCAGCGTCGCCACGTCCTGCTGGGTCGGCTGCATGCGCTGGAAGATGTTGCGCAGGTTGATCACCATGCCCTCGCGCTTTTCCGGCGGGCGGAAGAACTCGACCCGATCGAGCGCCTTCTCCAGCGAGGCGAAGAAGGCCAGCATCTGCGCCTTGGTGGCAGGCTCGGAGCGCTCCTCGCCCTGATGCGGCAGCACCGCGCCATGGGCCTGGGAGAACCATTCGTAGCCCAGCACCAGCACCGCCTGGGCAAGGTTCAGCGAAGAGAAGGCCGGGTTCACCGGATAGGTCAGGATGGCATTGGCCAGCGCCACCTCGCCGGCGAGCAGGCCGTTCCGCTCGCGTCCGAAGACGACGCCCACCGCCTCCCCCGCCGCAACCCGCGTCACCAGCCCTGCCACGGCTTCCCGCGGTCCGACGACCGGCTTGACCTGGTCATGGCCCCGCGCCGTGGCGGCATAGGTATAGGTCAGGTCGGCGATCGCCTCCTCGAGGGTCGCATAGACCTCCGCCTCGTCGAGGACGCGGTTCGCCCCCGACGCCGCCGGATAGGCCCGCGCCTGGGGCCAGCCGTCACGCGGCGCCACCAGCCTGAGCCGCGACAGCCCGAAATTCGCCATGGCGCGCGCCGTCGTGCCGATGTTCTCGGCCATCTGCGGCTCGACCAGGATGACGACGGGGCTGCCCGTCAGGGGGGCGGAGGGCGGGGAAAGGGTCATGGGCTCTGCGGCTGGCCTGCGAAGCGGCGCCTATACCGGCAAATGACCTTTGAGGGAATTGGCCCCGCCGTCGCGAGGGGCCATCATGGCGCCGCGCCGCGGCAAGACGGCGCGGGAGGATGAGAGCATGCGCCTGCCCGTCTACTATGGCTGGGTCATCGTCGCGGTGACCTTCGTCACCATGGGGATCGGGGTCAATGCCCGCACCGCCTTCTCGCTGTTCTACGCCCCCATCATCGACGAGTTCGGCTGGGACCGCGGCCACACAGCCGGCGCCATCTCCTTCGGCTTCCTCGCCTCGGCGGCATTATCCCCGCTGATGGGCAAGCTGATGGACCGCACGGGTCCGCGCACCGTGATGGAGCTCGGCGTCGTGCTGATGGGCGCCGGCCTGCTGCTCGCCCCGCTCACCACCCAGCCCTGGCACCTCTATCTCACCATCGGCTTTCTCGTCGGCTCGGGTTCGGTCTGTCTCGGCTATTCCGGCCAGTCGCTGTTCCTGCCGAACTGGTTCGTGCGCAACCGGGGCCTTGCCATCGGCATCGCCTTCGCCGGCGTCGGGATCGGCTCGGTGACGCTCCTGCCCTGGGTCCAGACCATGATCGACGGCGCCGGCTGGCGTCAGGCGAGCACGGCCATGGGCCTCTTGATCCTCGTTGTCCTCGCCCCGCTCAACCTGCTGCTGCGCAAGCGCCCGCAGGACATGGGCCTGGAGCCCGACGGCGACGCGACGCCGCTGCCGAATGCGGAACCGCCGCGCTCCAATGTCGTCGACGCGGCCTGGGCGGCCACCGACTGGACGTTGTCGCGCGCCCTGCGGACCAAACGTTTCTGGTGGCTGGCGCTCGGCTATTTCGGCGCGCTCTATGCCTGGTACGCGGTGCAGGTGCACCAGACCAAATATCTGGTCGAGATCGGCTTCGGCTCCACCGCCGCCGCCTGGGCCCTCGGCTTCGTCAGCCTGCTCGGCATTCCCGGCGGCATCGCCCTCGGCGCCCTATCAGACCGAATCGGCCGCGAGTGGATCTGGTCGATGTCGGTCGGCGGCTTCGCCCTCTGCTTCATCGCCCTCATCGCGCTGGAGAAAAACCCCTCCTTCCTCCTCGTCTACGCCATGGTCGCCGTCCAGGGATTCCTTGGCTATGGCCTCACCTCGATCCTCGGGGCGGTGGTCGCCGAGATCTTCCAGGGCCGGCATTTCGGCACCATCTTCGGCACGCTCATGTTCGTGGCGCTGTCGGGCGGGGCCGCCGGGCCCTATGTCACCGGCCTGATCCACGACCTCACCGACAGCTACCGCCTCGCCTTCATGATCGGCATTGCGGTGAGCCTGGTCTCCGCGGCCGCCATCTGGCTCGCCGCCCCGCGCCGGGTCCGCGTGGTGGCAGGACGGATGAAGCCGGCGTGAGGGATCAGCGCCGCGCGCTGGCCGGCGTCAGCGCATAGACGAGCGTCGCGGCCAGCAGCACCGCCGCGAGCACCCCGTGCATGCGGGCGAAGGCGGCGGCCTCGCCGAGGCCCTGGGCACGGCCAAGGTCGATGAGCCAGCCCGAGCCGGTCTGCACCAGCGCCGCGCCGCCGATGAAGAGGAAGTTCATCAGCGTCATGCCGCGCCCGACCAGATGGTCGGGAAAGAAGGGGCGCATATGCGCCATCAGGATCGTATAGCTGAAGCCGCAGAAGCCGATGGCGACGAAGGCGAGCGCGGCCCAGAACGCCGTCTGCACGCCCGAGATGGCGAGCGCGGCGAGAATGCCGACGAGGGCGAAATTACCGAGGAGGGCCATCGCCTTGGCGAAGCCCCAGCGGCTTTCGATCCAGCCGAACAGGAAGGCGCTGGCCGTCATGGCCAGCGCCATGAACAGCGCCACGTCGCCCTGCGCCAGAGCATCGAGCCCGACGACCTTTTCGAGGTAGGGCGCGACCCACAGGCCGCGCAGCGTCACGGTGATGGCATAGCTGAAGATGACGATGGGCACGAAGGCCCAGATGACGCGGCTGG
>JAIEPJ010000184.1 GCA_019749835.1 Phreatobacter sp. | reverse complement strand
GCCGCGGGCGGCCCAGATGCGCCTCGCCCAGCCCGGCCGCCAGGTGGCTGCCGTTCCCGTTGGCATCCCCACGGCACAGGGCGCGCCGCGGACAGCCGGCGCCCGCGCCGCCACCTCCGGGGCCGTGCCGAGGGCGGTGGCGTCGGCACCGCGCGACGACAATCGGCATTTCACCGAGTGGTTCCTGCGCCGGTAGAAACCCGCCCCCTGTCGGCCGCACGCGGCTCGCCCGTCAAATCGTCACGGCCAAGCAGGCCATGCCTGCAGCGCTGCCGCCGGTGGAAACGTCCGTCGCGCCTTGCAATTGTCCACCGGCGCCTTTATGCAGCGCCTCTCGTGGACAGGTGGCCGAGTGGTTGAAGGCGCACGCCTGGAAAGTGTGTATACGGGGAACCGTATCGCGGGTTCGAATCCCGCCCTGTCCGCCATTCATGCAGAATTTCGCACCACGACACCCGAATGCGAAATGGCATGCCTATGGCTGTGCAATCGCTGCTTTCCCTCCCCGCCCGGCCATTCCCGACAAGGTTGACAAGATTGTCTGGTCAAGGGCTGCAGGCGCCCGTCTCGTGAGTCAGCCGACGCGTTTCCACATCGGCGGCATCAGGTGTCCACGGCGGATGGCGATCATCAGCAGAATCAGACCGACCGAGGTGCAGTACACGAGTGCGAAAATCGATTGTTCCATGCCGAAGCTGCCGCCGGTTAGCCAGTCTGGCCCCTCGATGGTTGCCTTCAGCAGGCCCGGCTCGGCCACGGCCCCCGATACGACGCCCGAAAAGACGGCTGACTGGACATAGTTCCACGCCATGTGAAAGCCCATGCAGATCCAAAGTCGGCGGGTGACGAGATAGGCAGCCGACAGCAACAGGCCGGCCTCGATGCAGATGTAGATGGCGCCGCCCAGCGTGGCCGCTGGGTTTGCCAGATGGACAAGCCCGAAGGCGAGGGATGCGACCAGAATCGCGACCCAGCTGCCAAAAAGGGTTTCGACCGACCGGTGCAGGACGCCGCGGAAGATCAATTCTTCAAAGACGCCCGACTTGATGGCCAAGGCAAGGGCGGGAAGCATGAAGGACAGGGGATTGAACCCCTCGACCCTGTATATCCCGAGGAGCATGAGGGTCACGGCACTGGCAGCATAAAGGCCCGCCCCGCACGCGGCGCCGATGGCCCATTCGCGGGCAAAACCCGGCGTTGTCAGCTCGGTCACCTCGCGGCGCTCGATGAACTTTCCATAGGCATAGTAGAGCGCGATCGCCAGCAGCCCGAGGCCGATCTGGATCGGGATGTTCAGGAGTGGCCTGTCATTGAACTGTTCCAGGCGGGCTTGGGCCCAACCCATGAAGTAGAGCAAAAAACCACCCAGAACGATCAAGCGGACCAGCGGATGCAGGATGCGAAGCCAAAGGGCCGGATGGGGTTCAGAACTCATGTTCATGTCAGAGCCTCGTCCTTTTTTCTCTCGCTATCGCGTGACCGGGTAGCCCCTTGGCGCTTGCGGCTCGCTGGCAAGCGACATGGGGCGCACCCATCGGAGCGATTGGACCGTCATGGCCGGGTCGAGGGCCTGCAAATCCTTCAGGAAGCCGGGGAAATGCGCCGCACCATAGGTGATGTAGATTTTCTCGGCCGGTGACTCGGCGACAAAGCGCGCCAGCGCACGGTTGCGGTAATCGAGGATGACACGTTCCAGCGTCGCGTCCTTCTCGCCGATGGCACCAGCAATCGACATGCCCATGAAGCCACGGCAGAGAATGCCGACAAGCCGCTGTTGATCCCGTGTTGCCCTGCTGACTGCCGACAGAAGCGAGATTATGGAGTCATCCTCATCGGATTTCTTGGCCGCGCGCGCCGCGATGCCCTGTGCGAATGCCGGGTCTTCCCGCATCAGCCGGTCAAACTCGGCCTTCATCTCGCCATAGGTCACATCTGCTGTGACGTGCCTGGCCGGATGGATCGCTTTGTCCGCCAGAAGCGGCTCGAAATAGGTGAGCTGAAAGGTCAACCCGCAGCTGTTTGCCAACTGTGTATAGCCCGCACTCAGGTCCTTCTTGTTGCCCAGCAACGTCTCGTTGAACCACTGGGTGAGATCTGGACGCCCTGGCACGGGCTGCACGCCCTCATAGAAGAGAGTATATCCCTCGGTCAGTGCCTTCTCGAGGTCAAAAACCACAGACTTGTAGAAGTCCTCGGACCCGACATGCTGCATTCCCTGGAAAATGATCGTCTTCTTTCCATTGGTGAGCGTCGCCAGCGGTAGGGCCGTGGGGCCGGACGTGACCCAGAAGGCCATATAGAAGAAGGGGAGCGCTGCGCTGCCGAGTGCTGCAAGCACGCCTCCGACCATATGCGTCAGCATGGTTCTTTTCGCGGAGAAAGCGGGATTGTTTCGGCGCAGGAGCCAGCGCGGGAAATAGGTGATGAGACCGATCGCGATCCCGGCGGCGACGATGAGCGCCAGCATCCACCATGGCAGAACGTAAAGGACACCGAGCCCCAACAGGCCGAATATGAGAAGGGTAAACCAGAATATCGCACCGAATCGAATGGCGAACCGTTGAAGACCAGAAAAAACCTTAGCCACGCCGCATGTCCTTGTTTCAACTCGGCAAGCTCCATTCCATGCGAATGATGCAATCCATCCTGAAAATGTGCAATCGAGATGAGCCTGTTGCAGGCGACAGGATGCGTCTCCCTTGCGGCGGAGGCGCTGGTCGCAACGCCAATCAACGCATCTCACGGCGAAGAGAGGCCGGTGCCGTTCCTGGGCGGGGCCACGGGAGCCACGCTGAAGGGCGTCATCCGCGGGGATGATGGTGCCACCTTCGTCTTGAGGCAGTCCAGGGACGGGTGCTCCAGCCGCTGCTGAGTGTCTCCAAAAGGTTCTGCTATTTCAACGGGTTCGAACCTGGCCCGCCCGAGGCCACGCATATCGGCACGGCCTCGGGCGGTGAGTGGGGTCGCAATCCAACCACGGCCGGGGCATATCGCTTTCAGATGGATCTCATGCGCAATGCCACGCGGCTTAGCGAATCTTGCCGCTGCAGCCTCTCCAGAGAACTCACGGACAGGCCGGGCGGTGCAAGCGCCGGTGTTCGGGATCGACAATTGCGGGATAATGGTCTGGCTCGTGGGCGCGAGATCTACGCTGTTCGGTCCCGGCGCGTGCGGATCGCGGGCCCTCGCTGAAGCCGGGAAAGGCCGTTTATCAAAGGGGCGCCAACAAGCGCGCTGGCCGATTGCGATGATGGTAACCACACCGCGCGGGGAAGGTCCCCGCGACCGCCCCTCTCATCGACAGGAGCACGAACCTCCCACGCCCCCAAAATTGGAACGCGCGAAGCTGTCGGCGCTGGAGCGGGAGCCGAAGCGTCGGAACTGGCAGGCGCCCTGGTTGGAGCGCATCTGGTCTTCGGAGCGGGAATCGATGACCACGCGTCCCCGCGCACAGAAGACACCGTAACTCTCGGTCGACTGGGCTTTGGCCGGCACGGTCCACCAGACCAGCAGCAGGGAGAGCAGGGCCGCAGGGATGGCCGTCATCGCGCGGTCAGCCATGGAACCTCACACCTTTTCCGGAACCCAGTGTCAGATGGAACACTGCCGCCGGTCTTCTGCCAAGCCCCGGACGTCACCGTATCGGACCTGATGCGCGCCAGCGCGGGGTGGTGGCCCGTGACGGCAAGCCTGGGTCCGGAGGCCGCCACGGTGAGGCTCGCGGTCCCCTTCAGTCTGCAGGTCCGAGCGCTCGGCCGTCCGCGTCAACATGGGTCACGTCATAGGCCCAGACGCGGAACGACTTCAGCACGTGCGGCCCGAAGGAGTTGATCAGCGGGACATCGGCCGCGTCACGGCCGCGCGCCACCACGATCCGGCCGATGCGCGGCTGGTTGTTGCGCGGGTCGAAGGTCATCCAGCCACCGTCGAGATAGACCTCGATCCAGGCGCTGAAATCCATCGGATCGACGATGGGAACGCCGATATCGCCGAGGTAGCCGTTCACATAGCGGGCGGGAATGTTCATGCAACGGCAGAGCGCCACCGCCAGATGGGCATAGTCCCGGCAAACGCCGATCCGCTCGTCATAGGCTTCCGCCGCGGTGCGCGTCGAGCGCGCATCGAGATAGCCGAAGCGGATATGGCCGTGGACGAAGTCGCAGATGGCCTGGACGCGGCCCCATCCGGGCGCGACATTGCCGAAACGGTCCCACGCCATCTGGCTGAGCTTGTCCGTCTCGCAGTAGCGGCTGCCGAGGAGGTAGATGAGGCAGTCGTCGGGGAGCGCTTCCACCGGCACCTCGCCGGCCTGCGGAAAGGCCATGTCATGGGCGCCGCTGTCGGCGATGGTGCCGTCGGCCCACAGCGCCAGATCTCCCGCCGGGGCGGTGAAACGTCGGCACAGATTGCCGTAGAGATCGACATAGGTGCGGCTGTCCACCGGCGGCGTCGTCACCAGTTCTTCCGCCTTGCGGATGTCCTGCGCCCGGTCGGCATGGGCGGTCAGCAGGCAGACCATCGGTGTCGGCGCGGTGCAGGTGACGGTGATGTCGTAACCGTAGCGGATCAGCATGACGCGGCCGCCGGGCAACGGGAGACAGGACAGGTGGCCCGGCGGGCCGTCACGAGGCGACCGCCTTCGCAACCAGCGGCGCATTGCCGGTGCTGGAGATCGCCTTCACCGCTGACTTCGCAACAGCCTTCACCGGCGGCTTGCGCACCTTTTTGACGGGTGTCGGCGTCTCCAGCGCGATCCGCTGGGCTTCCGCGGCATCGGCAGCCTCTTTCTCCAGGCGCAGCGCCCGAAGCCGTGCCATGTTGGCCATGCGGGCCATGCGCAGCTTCTCTTCAGCGGCGACGGCCTCTCTCCGGCGCCGTTCGGCGCTGTCGATCCCGGCATGGGCTGTGGCGCGCGCGCCTTCCAGGGGCGGTTTGCGATAGGCCATCAAAGCGTACTCCCGTGAAATCTCCGGGGCTTCGGACCCCGTACATGATCAATGGAACCACCGCGCCCGCCCGGCCACTGAGAGGAGCGGCAAGGGCGAATGCGGCGTGCCGGTCTGCGTTCGACGGTCCCGAACCGCGACGACGACGGCAGGACCGGATGGCCGCTATTTCTTGCGGCTGGCTGCGGCATCCAGGATCTTCTTCTGCACCGCCGCGAAGCTCGTCACGGCGGCGGGGGCCACCTCGGCGGCTTTCGGCTTCTTGGGCTTCTTCGCCTCGCGGCTGCCGCGGTTGTCACTTCTGGCCATGGTGGCCTCCCTCTCGAATGATCAGAATGCTGCTGCGGACAGGTGGTAGATGGTCTGTCGTCCGCGGGAATGGGCGAGGCGCGCCGCCGCCTCGATGCGGGGCCGGTTGGCGTCGAAGGCGCGCAGCAGCGAGGTCTCGTCGTCTGCGCTCTGGGGGCTCAGCCGCCGGAGCGCGTCCGCATCCACGTCGAAGGTGAATTCGAACTGCGATTCATGGCCCCAGAAGCGGATCGTGCGCTTGGCGGCATCGAAACTGCGGGCGGCATTGGGAAAGGCGATGGTCACGCACGGCTCCGGTCCAGAGGGCGATGCGTCCTGGAGTTTGCACTCCATCGGTGCATCGACACCGAGCCGGCCGGCATTGATGCCGGAAGTGGGGGCGGGTCGACGGGTCGATCCGCTTGCGGCCTGGACCGCACCTTCGTCCTGATTCTGTGGCCCGCCCCGTTGAACGATGGCAGGACCCTCTTCACGAGATAGTGGTTGAAGTTGAAAACGCGAGGGGGCGCGCCGGCTTTATTTCAACGGGCACCCGCGAGGCCGAAAAACAGCCGTTGACGCAGGTTTGTCGACGGTCCGGCGATCCGATCGGCTCGTCGGGCTGTATGCGGGAGGACGCCGGCAATCGTGCCGCCGAAGGAGAACGCCCATGCTCGCCGGAGCCAAGCGGATGGCCGCCACCGTCTGGGCCTATTTCGACGGGACGACGCCGCGCAGCGCCATCGCCGCATCGGTCGCCTTCATCGTCGTCTCCAACCAGCCCTTCTACCCCTTCTACCTCTACCTGCTGCTCGGCGGACGGGCTTGGCCGGCGCTCCTTACCTGGCTTTCGGCCCCTCTCTTCGCCGCCGTTCCGCGCGTGGCGCGGACCGACGAAGCGCGCGGCGGTGCCTTGCTGGTGACAGCCGGCATGGCCAATACGACCCTTTGCACCGTGGCGATGGGGCCGGCCTCGGGTGTCGAGCTCTTCTACCTGCCCTGTCTCGCCCTGGCGCTTCTGCTGTTTACTGGACGCCAGCGCGCCATGGCCGCGGCGGCCACTGTTTTCGCCACCGGTGCCGCGATGGCCGCGGTACGGCTCGCAGGCGCCGAAGGTCTCGTGCCGATCACGGCGCACGAACTGGCCTCGCTTCGCCGGATCAACGCCTTCAGTGTCTGCGGCCTTCTCGCCGTGATGGCCTATCTGTCGCGCCGCCTGTGGTGGCGCGCCGCGCCGGTTACGCCGACGGACGGACGCTGATGCGGCGGGCCGCCACCACACCGATGACCGCGGCGGCGGCGGTCAGGACTGTGCCCCACAGCGTGTCGACGATGACGAGGTTCCAGGACCACAGCCGCATGGTCGCATGGTTGGTCAACTCGTAGGTCATGTAGGCGAAGAACCCGAAGGCCCCGCCATTGATCGCAGCCGTGGCGAGCGAGCCGTCGGCGAGGGCCTGCCGGCTGGCGAAGAACACGATGCCCGCCGGGAACAGCAGGTAGAAGAGGATGGCGGGGGCGAGCCGCGGCTCCTGGAGCAGGACATCACCGAGCACGGTCCGGAACATCGGCACGCCCACTGTCATCAGATAGGGGACGTCGATCAGCACGAAGGCGAGGAAGGTGACGCCGTAGGCAGTGGCGAGGCGGGCGGTCATGAGGCTGGCATCTCCTGGTGATGACGGGCATGAGGATGGCGTCGGCGCGGTCGGCGAGGGAGAACCGACAGTTTCGCTTGTCGTTCCTCCGGGACGTTCAGGCAGGTTACGAAACGCGCGCCTTGGCAGACCACCCGCGGGAGGCGCGGCGGGGTCGCACGGCTCCCAATACAGGCAGCCGGAAAGAACTGCCGGGCCGCATCCGGCGTAGACGATATGTCAGCCCACGAGGCTGACGCCCCCTGGATGCCGCCCGATGCAACCCCCTTCCGACAAGCCGACCGTCTTCTTCGACGGATCCTGTCCGCTCTGCCGCGCGGAAATTGACCTTTATCGCCGCCAGGACGGCGAGGCACGGCTCTGCTTCGTGGATGTCTCGGCGACCGATGCGGCGCCCGCTCCCGGTCTGACGGCGCGCGAGGCGATGGCCCGTTTCCATGTGCGTGAGGCCGACGGGACCATGCGCTCGGGTGCGGCCGCCTTCGTCGCGCTCTGGTCGGAAATCCCCGGATGGCGCTGGCTCGCGAGGGTTGCTCGCCTGCCGGGCGTCACGCCGGTTCTGGAAGGCGCCTATCGGCTGTTCCTGCCGGTCCGTCCGCATCTGTCACGTGCCTTCGGCCGCTGGACGGCCCGCCGCTCCCCGCCCGACGTCAGGGCCTGATCCGACCGGCCACCTGCCAGCCATCCCCGTCCCGCGTCAGCACGATGCCCTCGCCCGACGCCGGGAAGATCCCTGTCAGGGCGGTGATGTTCACCTGGTGGGCGACGACGACGAGAGCCTGTGGCCCCGTCCAGCGGGCGAGGATCGCGCGGGCCGCCGCTGTCTGTGCAGGCCCGGCGCCGCGGTCGCTGAAAAACGAGTTGAAGGCCGCGGCGTCCTCGGCCCGCCCCGGAAAGGCGAGGGCAGCCGTCTCGCGGGTGCGGCACCATTGCGACGTCAGGACCGCGCCCACGGCGATGCGTCGCGCCGCGAAGGCCGCGCCGATCCGTCGCGCCTGATCACGGCCGGCCGTGTCGAGATTGCGCTGGGTCGCACAATCGCCGATCCGCATGCCCTGGGGATCGCCGCCGCCCGGTGCATTGGCATGCCGGAAGAGGACGACACCACCGCCGGCGAGCACCTCCCACGCCCGGCCCTCGCTTCCCTGCGCGCGGGCGCCAGGGGACAAGGCCGGCAGGACCGCCAGCAGCAGCGCCGCGCAGAGGAAGGTCGAAAGGGTCCTGCGCCGATATCCGATGGTCATGGGTCACGTTCCGCCTTGTCGCAGCGGATACGCCGGTCGCCGGTGCCGGGATCGACCGGACACGCGGAGGTGATGGGGCGTCAGAACCGCTCGGGCCGCACGACCTCGACATCGGTCACCCAGACCAAGAGCCCGTGCGAATTGAGCAGCGGCGTCAACGCCTCGACGAGTTCGCCCGCATGGGCCTCCGTCGTGATGGTGAAGACCAGCGCCTTGGCCGAGGCGCCGGCGATCTGATCGTCCGACCAGGCATTCAGCCGGCCGCCGCCCGCCGCCACCGGCAGGACCGTGTAGCCGGTGACGCCGCAGCGTTTCACCACCTCGACGATCCGCCGCACCAGCGGCTGGTCGGCGAGGATCTCAACCTTCTTGCGTCGGGCCGTGCTGTTCATGACGCCAACCATCGTGCGAAGAGCGACACGGCGGGAATGCCGAGCGCGATGTTGAAGGGAAAGGTCACCGCCAGCGACATGGCCAGCGACAGGCCGGCATCCGCCTGCGGCAGGGCGAGGCGCATGGCCGCCGGAACGGCGATGTAGGAGGCACTGGCGCAGAGGATGCCGAGGGCTGCCGCCGAACCGGCATCGAGACCGATCATGTGCCCGACCAGCGTGCCGACCGTGCCGTTGACCACCGGCATGAGGATACCGAGCCCGGCGAGCCGCAGGGTCAGTGACCGCGTCTCGCGCAGACGGCGGATGGCGATCAGGCCCATGTCCAGAAGGAACAGGCAGAGGATGCCGCGAAAACCGGAATCGAAGACGGGCGCGATCGCCGCGAAGCCGTTCTTGCCCACCACCAGTCCGATGACGAAGCTGCCGAGCAGCAGCACGACCGTGCCGTTGAGCAACGTCTCGCGGAGGAGTTCGCCGCGTTCATGGGTGTCGGAGGCCCCGGTTCCCTTGGCCAGGATCAGGCCGGCGATGATCGCCGGGGTCTCCATCAGGGCGAGCACCGCGACCATGAAGCCGGCCGGCGCCATCCCGGCAGCCGAGAGCATCTCGCTGCCTGCCACGAAGGTCACCACGCTGACCGAGCCATAATGGGCGGCGACCGCCGCCGCATCGATCCGCCCGAGCCGCCCGATGCTGCGCAGCAGGCCAAAGGCCGCCACCGGGATGATGCAGCTGAGCACGAGACCGGCGATGGCGGCCGTCGCCATCAAGGGTGAGAAGCCGCCCTCCGCCACCTGCACGCCGCCCTTCAGGCCGATGGCGGCCATCAGGTAGAGCGCCATCCCCTTGGCGATAGGCTCGGGGATGGCGAGATCGGAGCGGGCGGCAGCGGCCAGCGCGCCGAGCACGAAGAAGAGTATGACCGGCGAGAGAAGGACTTCCATCCCCCTGTCTTACATGGTGCGGCCCGCCGTGTGATCCGCCTGGCCGCGCGTCTTCCACAGGCTGTAGAGGACGCCGCCGGCGAGCAGCCCGAAAGTGACCGCCAGGGACAGGGCCGGCGGCACCTTGTCGATGCCCAGGAGATCGGCCGCGAACACCTTCGAGCCGATGAAGATCAGCACCAGGGCCAGCGCCGTCTTCAGGTAGTGGAAGCGGTGGACCATGGCGGCGAGCGCGAAATAGAGGGCGCGCAGGCCGAGAATGGCGAAGATGTTCGACGTGTAGACGATGAACGGGTCGGTGGTGATGGCGAAGATGGCCGGCACCGAATCGACCGCGAAGATGACGTCGGCGATCTCGATGAGCACCAGCGCCATGAACAGCGGCGTCATGAACCAGACCGTCCGGCCACTCTCGGGCGCCTTCGGATCCGGCAGCTTCACGAAGAATTTCTCTTCGTGATGTCTGTCGGTGACGTTGAATCGCCGCCGCATGAAGGCCAGCACTGGATTGGTCGAGATGTCCGTCTCGCCTTCCTTGAAGACCAGCATCTTCACACCAGTGGCGATGAGGAACACGGCGAAGACGGAGAGAACCCAGGAGAACTGGCTGACCACGGCGGCGCCGATGCCGATCATGATGGCGCGCAGGACGATGACGCCGATGATTCCCCAGAACAGCACCCGGTGCTGGTATTTCCGCGGCACCGCGAAGAACGAGAAGATCATGGCGATGACGAAGACATTGTCCATCGCCAGCGCCTTCTCGACGGCGAAGCCGGTGAGGTAGTTCATGCCGGATTCCGCGCCGAGTGCCCACCAGACCCAGGCGCCGAAGGCGACACCGAGCGTGATGTAGAAGGCCGAAAGCAGCAGGCTCTCCTTCGTCTCGATCTCGCGGTGCCCCTTGTGGAGCACGCCGAGGTCGAGGACGAGCAAGACGATGACGATGGTGATGAAGGCGAGCCACATCCAGACCGGCTTGGTCAGCCAGACGGAAAACAGAAAATCAGAGAGGAGTTCCATGATCGGACCCGGATCTCGAGGTTGCGAGATGATCCGACATCATGGCGTGAGCCATCAGAGGGGCCCGGATCGGGGGTCAAAAGCCCGCCGATCATGGCGACAATGCGACCGATCCAGGCCACGACCGGTGGCAGGCGGCCGATGCGACCAACAGCCTCAGCTATCGCCGCGGTCAGCGGTCGCGATGTTCGAAGCGCTGCCGCAGGGACTCGGAAATACCGGTGCAGGTCTTCGCCGCCGGCCGGCGGAACGTGCCCGTCGTCGCCTTGGCGGGCTTGAGGGCGGCGAGCGCTTCGGCCTGCTTCACCGCCGCCTGGATGCCGTCGACCAGCGGCACGGGGACCCGCGCGCGCACGGTCTGGGCGAGGCCCGACAGCGGCGCGCCGGCGAGAATAACGACATCGGCCATGTGGTCGGTCACGACGCGATTGGCGAGATCGACGAGGGCGGCTTCCTTCTCCTCCTGCACGTCGGCGAGCGAGGTGAAGGCGCCCTGTAGCGCGAAGATTCCGGCACAGCGGCCGCGCAGCCCGTTCCAGTCGAGGCACTCGTGATACCAGGGCACAAGGCCGCCGGAAAAGGTGACGATGGCGAAGGAGCGTCCCAGCATGCAGGCGGTGAGCATGGCGGCCTCCGCCATGCCGACCACGGGAATGTCGAAGAGTTCCCGCGCCCCGCCGAGGCCCGGATCGCCGAAGGCGGCGATGACAGCGGCATCGACGTCCTGATGGGTTTCCGCCAGCATCTCCAGCGCGACCGCTGCCCCGATCACGGCATCGGCGCGGGTGGCGATATAGGGCACGCCGCGCGGTGCGGTCATGGCGACGAGGTCGGTGTCCGGCGCCTTCACCGCCGCCGCGGCGGCCATCAGGCGATCGGTGACCGGCGCGCTCGTATTGGGATTGGCAATCAGAAGGCGCATGGATGACGGCTCGACGGAGAGAGGGCCGCGCCAGGCAACGCCGGCGCCGGAGCCGTAGTCCTAGCCGCTCGCTTCGCTGCGGTCACGCTCCGCGTGGTGCTTGCCGCCGGCACCGTTGACCCGGCAGGTGACAACGAACGTAATCAAGGCTGACCGAGCCGACGGCCGGTCGCGACGCAGCAACGGGCAGGCGGAACAGGATCGATGACGGCGGATGTGAGAGACGACCAGGAAGCGGCCATGCCCGCCATTACCCTCTGGCTGGGTATCGGAGGCCTGGCGCCGTTCCTGGTGCTGGCCATAGCCCTTGTGGCCGGAACATCCCTGCCGCTCATCGGCGGCGATGTGGCGATCCGCGCGGCCCTGATGGCCTATGCCGTCGCCATCCTGTCGTTTCTCGGCGGCGTGCGCTGGGGGATCGCCATGGGCTACAGCGATGGCAAGCTGGCGGTGCGCGATTTCGTCATCGCCGTGATCCCCGCCATCGTCGGTTGGGCGGCCACCCTGCTGCCGGCCGCGGCAGGCCTGTGGGCGATGACGCTCGCCTTCGTGCTGCTCGGATTGATGGATTACGGTCTCGCCTGCCGCACCGTGGCGCCCGAATGGTACGGACGCCTGCGCCTGGGCCTGACCGCGGCGGTCGCGGTGGCGCTCGGCGTGGCGGCCATGACCTGACAGCAATGGACTGACGGTCCAGCGCCCGCCAGGGACGCCGGCATTGCCGAGCCTGCGGAAGGTTCAGGCGGCTTTCGGGCGGCGGGCGCGGGTCTTGGGAAGCGCGGCGGTGGCGGCGCGGTCGATCGCGTCCTTCTGCTCCCGGGCGAGTCGCAGCTCCCGCAGCTTGTTCATGTTGGCGGTGCGGGCGCTGTTCGAATCCGCGATGTCGGAAAAGATGCGGTCACGCGTGATCGACTGCTTCTGCACCTTGAGAAAAGCGGCATTGGCCTTCTGATGCGACGGGGACAGGTCATTCATGGCAAAGGACTCCGATCGGGTCTTGGCCGCTCTGGCGGCCGCAGGAACAAAAAAGGCCAGGCGTGAGCCCGGCCTTCCCTATCAATTCGCCTTGTCGCTGGTCCCAGTACATCCGTGGCAACCGGACTGAAGGCGAAGTGCAATCAAGCAGCCTGAAGCTGTTCGGCCGCCATCTTGCCCGACTTGCTGTCGCGCATGACTTCGTATCCGAGCTTCTGGCCCTCGACGATGTCGCGCATTCCGGCGCGCTCGACGGCAGAGATGTGGACGAAAACGTCGGCGCCGCCGTCATCCGGCTGAATGAAGCCGAAACCCTTGGTGGCGTTGAACCATTTCACTGTGCCGGTGGTCATGACAAACCCTCCCTTTTGGCAAAAGCAGTCCGCCGCGCGAATGCGCGTCGGGGTAGGACGATTTTCGAAGGGGGAAGTTCGTCAGAAGCGCGCCGTAGCGGCAATAAAACAAAGTTCAGCCGAGCAAACATCGATGGCGTCTTGTAGGACGATTTCGCAGAGACCGCAAGGAAAATCTTCTCGCGATCTTTTTGTGTCGCCGCGGGGCGGTGCGGATACGGGCGAAGACAGACCGCGATCTTCAGTCAAGGAACAGCATTTTCACGCGCCCGCGCGCTCCCGTCGGGGGAGCCCGCCTTACCCCGCCACGGCGTGATCAGCGGGCGTCGGGCGGTCCCTGGTCGCCGACCCCGAGATGCCTCTGCATGAGCACGCTGTCGATCCAGCGGCCATGCTTCCAGCCGATGGACGGCAGCACGCCCACCACGGTGAAGCCGCAGGTACGGTGCAGCGCGATCGACCCGTGATTGCCGAGATGGCCGATGACAGCGATCATCTGTCGGTAGCCGAGCTCTGTGCATTCCGCGATCAGGCGGTTGAGCAGCGCCTTGCCGACACCGCGCCCCTTCGCGGCCGGCGCCACATAAACGGAATTCTCGCAGGCGAAGCGATAGCCGGGACGGCTGCGATAGGCGCTGGCATAGGCGTAGCCGACCACTTCGCCGTCGATCGTGGCCACGAGATAGGGATAGCCGGCCGCCAGCACGGCCGCCTGGCGCCGCGCCATCTCGGCCGCGTCCGGCACTTCATACTCGAACGAGGCGATCCCCTCCGCGACATTGGGACCATAGATGGCGGTGATGGCGGGGATATCGGCCGCGGTGGCGGCGCGGAGGATCGGGGTTGAGGCAGCGGACACGATGAACCTGATGCGATGAGCGACAGGGTTCATTCTCCGCGCCCGCGCCGGCGATACAAGATGGCTCAGGCGGCGCCAGCCATCGAAAACCGGAGGATCGGAAAGTCTCGCCTCAGCTCACGCGCACGAAGCGGCGGATGCGCGAGCGGGGTTTGGCGACGCGGCGGGTCACGGTGACGCCGCGGGTCGAGACCTCGATGCGGCGGTCCTGCGTCGGAACGAAGAAACGGGCCGTCTCGGATGCGCCGTCCACTTTCAGGAAGTCGGCATCGGCAGCACGCATGATCGATTTCACCGAACCGAAGGTCATGCGAAACTCCCCGCCACGAACGGGCGACCGCCTTGAAGAAAAATGGAGCGGGAGAAGGGATTCGAACCCTCGACCCCAACCTTGGCAAGGTTGTGCTCTACCCCTGAGCTAC
>JAIEPJ010000007.1 GCA_019749835.1 Phreatobacter sp. | reverse complement strand
ACCGGCGCCGCGCGACCCGCCGCCTCAGGCCGATGACGCCGAGGGGATGACGATCGTGCGGGCCTCGGTGAGGCCGATCCCGGCATTGCGGAAAGCCGTCAGGATGGCGCGGTAGAGATCCGTCCTCACCCGGTCGAGATTGGAGACGCGGTCGCACAGCACCGTCAGGTCCAGCTCGATGCCTGTCTCGCCGACGCGAACGATCGATACTGACGGGGCCGACGATGCCAGCACATTGTCATGGGCTGCGCCGGCCCGGCGCAGGATCTCGAACACCGCGTCGAGATCGCTGTCGCGGGGAACCGACAGCCTGACCGTCGTCCGGTGCGTCGGATCGGACAACGAGCGGTTCTTGACGATGGACGAGACGATGTCGGAATTCGGCACGATGACCGTCGAATTCTCGCCGAGCATGAGTTCGGTCGCGCGGACGCTGATCTTGGTGACCTTGCCCTCCTCGCCCTTCACCACGATCGTGTCGCCGACCCGGATCGGCCGCTCGGCGAGGACGATCAGTCCGGCGACGAAGTTCTGCACCACCTGCTGCAGACCGAAGCCGATGCCGACCGAGAGTGCACCGGCGACGAGGGCGACGTTCTGCAACTGGACGCCGGCAATGGCCAGGGCCGCCGTCATGGCGACCAGGAAACCGGCATAGCCGGCGACCGTCGTGACGGAATGGCGGACGCCGTCGTTGAGACCGGTTCGCGGCAGGAGCTGGCCGTCGAGCCAGGAGACGAAGAACCGCGTGACCATCAGGCCGACGCTGAAGAGGATAACGGCGATGCCGGCAGCGCCAAGCCAGCCGCGCACCTCGCCGAAGCGCACGCCGAAGAAGACGTCCTCGAACGGGTTGAGATTGCCGAATTCCAGCCCCCCGGGGCTGAACAGCACGAGGATGGTGAAAAGCACGGTCGCCACGCGGAGCATGCCGCCAATGATGGTGCCCGCGAGGTCGATGGTCGCCGGCCGCACGCCGAAGGCCGAGGAGAGGCTGGTATTGGCCTTGGCGCCCGGTGCCACCGCCTCGTAGAACACCGTATCGATGGCGACATAGATCATGACCGCGAGGCAGAGGATGATCGCTGTCGCCAGCGTCCGCCCGACGACAAAGCCGGACAGGGCGATGAAGCCCATCAGCAGCGATCCGATGATCACCAGCGCGAGCACCCAGAAGATCGGCCGCATCAGGTGGAGTGGCAGGGCAATGAGGCCCGAGACCGGCGGATCGGCGAAGCGCGGCTTGTAGCGCAGGAGCAGTGCCGCGCCGGTGGCCGTCACCCAGAGCGAGACCAGGGCCGTCACCGCAACAGTGACCGAGAGATGCGTCTCCGCGAGCTGGACGATGCCCAGCATCACCAGCCCCACGAGATAGGTGGCGAGTACCACGTCGAGGAACAGCACCGCGCGGCCGGCTGTCCCATCGTCGGTCCGCAGGACGCGATAGCCCGCATGGCGCGGCGAGAAGACGGCGTGGGTGGCACCGGTGGCGAGGCCGTAGACAGCGACGGCGCCGGCGAGCCCGAGCAGGAAGTTCTGGATGTCCTCCGGCCCGACGTCGAACCGGGCGACGGCGATCCAGATGATGAGACTGACCGCCAGATAGGGCAGGGATCGCATCAGCAT
The DNA here is from genome assembly GCA_019749835.1 of Phreatobacter sp. Lineage (GTDB taxonomy): Bacteria > Pseudomonadota > Alphaproteobacteria > Rhizobiales > Phreatobacteraceae > Phreatobacter. The sequence continues at coordinate 12,210 of JAIEPJ010000007.1, read as the reverse complement.
GACGAGAAAGGCGAGGGCGACGATGCGCGCCTTGCTGGGCGCCTCCTCGCCGGCGGCGATCGCGCCGGCCCGGAACCGCTCGAACCGCCGCCTCGCCCAGGTCAGCAGAGCCGCCGCGACCAGAGAGATGCCGGCAAGGCCGCCGATGACGGGCCAGCTGTCGCTGCGCGCCATGCCGCGCGACAGTTCCTGCGCCTTGAAGCCGAGCCGCGCCCTCAGGTTAGGCAAGCTGATATCGACGAGCTGGCGCCAGAACCGGGGATAAAGGATGGAGTTCTGGTGGGCGAAGATCCGAGACGTGAAGAGTTCGCGCCGCGCTTCGTTGATCTCGCCCCAGATCTGCTCGGCCTGGACCAGCAGGGCACGGGTAGCCCTCATGTGGCGCTCGATTTCTCCGACCGCCTCCTGCTTCTGCCGCCGCGATGCGGCAACGTCGGCGGCTTCGGCTGGCGCTCCGGCGGCGGGAGCGGGACCGAGCTCGCTGAGCTGGGCGTTCTCCGCTGTCAGCCGCTGCTGCAGGTCATCGACAATCTGCCGGAGGCTGTCGCGGATCGGCTCGATCTTCTCGCGCAACGCCAAAAGGCCACCGAAATTCTCGGCCTGCTCCTCCTGCTCGCGTTCCACCTCACCGATGACCTTGCGCGCCTCCGCGATCTTCTGCGTCTCCTCCACCGAGATGGTTTCGGCCCGCAGGCGACGGCCCCGGCGGCGAAGGCAGCCAGAGCGAGCGTCAGGATCAGACAGAAAAGACGGTTCACGGGGTGAGCTCCGCGGGAGGTGGCGAGGGACCGCTAGCCGACGACCCGCCAGATGACAACCCGCGGGTCACCAGCCGGCTGATCCTCTCCGTTTCCGCTCAGATCCCCGTGCCGTCCAACAGCAACTCGCCGCTGATATGTTGGCGAATGCCCGCCACCAGGTCCGGCTCCTGCGACTGGCTCCGCCGGCGCGGCCGCGGCGCGTCGACGATCTGGTCGGCCACGACGCGCCCGGGGCTGCCGGCGAGCACCACCACCCGATCGGCGAGATAGGTCGCCTCCTCGATGTCGTGGGTGACGAAGAGCACTGTCTTGCCGGTCACCTGCCAGATGCGAACGAGCTCGTCCTGCAGCGCCTCGCGCGTGATGGCGTCCAATGCCGAGAAGGGCTCGTCCATGAGCAGCACCTCCGGCTCCACGGCAAGGGCCCGCGCGAGCGAGACCCTTTGGCGCTGGCCGCCGGAGAGCTGGTGTGGCCAGCGTTCGGCGAGATGGGCGAGGCCGACGATTTCCAGCGCCTCGTGCGCCTTCTGGCGACGCTCCGTCCGGGTGAGACCGCTGCCTTCGAGACCAAACGCGACATTCTCGATCACCGGGCGCCAGGGCAGCAGGCGCGAATCCTGGAAGACGAAGGCAAGCGGCTGGCGCTGTCCCGGACGTGGCGCGATGCGCACCGTACCGGAACTCGCCCGGGCAAGGCCGATCAGGACGCGCAGCAGCGTCGACTTCCCCACCCCGGATGAGCCGACGATGGCGATGAAGGCGCCGCGCGGGACTGAGAGGTCGAGGCCGCGGAGAACCTCGTTCCTCTGACCGTCGCGCTCGAAGGTGAGCGACAGGCCCTCAATGTCGATTACGCTTTCCATCGCAGCACCCATCGCTGAACCGCCACGAAAACCGTGTCGAGAAGGCCGTAGAGCGCCGCCATGGTCAGCATGTAGACCACCACGAGTTCGGTCGCGAGCAGGCTGGAGGCCTGGATCATCCGCTGCCCGAGGCCAGGCACCCCGAAGATCTCGGCGGCCACCACAGCCATCCAGGCCTGTCCGAGCGCCGTCCTGAGGCCGACCAGAATGCCGGGCATCGCGGCGGGCAGCAGGATCTTGAACAGGCGTTCGCGGGCGGATCGGAAACCGAAGGCATCGGCGACCTCGATCAGGTCGCGATCGACGCCCCGGATCGCCCCGTGCGCCGCAAAGAAGACGATCCAGAACACCCCGATGGCGATGATGAACACGGCCGCCGACTGGCTGACGCCGAACCAGATGATCGCGAAGGGGACCCAGGCAAGGCCGGGAATGGGGCGCAGCACCCGCACCACCCAGGAAGTCATGTCCTCGGCGAGCTGCGACATGCCTGTGGCGACGCCGCCGACGAGACCGAGCACGGCGCCGACGGCGAGACCGATCGTGTAGTGGCCGAGGCTGGCGCTCACAGCCGAGGCCCAGGCGCCCGACTGGATCTCCGCCCAGAAGGCGGCCGGGATGACGCTCGGGGCCGGCAACAGCATCGAGTTGATCAGTCCGATGCGGGGCAGCGCCTCCCAGACCAGAATGAAAAGCGAGAGGCCCGCTGCGGCGAGCCCAACCTGTCTGAGTCCGTCAAGTACCGGACGCGCCGGCGGGGCAGCCGTAGGGCCAGCGGGAAGGGTGATGTCCGTCATGGTGTCGATCCCGTCGGCGGCCTCAGCTGGCCGTCGGCGCCTTCTCGAAGAAACGGGTTTCGAACAGGCCGTCGAGCGGAACAGACTCGCGCAGCGAGCCGAGCTTCACCTGGTAGTCCTGCATTGCCTTCGTCGGGGCGATGATGGCGCGGGGATCGATGCTGAACTTGCTCGCCGGCGACTTGAGTGCCGCCTGGATGATGGCGGGATCGACGATTCCCTTGGCGAGATTGGCCGCGACGTCGGGCGCCGCCTTGTCGGGGTCCTGGGTCAGAAGGCGTCCCGCCTTCACGAGGCCGTTGACCAGGCCCTGCACACGACCCTCGTTGCGGGCGAGGAAGGCGCCGGACACCGCGACCACCGTGCCGGGCTGGCCGGGAAACAGCTCGTCGCCGAGGGCGATGAGCCTGATGGCGGGGTTGCGGGTCTGCACGATGGTCAGGGCCGGCTCGCGGATCGTCGCGCCCTCCACGGCATCTGCCAGCACCGCCTGCTGCGTCGCATCGATGCCCATGGCGACGATCTCGACATCGGCGCGGTCGGCCTTGATCTGCTCCCAAAGCCAGTACTGCAGGGTCGTGTTGGGCACCGAGCCCGGCGGCTGGGTGGCGAGGCGGGCCGGCTTGCCGGTCCTGACCCGGTACGCCTTCAGCGCCTCGGCATGGGAGATGCCGGGCTGGAAGAAGGCGGCAAGGCGCGGCGTCGCGACGAAGACGTTCTCGCCGGTGGCCGTGCTGGCGACCACCTTGACGTCGACGCCGCGCGCGCGGGCGACCCCGAGGGGCGCGACGCCGGCGACATAGATGTCGATGGTCCCCGACGCCAGGGCCTGGATCATGTTGGGGCCGGATTCGAAGGTGGTGAACGCCAGATCGAGACCGGCGTCGCGGGCCCAGCCTTGCCGGTCGAGCACGAAGATCGGCGCGGCGCCGACGATCGGGATGACGCCGACGCGGGCCCGCGTGCCTTGTGCGCGGGCGAAGGTAAGCGCGGGGGCTGCCAGTGCGGCGCCGAGGACGGTGCGGCGGGTCAGGGGGAGGGACATGGCACGACCTGATCGAGAGGAAAGTCAGACCGATTGAATAATAATTTTCTCAATGAGCCACAATTATCACTGCAAAATAAAAGAAAAATCCTCTCAGGCCAAGCGCTTCGGAGAAGGATCGTTTGTCTGGGCAAGGTGGGGCGAGTTGGCTCTTCCGGCTCCCCGCGACTCAGCGGGCCGCCGGGGCTCCGAGGCCGTCGCGCAGCAGGCGCTTCATCACCTTGCCATTGGCGTTGCGCGGCAAAGGCTCGGTCTGCACCGTCATGGTCTCCGGCACCTTGTAGTCGGACAGGCGTGCCGCGCACCAGGCGCGCAGCGTCTCCGCCGGCGGTTCGCTCGCATCGGTGACCACGAAGGCATGCACCCTTTCGCCCAGCACCGGGCAGGGCACCGCCACCACCGCACATTCGACGACGCCGGGACAGGCGACGAGGATCGTCTCCACTTCGGCGGTGAAGATCTTGTAGCCGCCGCGGTTGATCATGTCCTTCTTGCGGTCGAGGACCTGGACGAAACCATCGGCGTCGATGCTGCCGATATCGCCGGAATGCCAGAACCCGGCGGTGAAGCCGGTGCGTGTCGCCTCCGGGTTGTTCCAGTAGCCGCGGACCACATGCGGCCCGCGGATCCAGATTTCGCCGACCGCACCGGGCGGCACCTCGCGCCCCCCGTCGTCGACGACGACGATGTCGACGCCGGGCGCGGCGATGCCGACGCTGTGCCCATGGGTGGGTGTGAATCGCGGCGGCATGATCGTCGTCGGCGAGGTCGTCTCGGTCGCGCCATAGGCGTTCATCAGCATCAGGCCGGGGCAGCGTTCGGCGAGCCGCGCGATGGTCGGCGTCGGCATGGGCGCGCCGCCATAGCCGCCGATGCGCCACGCCGACAGGTCGTAGGCGGCAAAGTCCGGCTGAAGCAGGCAGAGATTGTACATGGCCGGCACCAGCACCGACTGGGTCATCCGCTCGCGCGCCGCCAGAACGAGAAAATCGGCGGGCTTGAAGGCTGGCATGATGACCAGGGTCGCCGCCGCCCGGACCGTGCAGCTGACGTTGGCGACGAGCCCGGTGACATGGCTGAGCGGCACGGCGGCGAGCGACCGGTCGGCACGCGTCAGCCCCATGCAATACTCATAGACGAGCGAGGAATGGACAATGCCGAGATGGGTCAGCATCGCTCCCTTCGGCCGTCCCGTCGTGCCCGACGTGTAGAGGATCACCGCCGTGTCCTCTTCCGCCACGGCGGCCACGTCTGGCACCGGTGCGGCAGCATGGCGGGTCAGGACCGCCTCGAGAGTCTCGGCGCCTGCAGCAAGCCCGCCCACTGTCCAGCGGCGGGCAAGCCCCGGCACCTCCGCCGATGGCGGCAGCCGGTCGGCGAGATCGGCCTCGTGGATCAGCAGGCCGGCCCCGCAATCCGCCAGCACATGGGCGATCTCGGGGGTTTGCAGGCGCAGCCCCATCGGCACGGCGATGGCGCCGAGACGGCTGACGGCGAAGAGCAGGGTGACGAATTCGGCCCGGTTGCCGACCAGCAGCGCCACGCGGTCGCCGGCAGCCACGCCCTCCGCAGCGAGCGCCGCACCCAGCCGTTCCACCGCACTGGCGAGATCGGCATAGGTCAGGCGCGTCGTCTCGCAGACGATCGCCTCGCCCTCGGGATGGCGCGCCACGGCATCGGCGAGCAGCGCATAGACGCTCGCCGGTCGCTCGGCGAAACAGGCGACGACCCGGTCGCCGAAATGGGCCTCCAGCCGAAGCCGCGGGCCATCGGCGGCGATCCACCTGCAGGCAGGCGTCGATGACAGTCGCGCGAGAGAGTCGGATGCCATGCGTTTCGGTCTAGCCGAAGCGGTCGTCCTTGTCAGCGTTGGTGCCCGGTCGCGATGGCGGCGGGTGTATCACCCCGACGGGGCCGAGCTGACGTCAACCGCCAGTTGTCACTTCAGCCGAGCCGTCAACCAATCGGCAAGCAGGGCGGGACTACAAGGGGATCCGGCGCTTCGCGACGCCCTGGAGCCCTGCCATGCTCGCCGAATCCGGCGCCACCCTCGTCGCCCTGTACCGCGCCCACCTCCTCAGTCCTTCCATGCTGGCGGTGCTCGGCTTCGTCGCGGCCTTCACGCTGGTGGCTGTCGCCATCGGATGGCGTCACCGTGTTCTCTCGGCGCTCGCCCTGCGAAATTCCGCCGTCTCGCTCGCCACCCTGGCGGTCAATATCCTGATGGCGCCAGTCGTCTATGTGGCAGCCGGCCTCGTGGCAGCGGGCTATGCGCAGCTTGGCATCCCCGCCGTCCCGGCAAGCGCCTGGGACGGCGCGCCGTGGCTGCTCATGGCTGTCATCGGCATCCTCGGCAAGGACTTCGCCGACTATTGGTGCCACCGCGCCCTGCACACGCCGATTGGCTGGCCGGTCCACGCCGTCCACCATTCCGACACCCATGTGAACGGCTTCACGGCTTTTCGCGTCCACCTTCTGGAGGTGCTGACGATGAAGGTCTTCTACATCGTCCTGCTGACCTGGATGGGCATCCCTCCCGGCGCCATTGTCGCGGCCTATGTGGTGGCCTCCCTCCACACGGCCTATGTGCATCTCGAGCTCGACATCGATCACGGGCCGCTGAACTGGCTGGTCGCCTCGCCGCGCTTCCACCGCTGGCACCACGCCGACGTGCCGGAGGCCTATGGCAAGAACCTCGCCAACATGATCCCGCTCTGGGACCTGATGTTCGGCACCTACCACCGCCATGATTCCTGCCATGCCCCGATGGGCGCGACCCGCGACGGCGTTCCCGACACCGATGCGGCGAAGCTGGTCACTCTGCCTTTCACGCTGTGGTGGCGGCAGGGCAGGGCAGCGCTTGCCGGCCGGTGGCACAGGCGCGATCTGCCGCGCTGAGGCGCGACGCGCCGTTCGGGCGCCATTCATCTGCGGGCCATCGTCGTGACATGATGATCGGCAACATGGCGGGTCGTGCCAGGAGGCCTGCCATGCGACACCGTCCCGGCCTTGCCGTCCCCGCTTTCGCCGTCCTGGTGCTCGTCGCCACGCCGGGTTTTGCCCAGACGCCCGCCGCACCCTCCGCCACCGGAGACGGCCGCTTCGTCCTGCGCGACACGCCGGATGGGCTGCTGCGGATGGACAGCCGCACCGGCGCGATCTCGCTGTGCACCCGCACCGCCGGCTCCCTCGCCTGCCGATTGGTGCCGGACGACCGGGCGGCGCTCGAACAGGAGATCGAGCGACTGAAGGCGGAAAACGAGACGCTGAAGCGCGGCGGCACCCCGGCCGCCCGTCCGGGCCAGCCGGACGGCGAGGGCCTGAACCTGCCGAGCGATCAGGAGGTCGACCGGGCCATCAGCCTCGCCGAACGCATCTGGCGGCGCCTGCGCGGCATGATCCGCGAGAGCGAGGAGAACCCGCTGCCGGAACGGCGGCTGTGATCAGTTTGCGCGGCGAAGCGGCGGCTTGTCGAGGCCTTTGGGCGACAGGGTAAAGACTTCGACGCCGTCGGCCGTCACGCCGACGGAGTGCTCGAACTGCGCTGACAGCGAGCGGTCGCGCGTCACCGCCGTCCAGCCATCGGACAGCACCTTCACATGCGGACGGCCGAGATTGACCATAGGCTCGATGGTGAAGATCATCCCCGGCTTCAGCAGGCTGCCTTCGCCCGGCTTGCCAAGATGGACGATGTTCGGCTCGTCGTGGAACAGCTTGCCGACGCCATGGCCGCAGAAGTCGCGGACGACGCTCATGTGCTGCGGCTCCACATAGCTCTGGATCGCATGGCCGATGTCGCCCACCGTATTGCCCGGCTTCACGGCCGCAATGCCCCGCAGCAGCGACTCATAGGTCACGTCGATCAGCCGCTCGGCCCGGCGCGGAATCTCGCCGACCCCGTACATGCGCGACGCATCGCCGTGCCAGCCGTCGAGCAGGAAGGTGACGTCGATGTTGACGATGTCACCGTCGCGGAACGGCTTGTCGTTGGGCATGCCGTGACAGACGACGTGGTTCAGCGACGTGCAGCAGGAATACTCATAGCCGCGATACATCAGCGTGGCGGGATAGGCGCCGTGATCCATGCCGAAGGCGAAGACGAGGTGGTCGATCCGCTCTGTGGGGACGCCTTCCTTCACCTCGTCGACAAGCATGTCGAGGCAAGCGGCGACGAGGCGCCCGGCCTTGCGCATGCCGGCGAAAGCCTCCTCGCCATAGAGCTTGATCTGGCCGTTCTTGCGCATCTGCGCCATGTCGGCCTCGACATAGGAAACCACGGGCGAAATCCCTGTGAACAACGCTGTCGGAAACGTGCGCGGAACATAAGCAAATCGCCCGGCGGCGCAAGACGGGAAGATCGGGCCTTCCGCGGATGCCGGGCCTGCCTGGCCGGAGGCCTCACTCCAGCAGGTTCACTCCGTTCCAGCGGGCCACCTCGTCGGAGAGCATCGGCACATATTTGCCGCCGTTACCCTGCGCCTCTGCCATGGCGAAATAGTTCTTCACCGCATTGCCCATGGGATTGGCGATCCCCGACGCCTGGGCCATGGAGGCGCAGTAGCGCATGTCCTTATGGGCATTGGCGAGCGTGAATTTGTGAGCGTTCTCATCGCGTTCGATGACGTACTTGAAGAAGGTCTGGTAGAAGCCGCAATCCATGCGACCGCCCGACAGCACGGCGTTCATGGCCTTCGGTGCGACGCCGTTGGCCTTGGCGACGGCGAGCGCCTCGGCATAGAGCGCCGCATAGCCCATCGAGATGAAGTTGTTGACGATCTTCATCGTGTGGCCGGCGCCGACCGGCCCGACATGGACGATGCGTCCGGCGAAACAGGCGATGGCGTCATGGACGCGGGCCAGGTCTGCCTCCGCGCCGCCGGTCATGACGTCGAGCTTGCCCTCCCAGGCCTCCTTCGGCGTGCGGGACAGCGGCGCGTCGAGGAAGGTGACGCCAAGCGGCGCGAGGTCTTCGGCCAGGCGGCGGGTGAGCGTCGGCTCCGATGTCGAGCAGTCGACGATGGTCAGACCCCGATGCGCGCCGGCCCGCAGGCCCTCCGGCCCATTGACAACGGCCTCGACCTGTGGCGCGCCGGTGACGCAGATGAAGACCACGTCGCTGGCCGCCGCCACCGCCTTCGCGCTCTTCGCTTCGCTGGCGCCGCGCTTGACGAGATCCTCCACCGGCTCGCGGTTGCGGTTGGCCATCACCGTCAGGGGGAAGCCCTTCTCGACGATGTTCTTGGCCATGCCGTGGCCCATCAGCCCGACCCCGATGAAACCGATCTTCTGTTTGGTCATTGTGTTCCTCCCCGACCTTGTTGGTGACGAGCCTAGCGCCGCCGCGGCGGGGGGACGAGGGGTAAAACGATTGAAATTTGCCTTCAAACTTGAAATAGGATTTTAAATGAGGTCGAGGGGCGTGCACCATGAACGACATGACCGGGGATGCGGCACGGCCGGGGCGCGTCACGCTGCTGCAGATCGCCCAAGACCTCGGTGTCTCGACGGCCACTGTCTCGCTGGCGCTGCGCGCCAGCCCGCTTGTCGCTGAGGCAACGCGCGAGAAGGTCCAGGAGCGCGCCCGCAGCCTGGGCTATGTCTACAACCGTTCGGCCGCCAGCCTGCGCACCGCGCGGACCAACATGATCGCCGTCGGCGTCAATGACGTGGTGAACCCCTATTTCGGCGAGATTCTCGCCGCCATCGAGGAGACGCTGGCCGGATCGGGCCATACCGTGCTGCTCGGCACCTATTCGGACGACCCCGTCAAGCAGGACCGGGTCCTGGCGACCCTGAAGGAATATCGCCCGGACGGGATGATCCTGTGCCCGGCCAATGGCTCGACCGGCGAGGCCCTGACGACGATCGCCGCGGCGGGAATTCCGGTCGTCCAGATCACCCGCGAGATCGACGGCGTCGGCCTCGACGTGGTCGCCTCCGACGACGGCGTCGCCGCCCGCCTGGCGCTCGACCATCTCCACGACCTCGGCCATCGGCGCATCGCCGTGGTCGGCGGCAACGACACCATGTCGACAGGCCGCAACCGCCGCATCACCTACCGGGCATGGCTGGCCGAAAAGCGCCTTCCCTTCGATCCGGCGCTGATGGTGACCGGGCTCGGCACACGCGACACCGGCTTCGCCGGCATCCAGGCGCTGCTCGACCTCGCCGTGCCACCGACCGCCGCCATCTGCATGAATGATCTCATCGCCTTCGGCGTGATGATGGGCCTGCGGCAGCGCGGCCGGGAGGCGGGGCGCGATTTCTCGGTGGTCGGCGCCGACGACGTGCGTGAGGCCGCCATGTGGGCGCCGGGGCTGACGACCGTCTCCACCCATCCGAGCGAGCAGGGGCGGCGAGCCTGCGAGCGGGTGCTGGTGCGGACGGTGAATCCGACGCTGCCGGCGGCCCGCATCATCCTGCCTCCGACCCTGGTGCTGCGCGGCAGCACGGGGCCCGTCGGCTCCTGAAAAGCATCATGCCCGGCGGGGAGCCGGGCATGACGGGGCAGAACAAGCCAAGAGCCGCGCCTCAGAAAGTGCGGGCGAGCGCCTCGGCCCTGGCCCTGACCTCGGCGAGCGAGGCCTCGGCCGAATCCGGCATCCCGGTATTGATGACCTGGAGGGTGTGGATCGTCTCGAAGCCGAAGAACTTCAGCATCCACTCCACATAGGGCTTCTGGAAGTCGATGGCCTCGGCGCCGGTGCCGGGTCCATAGGCGCCCATCGACGCCGTCACGACGAGGGCGGGCTTGCCCTTGACCAGGCCGAAATAGCCCTGGTCGGGCGACCAGCCGAAGGTCTGGCCGGGCTGGGCGATGACGTCGATATAGTGCTTCAGCACATAGGGAACCGAGAAGTTCCACATCGGGACCGAGATGACGATCTTGTCGGCGGCCTTGAAATGCTCGGCTGTGGCGACGACCCGGGCCCAGGCCTTGGCCTGGTCCGCGGTGAAGTCCTTGCCTCCCATCACCGCGTATTTGGCGTCGAGCGTGGCGCCGTCGAAGGCCGGCAGGTCGGCAGTCCAGAGGTCGAGGACCTCGACCGTGTCGCCGGGATGCGCCGTCTGATAGGCGTCGAGGAAGGCACGCGCAGCCTGCGTCGAGTAGGAGCGACCCTTGCGCGGGCTCGCTTCGATGAACAGCACTTTGGCCATGGGGGAAGTCCTTGCGTCGGGAGCGAAGAGCGTGGAGCGACCGTGCTCCGGACCTCCATATGGTCTGTTATGTGCCGCAAATGAATTGACGTTATTGCCATGAGATGCTTGCATGCGTGCAAGCGACTGGAGCCTTGACAGTCATGACGCAACCGCTGGTTTCCTGGGACGACTACCGCACGGTCCTCGCGGTCTCCTCGGCCCGTTCGCTGGCAGGCGCCGCCGAACTCCTCGCCGTCAACCAGTCCACCGTCTTCCGCCGGCTCGGCGCCATGGAGGAACGGCTCGGCGCGCGGCTCTTCGAGCGCAGCCGCACCGGCTATTCCCTCACCGCCGCCGGGGAGGGGATGGTTCGGCTGGCCGAACGCATGTCCGAGGACATCATCGACTTCGAGCGACGCCTGACCGGGCAGGACCTCCGTCCCCAGGGCGAGGTGCGTGTGACCACCAACGACACGCTCGTCGTCCATCTGCTGACGCCGATCTTCGCCTCCTTCCGCAAGGCCTATCCGGAAATCACCCTCGACGTGGTGGTCGGCAACCAGTCCCTGAACCTGTCGAAGCGCGATGCCGACGTCGCCATCCGGGCCACCGCCGACCCGCCGGAAACGCTGGTCGGCCGCCGCCTCGCGGCGATTCCCTGGGCGATCTACGCGGCCGAGAGCCTGGGGATCGCGACGCTCGATCCCGTCGACTACCGCTCCCATGCCTGGATCGGGCTCGGCGACAACCTCGCCTCGCTCAAGCCCGGGCGCTGGCTGGTGCAGCATGTCGGCGAGGACCGTATCGGCTGGCGCATCAACACGGTGCTCGGCCTCGCCGAGGCCGTCGCCGAAGGGGCGGGGATCGGGCTCTTGCCCTGCTTCATCGCCAGGACCTTCCCCAATCTGGTGCCGCTGTCCGGTCCGATCGCGGACATCCCGGGTGCCCTCTGGATCCTCACCCATCCGGACCTGCGGTCCACGGCGCGGGTGCGCGTCTTCATGGACCATGTCGGCACGGAGATCGCCCGCCGCCGCGGCCTGATCGAGGGTGTCAGCGGCTGACGCTGGCCTGTTCCAGGCGGGACCGGGGATCGCCGGGAAGGACGCGCAGGGTCAGCGTGCCAGAACATCGGTGAGGATGGAGGCGACAATGTCCTGGGTGGCGCGGGCGCGACCGAGCGACCGGGCCCGCTCGGCCATCACGGCGAGGCTGTCGCGATCGCTGGTGACCAGTTGCGCCGCTCTGTCCGCAAGGGCCGCGACCCTGGGCTCGAAGAGGCCGGCACCGGCATCCACGACATGGTCGACATTGGCGCCCTCCTGGCCCGGAATGAACCCGTAGAGGATCATCGGCAGGCCGCGGACGCTGGCCTCGGCGATGGTGCCAGGGCCGGCCTTGGTGACGAGGAGGTCGGAGGCCTCCATCAGGTCGCTCATGCGGTCGACATAGCCGAGGGCTGTCACCGGCACCGGCCAGCTCGCCGCCGCGAGCCGCCCCTGCAGCGCGCCGTTGCTGGCGCAGACCACCGCGATCTGCGCGGCCGGCCCCCCGGGGGCGGCAGCAGACAGCGCCTCCGCCGTCGCCGCGACGATCGCCTCCAT
>JAIEPJ010000162.1 GCA_019749835.1 Phreatobacter sp. | reverse complement strand
GGTCAGGGGGTGTTCGACCCCCCTATCGTCGCGCAGCACCTGGGCGCCGAGGTCGAGGATCTTGGTGCCGAAGCGCACGAGATCGCGGGTGCCGCCCGCCCCCGCCGGCCGGGCCGGCGCCACGGCGCGGCGCAGCAGGGCGCGGATCCGCGCCAGCAATTCGCGCAGCTCGCAGGGCTTGGCGAGGTAGTCGTCGGCGCCGAGGTCGAGGCCGGCGATGCGGTCATCGGGGCTGGCGGTGGCGGTCAGCATGATCACCGGCACGGGCAGCCGCTGTTTCAGGTCGCGCAGGATGGTGAGCCCGTCCTCTCCCGGCATGTTGAGGTCGAGCACGACGATGGCTGGCCGCTCCGCCTCCAGCGCCAGGCGAAGGGCCGCTCCACCGTCGCAGAGCATCACCCGGAAGCCATGCATCTTCAGGTAGTCGCCGACCATGTCGCGGGCGGCGGCCTCGTCGTCGACAACGATGACGAGCTGGCCGGCGATCATGACGGCCCCCGCTGCACCAGCGGCGGCAGCGTGAAGGCGAAGGTCGCGCCCTTGCCCGGACCGTGGCCCGTGGCGCTGATGCGGCCGCCATGCAGCTCGACGATGCGCCGGCAGATGAAGAGGCCAAGGCCGGTCGAGCTCTCGCCCCCGGTCGGCTTGGCGGAGAGGCGCTGGAACCGCCCGAACAGGCGCTGCTCGTCCTCCGCCGTCAGGCCGGGGCCGGAATCGCTGACGGCGATGCGGTGACCCGCCTCGCTGGAGGCAAGCGACACGCTGATGCGGCCGCCGGGCGGCGAATATTTCACCGCGTTGGAGACGAGGTTGTCGATGGCCTCGCGTAGCCGGTCGGGATCGGCGCGGCCGGGCAGCACGTCCGGGCCGCTATAGACGAGCATCTGGCCCTTGCGTTCGGCCAGCGGTGCATTGGCGTCGATCACGGCGCCGACGATGGCGGCGGCGTCGATGTCGGCGAGGCGCAGGACGATGTCCTCCGCATCCAGCATGGCATCGTTGATCAGATCGTCGACCATCGAGGTCATGCGGGCGACGGAGGCGCGGATCTGTTCGATCTGGCTGCGGGCGCGGTCGATATTGGGCGGGTCGAGGCAGAGGAGCTCGTTCATCATCTCGGACCGGCCGAGAATGACGCCAAGCGGGTTCTTCAGGTCATGGGCGACGGTGCCGAGCACGTCGGCCTTGTGGTCGTTGGTGCGCTTCAGGCGCTGCCACTGGGCCGTCAGCCGCTCGTTGGCGAGGGTGAGCTGGCGGGTGCGGTCGGCGACGCGGCGCTCGAGGGTGGCGTTGGCGGCCTGCAGCTGCTCGTAGAGGATGACATTGTCGAAGGCGGTGGAGAGGCGGCCGCAGAAGACCGCGACCAGGGTCTGGTCGGTCTCCGACAGCGGCCGGTCGGAGGTCAGCGCGACGACGACCTCGCGGCCGCTGGCGGTCCTGATGTAGAGGGCGGTCTCGGTGGCCTCGAAGGCGTGGCGGCGCCGCTCGAAGGCGCGATGGACGAGCTGTTCCATGGCGGCGTCGAGAGGGCCGTCGCCACCGGCCGCAAAGGGGGCGTAGACGCCCGAGCCGGCCAGCACGGCGAAATGGTCGCGGCGATCCTCGCGCAGGACCAGGATGCCCTCGCAGGAGGCCTGGACGAGCCCGGCGATCTGGGTGAGCACGCCGGCGGCCAGCTTCTTCATGGATTTCAGGTCGAAGAGCTCGGAGGCCGCCTCGACGATCAGTTCGAGGCCGCGCCGGGTCTCCACCAGGCGCATCAACTGCTGGTAGGAGCGGATCGCGGCAGTGAGCGAGGTGAAGAGCTTGTCGCCGGTCAGCTCGGTCTTCGCCTTGTAGTCGTTGATGTCGTAGTCGACGATGACCTGCCGCTCGGGCGCCTGGCCGGGCTGGCCGGTGCGCAGGATGATGCGCACCGTGTCGTTCCTCAGCTCCTTGCGGATATACTCGACGAGTTCGAGGCCGGCCCCGTCGCTCTCCATGACGACGTCGAGCAGCACCACCGCCATGTCAGGATGGCGGGCGAGAAGCGCGCGGCCCTCGGCGGCGGAAAAGGCGGAATAGAGATCCAACCTGTGGCCGGCCAGCTGGTAGTCGGACAGGGCATATTTGGTGCCGGAATGGATCGCGGCATCGTCGTCGATGATGGCGACCTTCCAGCGGCCTGCTTCGGTGACGGCGTCGCCGGGGCCATCGTCGAGGATCGCGACGAGATCGTCGTCGTCCTCGGGTCGCGGCGCATCCTGGTGCGGGTCGGACATCATGCAGGTTCCTGCCGGTCGCCGGGCTCCTGCGGCGCGGTCAGCGGCAGGACGATGCGGAAGCTGGTGCCGACGCCCGGCGTCGACGCCAGCGAGATACGCCCGCCGAGGCGGCGTGTCACGATGTTGAAGACGATGTTCAGGCCGAGCCCAGTGCCGCCCTGCCCGCGCCGCGTGGTGAAGAAGGGATCATAGGCCTGGCGCTGCACCTCGGCGTTCATGCCCATGCCATCGTCGCGGAAGGTCATGACGACCTGGTCGCCCTCCGGCACGGCCTCGATGACGAAGGTCCCGGCGCGGCCGTCCGGAAAGGCATGGGTCAGCGCATTGATGAACAGGTTGGTGACCACCTGCCCATAGGGGCCGGGATAGCTGTCGAGGACGATGTCGGGCGGCACGTGGACCTCGAGCTTCACCGGCGCCCGCCTGAGGGTCGGCCGCAGGCTGGCGACGATCTGGTCGGTGGCCTCGGCCAGGTTGAAATGGCGCCGGTCGGCATGGCTGCGGTCGACCGCGACCTGCTTGAAGGCCTGCACCATCTCGCCGGCGCGCTGGAGATTGAGCGCGAGCTGGCTGGCGGCCTCGCGGCTGCCCTGGACGAATTCGGTGAGGCGCGAGCGGCGCAGCTCGCCGCGCTCCACGTCGGCGGCGAATTCATCGATGCGCCGCGACAGGGTCGAGGCGACGGTCAGCGAAATGCCGATGGGATTGTTCACCTCGTGGGCGACACCGGCGACGAGGCCGCCGAGGGCGGCAAGCTTCTCCGCCTCGACCAGGCTCTGCTGCGTCTCGCGCAGGTGGTCGAGTGCGGTTTCGGCGCGGTCCTTGGCAGCGACGAGATCCTGCTCGGCGCGCTGTTTCTCGATGGCGTTCTGGCGGAACACCTCGACCGCCCGCGCCATGCGGCCGATATCGTCGGTGGTGGTGAGGCCGGAGGGCGGGCGTTCGAGATCGCCGGCGACGATGGCGTTCATGCTGCCGGCGAGGTCGTCCAGCGGCACGCGGATCGACCTGGCGATGAGCGTCCAGATGATGGCGGCGATGACGAGGAAGATGCCGGCGATGCCCGCCGCCTGGACGAAGACGATGCGCAGCGTCTGGTCGAGCCGCTCCTGGGCCGCATCCTCCTTGGCGCGCACGCGATCGGCCACCTCCTGGATCACCGTCGCCATCACCGCCTGGTTGCCGTCGATCTCGACCTGCAGCAGGCGGTTCTGCATGCCGAGCACCTGGATCATGCGGCCGAATCCGGCCCGCAGCGCATTGGTGCGCTGGGCGAGCGTCGTCAGCGCGGCGCGCTGGAAATCGGTCTCGGCGAGATCGACCATGACCGGCGCGGTCTGCTGGATCACCTCGATCGACCGCGAGGCCTCGCGCTGCGCCTGGACGGACTGGGTCAGGTAATAGTCGTTGATGGCGACGAGGAAGACGGAGAAGGCCTCACGCGATTTGCCGAGCGAGGGCCCGACCAGGGCGGCACGGTCGGCCATGGCGGTCTCGACCACCGCATAGAGCTGCGAGAGCTCGCTGGCCGGCTTGCGGATCTCGTTCTCGTAGATGGAGGAAATGGTCTCGCGCACGCTGCGCAACTCATCGAAGCCGAGCATGAAGCGCTCGGTGACGCTGGTGACCGAGCGGGCCGGATTCTGCAGCGCGAGGTCGATCTCCTGCTCGATGGCGAGCTTGGCCAGGAGCGCCCTGCGCCGCTGCTCGATCTCGTTCAGCACCGTCTCGTTGGGCAGGGCGAAATAGCGGTGGATGAGGGTCTGCAGGCGCCCGGCATCATTCTCGATGGCGGCCAGCAGCCGATCGATGCGGCGCGCCTCCTGCAGGTCGCCCCAGGCCGAGCGGATGGCCCGTGCGCCCGACGCGATCAGCAGCATCAGGAGGGTGATGAAGGCGAGATTGAGGATGACGACGGTGACGATGCGCCAGCGCACCGGGATGCGCCGGAGCTGCTCGGAGGCCCGGTCGAGCCTGCCGCGGATCGTCCGCAGCGCCGGCCGGACCATCACCCGTCGTGCCGTCGTCGCATCCATCAGCGGGCCTGACGGATGCGCGCCACCAGCGCGGCGAGCGGTGGATCGGCGGAGAAGCGTTCGACGATGGGCCGCACGGCCTGCTCGAAGCCGTCCCGGTCCTCGAGGGTGACGACGGTGACGCCCGCCGCCTCGGCCTGGCGGCGCGAGGTCTGCTCCAGCTTCAGCCATTGCTCGCGCATGGCGCGGGCGGATTCGCGGGCGGCGGCGCGGAAGATGTCGCGGTCGGTGGCGGAGAGCTCGTCCCAGGCCTTGCGCGAGACCACCAGGACCTCGGGGCTCATCGTGTGCTCGGTGAGCGTAATGTGGCGCGCCGCCAGGTAATGGTCGGTGGTGACATAAGACGGCCAGTTGTTCTCGGCGCCCTGGATGAGCCCGGTCACGAGACTGACATTGACCTGGCCGTAGGGCAGCGCCACCGGCTCGGCGCCGAGGGCGCGCATCATCTCGACCATCATGTCGGACTGCTGCACCCGGATGCGCAGGCCCTTCAGGTCCTCGACCCTGCGGATCGGCCTGACGGAATTGTAGATGGAGCGGGCGCCGGAATCGTAGAAGGCGAGCCCCACCAGGCCGTAGCGCTCGAATCCGGAGAGAATATCGTCGCCGACCGGGCCGTCGAGGACCCGGTGAAGGTGTTCGACCGAGCGGAACAGGAACGGCAAGGCGAGGATGTTGGCCTCGGGGATGAAGCTCGCCAGTGGCGCGACATTGGTGCGGTTGATGTCGATGGCGCCGATGCGCGTCTGCTCGATGGTTTCCTTCTCCTCGCCGAGCTGCCGGGAATGGAAGATGCGCAGCCGATGGCGGCCGCCGGTGCGTTCGGCGATGAGCGTTCCCATCAGTTCGAGGGCCTTCACCGTCGGGTAGTCGGCGGGCTGGGTGTCGGCGACGCGGAACTCTCGCGCCGCGAGGTCGCCGCCCCACAGGCCGAGCGCCAGCCAGCAGGTCAGAGCGAGCACCGACACCCTTCCTGTCGCGATGGCGAACATCCCGCCCATGTCGAGCCCTTGCGCGTTCCGGGCGCCGCCGAAGGGCCCCCGGAAAATCATGCCACAGATCACAGCGCCTTCGCCATGGCCGCGCCGGGCCGGGGCAGACACCGTGCGGGCATGGTGAAGACGACGGCATTGTTTCATTTCCGTGTCGCAGCGACCCCAGGTTGTCGCCACCGGGAGGCTGCGGGCGACATCGCGCCTAACCCGCCGCGGCCGATCATCGCGGCGATCGTGGGTGCGGCCGGCAGCGGCTGCGCCCGCTCCGCCGTGAGCGGCAGCAGGAGATTGCGCATGACCCTCATCCGGACGCTTGCGGTCGCCATCGCCCTGGCTGCCGGGTTGCAAGGCGGCAGTGCAGCCCTCGCCCAGGAGGATATCGGGATCCCGGAATGTGACCGCTTCATCACCAGCTACGAGGTCTGCGTCACCACCAAGGTTCCGGCGACCCATCGGGTCACCTTCGCCCAGCAGGTGGCGCAGCTGCGCACGACCTGGCGCTCGCTCGCCCAGGACCCGCAGGCCCGCCAGCAGCTGGAAGCGATCTGCCGCACCCAGGGCGAGCAGATGCGCCGCGGCCTCGAACCCTTCGGCTGCGCCTTCTAGCGCGAACAGGCCGCCAGCAGCTGCTGGCGGATCTCGGCGATGCCGTCGAGCTGGTAGGTGCCCTCGAAGCGCCAGCGCCGCGAGCCCTCGAGGCGGATGGCCAGGGTACCGGTCGCCGGAAGGCGGGCGAGAAACTCGCGCACGTCACCGGGAAACAGCGCCTCGTGCAGGTTGCGGTTCCCCTGCCAGATGTCGCCGGGGGCGAGGCGGTCGTTGATCCGCACATTGGCGAAGACGCTGGCGGCTCCCATGACCGGGCCGTCCCGGCCGACGGACAGCACGACGCGGTCGTCGCGGCAGGTGATGCGCAGAATGATGCTCTCCTCGCCCCAGGGCTCCAGCGGCCGCTGGTCGGCGACGATGACGCGGCCGGACGGGCCTGTGGTCGTGGTCACCTGCCAGCGGCCGAGGGTGACGGTGCCCGGTACGCCCGGGGCCGCGAGGGCGGCGGCGATCCGGTCAAAACAGGCAAGCCGTTCCGCGTCGACGGCGATGGAGCCGCAGCGCTTGACGGCGTCCGGCAGGGCGGCATCGGTGGCGCCGGCGGCGGGTGACAGGATGAGGCCGGCGAGAAGGGCCGTCAGGACCGCAATGGCTTTCATGGACGAGAACGTAGTGTCGGGGGGGCACGAGACAACCCGCCAGGAGGTCGCAGGACGTCCTGAGGCCGGGGCATGGACAGCCTGCAGGCCTGACTTGCAGGATCGCGAGGGCCGACAGCCGCCGGCGGGCCCATATCGACAGCATGACACTGCCCGGGAGACGAAGACGATGGCCGATCTGTTCCGTGACGACACAGCTGCCGGGCGGTTCGAACTCGACGTCGACGGCCGCCAGGCCTTCGCGGCCTACCGCCGCGACGGCGACCGGCTGGTCATCGACCATGTGGAGGTCGAGCCTGCCCTGCGCGGGACAGGTGCCGCCGGGCGGCTGATGGAGCAGGTGGTGGCGGCGGCGCGGGCGGAGAACCTGACGATCGTCCCGCGCTGCAGCTATGCGGCGAGCTGGCTCCGTCGCCACCAGGGCTGATCAGCGGACTCGGGCGCGGCTCAGCCCGCCATCTTCCCCGGATTCATGATGCCCCGGGGGTCGACAGCCTGTTTCAGCGACGCCATCAGCGCCAGGGCGGCGTCGCCATGCTCGGCGGCGAGATAGTGCATCTTGCCCTGGCCGACGCCGTGCTCGCCCGTACAGGTGCCCTCCATGGCCAGCGCCCGCTCGACGATGCGGCCCATGAAGGCCTTGCAGGCGGCGACGCTGGCCGGATCGCTCTCGTCCATCAGCGGCAGGACGTGGAAATTGCCATCGCCGACGTGGCCGACGATGGGGGCGATGAGGCCGCTCGCCTCGATGTCCTTCTTGGTGGCGTCGATGCACTCGGCGAGGCGCGAGATCGGCACGCAGACGTCGGAGGACTGTCCCTTCCATCCCGGCCGGAGCGCCATCGCCGCCCAATAGGCGTCGTGGCGGGCCTGCCAAAGCCGCGTGCGGTCCTCGGCCCGCGCCGCCCACTGGAAATCGCCGGCGCCATAGTCGTCGGCGATGGCGCGGAAGCGCTCGACCTGTTCGGCGACGCCGGCCTCGGTGCCGTGGAATTCCAGCAGCAGCAGCGGCTTCTCGGGCAGGGAGAGCTTCGAATAGGCGTTGACGGCGCCGACCTGCACCTCGTCGAGGAGTTCGATCCGGGCCATGGGAATGCCGGTCTGGATGGCGACGATGGTGGCGTCCGCCGCATCCTTCACCGTCGGGAAGGTACAGGTCGCCGCCGAGATCGCCTCGGGGATGCCGTGGAGTTTCAGGGTGACCTTGGTGATCACCCCGAGCGTGCCCTCGGAACCGACGAAGAGGCGGGTGAGATCGTAGCCGGCGGAGGTCTTGCGGGCTCTACGGGCGGTGTCGATGACCTCGCCGTTCGGCAGCACCACTTCGAGGGCGATGACATTGTCCTTCATCGTGCCGTAGCGCACCGCATTGGTGCCGGAGGCACGCGTCGCCGCCATGCCGCCGATGGAGGCGTCGGCGCCGGGGTCGATGGGGAAGAACAGGCCCATGTCGCGCAGATATTCGTTGAGCTGCTTGCGGGTGACGCCGGGCTCGACCACCACGTCGAGGTCCTCGGCATGGACGGCGATGATCCGCTTCATCAGCGAGGTGTCGAGGGAGATGCCGCCGAAGGGCGCGTTGACATGGCCTTCCAGCGAGGACCCCGTGCCGAAGGGGATGACCGGCATGTCATGGGCGGCGGCGATCTTCATCACCGCGACGCAGTCCTCGGTGGTCTCGGCGAAGACGACGACGTCCGGCGGCTGGTTCTCGATCCAGGTGAGGGTGTGGCCATGCTGCTGGCGCACCGCCTGGGAGGTGACGGCCCGGTTGCCGAAACGGGCCTGCAGTTCGGCGACCACGGTGGCGACGATGGCCGGGCTCGGACGGGTGCGGGTGGCGGGCATGGCAGGGTCCTCGGTCGCTCCGATGGCGGAGCGGAGGCGGACATTAGGGGCTGGCGCGGCGAAGGCAAAGGGCTGGGCGATCGGCGCTTGGGACGGAACTGTCACCCCCTCACCCGCCGCGCTCGCGCGCGACGACCTCTCCCCGCGGGGGAGAGGTCGGCCGCCGGCCGGGTGAGGGGGCATGACCGCAAGGCAACGGCGCGATCGGCGGCTAGCCCCCTCCCCCGGCCGGGCGATTGCCGGGGCCGGCCGCCATCGGCTAAGCGGGAGTCATGACCTCCTTCGACCTCTGCCCTGATACCGGCCTGCCGATCTCGTCCCGGATGGCGATCCGCCCGGAGATGATCGACTATAATGGCCACGTGAACGTCGCCTTCTACGTCAAGCTCTTCGACGAGGGGCTGGACATGCTGTTCGAGCGTATCGGCCTGTCCGAATCCTACGTGCGGACGCGCAACATGAGCTTCTTCGCCATGGAACTGCATGTGCGCTACCTTCGCGAGGTGCACCTGACGGATCCGGTGCAGGCGCGCATCCGCATCCTCGACGTCGACGCCAAGCGTATCCACTACTGGATGGAACTGATCCATGCCGAGGAGCGCTGGCTGTCGGCGACGATGGAATCGATCTCGATCCACATCGACATGGCGACGCGCAAGCCGGCGCCTTTCCCCGCAGACATCATGGCGCGGCTGGCGGCCTGGCATCGCGACAGCCAGGGCCGGGAGCGGCCGGAAGGGGTCGGTCAGGTCATCGGCATCCGGCGCAAGCCGACCTGAGGACGGCGCGCGGCGTTCAGCGGGCGAAGGGCAGGGTGTAGGAGCCGCCGAGGGTCGTCAGGATGCCGGCGCGGCGCAGTTCGTCGGCCGAGACGAGGGTCTGGGCCTCGCGCGCCATGCGCTCGGCGCGACGGCGGCGGAGATCGTTCAGGTAGCGGGCAAGGGTCGCGAAGACCATGGTGCCCTCCAGGGGCGGGGTGAGGCGGACGGCCGGTCCTGCCGGGGCAGGACCGGCCCTGTCATGCGGCGCGTGACGTAATCGGTCAGATGCTGGACATCATGCTGCGGGTGCGGCGCACCATCTGGTCGCGGGTCAGGCCATGGCCGGCGAGTTCCTCGTCCGACAGATGGGCCAGGTAGCCGTTGACATAGGTGGCGGCGCGCAGTTCCTGGGCCTCGACGATGGCGTCGTAGACGGAACCCCAGAAGCCGCGCTTGCCCGTGGCCTTCTCGGCCGGGGCGGCAGAAGCGATCTTGTCGAGTGCAATGGTAGCCATGGTGGTCTCTCCTCTGAAAGAGCGGACGACCTCGAGGCTTCCTCCCTTTACACTCCCCTATTTTGTTGCAGTGCAGCGATTTTGCAAGATTGTGCGATGCACAATCGTCTTGCATTCCGCGCATGGCTTGTGGAAACGATCTGTTAACGATCTGGATTCGCAAGATTATTTCACAAGCTCGAACCATTCGTCCTCGGTCATGACGGCGACCCCGAACTCGCGCGCCTTGTCGAGCTTGGAGCCCGCGCCGGGCCCGGCGACGACATAGTCCGTCTTCTTCGAGACGGAGCCCGCGACCTTCGCCCCGAGCCTTTCGGCCATGGCCTTGGCCTCGTCGCGGGTCATCTTCTCCAGGGCGCCGGTGAAGACCACGGTCTTGCCGGCGACGGGGGTGTCGGCCTTCGGTCTCTCGGCCGCTTCCACCGTCAGCTCGGCGACGAGGCGCTCGACCATGGCGCGGTTGCGTGGCTCGGCGAAGAAGGCCGCCATGGCATCGATCACCGCATCGCCGATCTGGTCGAGGGAGTCGAGCTCGGCGCGAGTCTCGGCATCGCCCTCGGCGAGGCGCACTGCCGCATCGTGGAAGGGCTGCCAGGTGCCGTAGGCGCGGGCGAGGACACGTGCCGTCGTCTCGCCGACATGGCGGATGCCGAGCGCCGCGATGAGGCGGTCGAGGGCCACCGTGCGGCTCGCCTCGATGGCATCGAACAGGTTCTTCGCCGAGAGGGCGCCGAAGCCCTCCTTGTCCTTGAGCTTCTTCAGGTTCTCGCCGTCGCGCCGCGCCAGGGTGAAGATATCGGCCGGCTCGCGGATCGGCAGGTCGGGATCGGCGAAGAAGAAGGGCAGCCGCTCGGCGCCGAGCCCTTCGATGTCGAAGACGCGGCGGGAGACGACATGGCGCAGCCGTTCCACCGCCTGCGCCGAACAGGCGAAGCCGCCGGTGCAGCGCCTGACAGCCTCGCCTGCCTCACGGATCGCCGGGCTGCCGCAGGCGGGACAAGTCGTCGGGAAGGCAAAGGGGCGCGCCGCCTCCGGGCGCTTCTCGATGACCACGTCCAGCACCTGCGGGATGACGTCGCCGGCGCGCTGGACGATGACCGTGTCGCCGATGCGGATGTCGTGGTCGCGGAAACGCGTGCCATCGGTGCCGACGCCCTTGATGTAGTCCTCGTTGTGCAGGGTGGCGTTGGAGACGACAACGCCGCCGACGGTGACGGGGCGGAGCTTGGCCACGGGGGTCAGGGCGCCGGTGCGGCCGACCTGGATGTCGATGGCCTCGAGGGTGGTCGTCGCCTTCTCGGCGGCGAATTTGTGGGCGATGGCCCAGCGCGGCGAGCGCGAGACGAAGCCGAGGCGGGCCTGCAGGTCGAGGCTGTCGACCTTGTAGACGACGCCGTCAATGTCATAGCCGAGGGTGGCGCGCTGGTCGCCGATCAGCCGGTAATGGGCGAGGAGCGCCTCGGCGTTGTCGCAGACCACGGTGAGCGGATTGGTGGGGAAGCCAAGGGCACGGAACCAGGCGACCATGCCGGACTGGGTGTCGCGGGGACGGGCCGGGCTGATCTCGCCCCAGGCATAGGCGAAGAAGCGCAGCGGCCGCTGGCGTGTGATCTCGGGGTCGAGCTGACGCAGGGACCCGGCGGCGGCATTGCGCGGATTGGCGAAGGGCGGCAGCCCCCGCTCCTCCTGGCGGGCGTTGATGGCGCGGAAGTCCGCGTGGCTGAGATAGACCTCGCCGCGAACCTCCAGCACCTCCGGCGCCCCTTCCAGCACCTGCGGAATCTCGCCGATGGTGCGGATATTGGCGGTGACGTCCTCGCCGACGGCACCGTCGCCGCGCGTCGCCGCCACGGCGAGCCTGCCCGCGACATAGCGCAGCGAGCAGGACAGGCCGTCGATCTTCGGCTCGGCGGTCATGGCCACCGGCGCATCGGCCTCCAGGCCGAGGAAACGCCGCACCCGGCCGACGAAGTCCGTCACCTCCTCGTCGGCGAAGGCGTTGGACAGCGACAGCATGGGAACGGCATGGGTGACCTTGCCGAATTTGCCGGCCGGCGCGGCGCCGACCTTCTCGGACAGGCTGTCAGCGGTCCTGAGCGCCGGAAAGGCCTGTTCGAGCGCCTCGTAGCGACGGCGCAGGGCGTCGTAATCGGCATCGGTGAGGGTTGGCGCGTCGTCCTGGTAATAGTTCCGGTCGGCCTCGGCGATGGCCTCGGCGAGCCGATCGTGTTCGCGGCGGGCCTCGTCGGCAGTCATGGCATCGACGGGAGCTTGGGGAACGGGGGCTTTCGACATCGACTCACTCGACCGGTTGCGGCACGCGGCACCGCTCCTCATGCCGGATGCGGGGCCCGACATCCACGGCCTTGTGCGACGACGCGCGCGGGAGGGACGATAGAGCCCTTCGGCCAAGGGACAAGGGCTCCTGCTGCCAGATTGCGGCCGCAGCGTCCTATTCGACGATGCCGAGCACCATGCGCCTCGACGCCGCTTCCCGGATGATGGCCTCGTGCGAGGGCCACCACATCGAGACGATGCCGGTCATGCCGTGGCGGCGCAGGGCGGCCGGCGTCGCGGTCCATTCCTCGGCCAGGGAGCGCACGCCGGAGCGCGGATCGCGCCGGTAGGGCGGGTCGTAGCTGATCGAGCCATCGACGCCGATCTCGCGGAAGAAGGCACGGGTCTCGGCGAGGAGTTCGCGCTCCTCGCCATGGCCGAAGAGCCCACCGAAGGCGCCCGGCGCGATGCCGCCGTGGAAGATGAGCAGGCTCTCCGGCGCCACCGCCTTGGTGCGGGCGGCGGGGAAGAGGAAATTGGCGCAGGAGGAGATGCAGTCCCCCTTCACCACCAGCAACAGGCCGCGCGAACGGACTGCGCGGGCGAGGCGCAGCGCCGCCCTGACCTCGCCGCCGTCTGAGGTCACGACCATGGCGGTGAGGCCGCGATCGGCCAGGAGGGTTTCGGCGCGGCCGGCGGTGGCGGCGTCGACATCGCCGGTGAAGCAGAGGGTGGAGCCGGCGACGCGGATGTCGGGGACGGCAGCGCAGGCGGCGAGGGCCTCGGTCATGGCGGCGGGCTGGGACCGGGCGGGGCTGGCCCCGAGGAAGGCCAGCAGCGCCAGCCCGAACGCAGGGATCAGGGAGAGCGGCAAGGCAAGCGCGCGGGCAGCAGCGAAACTGGTCATGCCGGCGATATCACGCGCCAAAGCCGGCAATCCGATGACGGCTCATCCGACGGTCAGCAGCTTCGCGGCGGCGGCGCGGGCCTCGTCGGTGATGGTCTCGCCGGCCAGCATCCGGGCGAGCTCCTCGCGGCGCAGCTCGAAGCCGAGCGGCCTGACGCGGGTGGCGACACGCTGGCCGGTCGTCTCCTTGGCGATGAGATAGTGCCGCGTCGCCTTGGCCGCGACCTGCGGAGCATGGGTGACCGAGAGCACCTGGACCTTGCCGCCGAGGCGGGCGAGGCGCTGGCCGATGGCATCGGCCACCGCCCCGCCGACGCCGGTGTCGATCTCGTCGAAGACCAGGGTGGGCGCCGAGCCCTGGTCGGCCAGCACCACCTTGAGCGCCAGCATGAAACGCGAGAGCTCGCCGCCGGAGGCGACCTTCATCATCGGCCCGGGGCGGGTGCCGGGATTGGTCTGGACCCAGAATTCCAGGCGGTCGATGCCCTCGGCGCCGGATCCGTCGGCGGCATGTTCGGTCATGAAACGGGCGCGGTCGAGCTTCAGCGGCCCGAGCTCGGCATTGACGGCCTTGCCGAGCCTGGCGGCCGCGGCCCTGCGCTTGACGGAGAGGGCGGCCGCGGCCTTGCCATAAGCGGCCTCGGCGGCGCCGGCGGCCTTTTCCAGCGCCACCAGCCGGTCCTCGCCGGCATCCAGCGCCGCGACATCGGCCATGTAGCGGGCGGCGAGATCGGCGAGCCCTTCCACCGGGACGGCGAATTTGCGCGAGGCGGCGCGCAGGGCGAAAAGCCGCTCCTCGATGCGCTCGAGCTCGCGCGGGTCGAACTCGGCGGCGCGCTGGGCAGCCTCGACGGCGGCCCTTGCATCCTCGATCCGGTCGAGCGCCTCGCCGAAGGCCCGGACGATGGGCTCGACCAGGGCCGGCGCCTGGCCGGCGCGGCGCTCCAGCCGGCGCCAGGCGGCGGCGAGCGAAGGGACGGCGGAAGCCGGC
>JAIEPJ010000190.1 GCA_019749835.1 Phreatobacter sp. | reverse complement strand
AGAACATAATAAGAACATTCAGGGAGGTGCGAGATGAGCACAGTACGCAGCATGGCCGGCTCCGAGAGACCCGATGATGGTGACGACGAGGTCGAGGCGGTGCTGGCCGAATTCGACGGTGACGTCAGGCGGGCGATCCGCGCGCTGCTTGATGACGTGGCGGCGCTGGCCGAGGACAGGGCCGGCGGACGCAATTTTCTCAAGGCCTATGGCCATCTCGAGGTGGTGAAGTGACGGTGGATCGGCGCGGTCCGCCGCAGGCCGGACGCGCTGGTCTGCCATGACGGGACGCCTGCCTGTGGCAGGCCCGCAGAGGCACAAGGGGTGAACCTGTCTAGCGGTGTCCGTTGCCGGGGATAACGGGCTGCGAACAGTTGCGGTGGCCGGCCTCGATACAGGCGAGAATGCGGGAACTCGACCGCAACTCGACCATGACATGATAGGTCGCCAGGCCCAGGAGCAGCACGACGGCGGCGGCGGCGATGTTCTGGCGCGTGCGGACGCGGTCGTCCCAGGCGTTGAAGCCCGGCCTTTCCGGCTCCTGCCGCTGGTGCTCGAGGCTCCAGGTCGGCGGTCGCCGCAACAGCGCCGGTCGAGGGTCGGGTCGCCTGTGATCACCGTCCATCGGCTTTCGTCCTCGCCGCGAAGGGCCAGACGGGAGACCGCACGGGTCCCGCAAGCCACATGCCGAGAGGATAGCCGCTTTCGGTAACGACGTCGAACGGCATCGGCATCATCATTGAACGGAGTCCGACGGCACCGGCGGCAAACTGTCCTGCGCAAGGGGAGAGCGCTGTGTAGAACCGACTGGGCCGGGACCCGCCGAGGGGTGGTGGCGCGTCGCCATCGATGGCGCGCGGGGAGGATGTGCGGCAGGGCGACCGGGAATGTCGGGGACCCGCCTTCTGGGGATTGCCGGGCCCGGGGCGATTCCGCGATCTGGCTAATGACGCTGCGGCATGGCATTGATCGCCCTGCCCAATGCCCCGGAGGCCAAGATCCGTTCCGTTCGCAAGAGACGCACCTATCTCCTGGCAGGCTATGAGCCCTTGCCGGCGAGCGCGCACCATCATCGCTTCGCGCGCGAGATCGGCCGTTTCGAGAAGACCTGGTCGCTTGCCGCCCACGTCGGCCAGCCCGTCGACCTGCCGGACGCGCCGGTGACGGCATGGCCTGTCGTGCTGTCCGGTCCGGACTTCACCGTCGAGACCGATGTCCGCCTGCTGCGCTGGGACGATATCGTGGCAGACGACATGGGCCTGCCGGTGTGGAAGCGGCTGTCGCGCTATCTCGTCGCGGCCAGTGACATCCTGCTGTCGGGAACCTTCTTCCGCTATGCCCGTGCCTATTGGCGCTACGCGCTCTTTGCCGCCTATCCCAAGGTGCTGCTGGCCGTCTTCGTCGCCCTCGCCAGCTTGGTCCCGGCCCTTCCCGGCCTGTTCGGCCTGCCGCTGCCGTGGGGACTGCACCTCTTGGCCGGGCTCGCGCTCTTCGCCGGGCTGGTGGTGGCGGCGGGGCCGCGCCTCCACCTGACCTACATGCTGAGCCACTGGATCTTTGCGCGCGACATGATCCTCCGGCGGCGGCCGGCGATCGAGCGGCGTGCCGAGGCCTTCGCCCGCGAAATCGCCGCCGGCCTTGCTGCGGGCGACGTCGACGAGGTGGTCATCGTTGCCCATAGCCTCGGGGCGGTGTGGATGCTCGACGCCGTGGCGCGGGTCGAGGCCGCCGGCCAGCCGGGAACACCACCGCTCGGGCTCGCCGGGGTCGGCTCCTCCACCCTTACGATCGCCCTCCACCCCGCTGCAGGCTGGCTTCGCGACCAGATCCAGCGGGTCGCCGACTGCCCCGCCATCACCTGGGCCGAATATGACAGCCATATCGACTTCATCTGCTTCTACAAGAACAACACGGTCGAGGCGCTCGGCCTGACGGCGCCGAGCCGCCCGATCCGCCAGTCGGTCCGCCTCTCGCGCATGCTGTCGCCGCACACCTGGGAGCGCTTCCGCGGCAATCTGCTGCGCATCCACCGGCAATATGTGATGGGCAACGAACAGCGCTACGCCTATGATTTCCACATGATCGCCTGCGGGCCCTTCCGCTTCGCCGACATCGTCGGCCACGGCGCGAACCTGCCCGGTGCACTCGGTCCCAACGGCGCGCTGTCGGGGGCGACCACACCCTTCCCCCAGCCTGCCGAGGACATGTCGCCCGAAGGACGGGTCTCATGGCCGGCATCATCCTCCTGATCGGCGTCTATCGGCTGGGCTGCCGTCTCATGTCCAAGCCGCTTTTCGTCTGGATGCTGGCGCAGCAGCAATTGCCGCGATCGCGGCGCTAGCCCAGTTGGGCCTCCGGCCGGCGGACTGCCAGGCGCTGCAGATGGCGCGCGCCGCCAGGCCGGGGCCCGCCTTCCGGTGACCGCCGCGCCCGCGACGATCCGGCGATCTGGCGAATGACGTCCCGGCATGGCATTGATCGCCCTGCCCAATGCCCCGGAGGCCGAGATCCGTTCCGTTCGCAAGCGACGCACCTATCTCCTGACGGGCTATGAGCCCTTGCCGGCGAGCGCCCACCATCGCCGCTTCGCACGCGAGATCGGCCGTTTCGAGAAGACCTGGTCGCTTGCCGTTCAAGTCGGCCAGCCCGTCGACCTTCCGGATGCGCCGGTGACGGCCTGGCCGGTCGTCGTGTCCGGCCCGGACTTCACCGTCGAGACCGATGTCCGCCTGTTGCGCTGGGACGATATCCTGGCGGAAGACATGGGCCTGCCGGTGTGGAAGCGGTTGCCGCGCTATCTCGTCGTGGCCTGCGACATCCTGCTGTCGGGGACCTTCTTCCGCTATGCCCTCGCCTATTGGCGCTATGCGTTCTTTGCCGCCTATCCGCTGGTGCTGCTGGCCGTCTTCGCCGCCCTCGCATGGAACCTCCCCACGCTTCCCGGCCTGTTCGGCCTGCCGCTGCCGGTGGGGCTGCACCTGCTGGCCGGGCTCGCGCTCTTCGCCGGGCTGGTGGCGGCTGCGGGATCGCGCCTGCACCTGACCTACATGCTGAGCGACTGGATCTTCGCGCGCGACATGATCCGTCGACGCCGTCCGGTGATCGAGCGCCGGGCCGAGGCCTTCGCCCGCGAGATTGCCGCGGGTCTTGCGGCGGGCGACGTCGACGAGGTGGTCATCGTCGCCCATAGCCTCGGGGCGGTGTGGATGCTCGACGCCGTGGCGCGGGTCGAGGCCGCCGGCTCACCGGGAACACCACCGCTCGGGCTCGCCGGGGTCGGGTCCTCCACCCTGAAGATCGCCCTCCACCCCGCCGCGGGCTGGCTGCGCGACCGAATCCAGAGCGTGGCCGACCGCCCCACCATCACCTGGGCGGAATATGACAGCCATGTCGACTTCATCTGCTTCTACAAGAACAACACGGTCGAGGCGCTCGGGCTGAAGGCAGCAAGCCGCCCGATCCGCCAGTCGGTCCGCCTGTCGCGGATGCTGTCGCCGCACACATGGAAACGCTTCCGCGGCAATCTGCTGCGCATTCACCGGCAATATGTGATGGGCAACGAACAGCGCTACGCCTATGATTTCCACATGATTGCCTGCGGGCCCTTCCGCTTCGCCGACATCGTCAGCCACGGCGCGAACCTGCCCGGTGCGCTAGGCCCCAACGGCGCGCTGTCCGGGGCGACCACACCCTTCCCCCAGCCTGTCGAGGACATGCCGCACCGATGACCCGTCTCATGGCCGAGATCATCTTCCTCATCGGCATCTTCGGCTGGGGTGCCATCCGCATCCCGCACGAGGTGAAGAACAAGCGCAAGAACCGCATCCAGGTCAGTGCCGTCGACCGGCAGGAACGGATGCTCCTGCTGATCTCGCTGACCGGCCTCGGCATCGTGCCGATCGCCTATTGCCTGCTGGCGCGGTTCGGCGTTCTGCGCTTTGCCGATTACGGCTTCTCGGCCGTCCAGGCCTGGGCGGGCGCCGCGGTCTTCGCCGCGGCGCTGGCCCTGTTCCTGGCGACCCACCGCCAGCTCGGCCGCAACTGGTCGCAGACGCTCGAACTGCGCGAGGGCCATACGCTGGTGACACACGGCGTCTATCGGCTGGTGCGCCATCCCATGTACACGGCCTTCTTCCTCTGGGCCCTGGCGCAGCTGCTGCTCCTGCAGAACTGGGTTGTCGGCCCCGCCGGGCTCATCGGCTTCGGGCTTCTCTATGCCTTCCGCGTCGGGCGCGAGGAGGCCATGATGCATGAGGCCTTCGGTGCGGAATATGCCGCCTATGCGGCGCGCACCAAGCGGATCGTTCCCTATCTCTACTAGCGCCGAAACAGGGCTGGCGGTTGCGTGACAATCGCTGAACATCGGCCGATGCTGGATTGTCGCCGCGCGGGTGGTCGCGCCCTGACATCACCGCCGCCGCGTTCAGCGGCAGTTAACCGTGATCGGGCAGGGTATCGCGGCGGTCTGTCGGAACCGGGACAGGGTCCGGGACGTTGCAGGTCGGTCTTGGGACTGAGGTTGGCATGTTTATGTCGAAGCGTGTCGCGATCGCTGCGCTTGCCCTGTCGGGCCTCCTCATGGCGGGCTGCCAGACCACGGCGCAGACGCACGCCGAGGGTGGCCAGACGCTGCAGATGGCGCGGGACGCCATGGCGCGCGGCGACCTCCTGTCGTCTGCCGCAACGGGTCGGCGCGTGCAGCAGATCGCGCCGCGGATCTATCTCATGCGTGGCCTCGCCAATGTCTTCTCGCAGGGCATGGACGATCTCGGCGAGAAGCTGCGCGCCCGCGGCTACAACGCCACGGTGCATGAATATGGCGCCTGGCCCGGCATCGCGGCGGAAATCCTTGCCAATCAGCGCGCCTCCGGCGGCCGCCATCAGGCGGTGGTCATCGGCCATTCGCTCGGGGCCAATGCCGTGACCGACCTCGCCAATGCGGTTGGCCAGAGCGGCGGCAGCTTGGCGCTCGCCATCGCCTTCGATCCCACCGTTCGCCAGCAGCTGGCTGGCGGCACGCGCCGCTATATCAATCTCTTCCAGTCGAACAACGGCTGGGGCACGACGGTGGCGGCAGCGCCCGGTTTTCGCGGCCGCGTCGAAAACATCGACCTGCGCGGCCGCGGCAACATCACCCATTTCAACATCGAAAAAGATCCGGGCCTGCATGCCCAGGTGATCAGCTGGATCGGCCAGGCAGTGGGCGGTGCCCGCCGCAGCGGCTCCCGTCAGGATGCGGCGCGCTGATAGTCCTTGATCGCCGAGAAGGTGATGCCGGCCGCCCGTTCCTCCTCATAGCGCAGGGAGAAGGCGCTCGACGCCATGTAGACCGGAGCGCCGTCGAGATCCCGCGCCATCGATGATCCATGGCTTTCGACGAAGGCATTGAGCTTCGCCGGGTCCTCTGCGGTGATCCAGCGGCAGACCGCGAACTGGCAGGGATCGAAATCGACGGGGAGGGTGTATTCCGCCGACAGCCGGTCCTTCAGCACGTCGAGCTGCAGGGCGCCGACGACGCCGACGATGGCCGGCGAGCCGTCATGGGGCACGAAGAGCTGGACGACGCCCTCCTCGCCCATCTGCTGCAGCGCCTCGCGCAGCTTCTTGGCCTTCATTGCATCCTTCAGCTTGACGCGGCGCAACTGCTCCGGCGCGAAGCTCGGCACGCCCTTGAAGACGATGTCCTCGCCGTCGGTGAGCGTGTCGCCGATGCGCAGGGTGCCGTGGTTGGGGATGCCGACGATATCGCCGGCATAGGCCTCCTCCGCCAGCTGGCGGTCCTTGGCGAAGAAGAACTGCGGCGCGTTGAGCGGCATGGGCTTGCCGGTACGCACCAGCTTGGCCTTCATGCCGCGGGCGAGCTTGCCCGAGCAGACGCGCAGGAAGGCGATGCGGTCGCGGTGGTTGGGGTCCATGTTCGCCTGGATCTTGAAGACGAAGCCACTCATCTTCGGTTCGTCGGCCAGCACGGTGCGCGTCTCGGCCACCTGGGCGCGCGGCGGAGGCGCATAGGCGATCAGCGCGTCGATCAGGTCCTGGACGCCGAAGGTGCGCAGCGCTGAACCGAAATAGACCGGCGTCATGTGGCCCTCGCGATAGGCGTCGAGGTCGAAAGGCTTGGCGCCCTCCTTGGCCAGC
Organism: Phreatobacter sp.; assembly: GCA_019749835.1. Classification (GTDB taxonomy): domain Bacteria; phylum Pseudomonadota; class Alphaproteobacteria; order Rhizobiales; family Phreatobacteraceae; genus Phreatobacter. The sequence continues at coordinate 7,561 of JAIEPJ010000190.1, read as the reverse complement.
AGCGCGCTCTCGCGCCAGGCTTCGGCGCCGACCGGCAGCATCTCGTCGAAGATGGCGGCTTCGGGTCCGTTGACCTTGATCGGCTCCTCGTCACGGTCGATGCGGCGGACGTGGTTGTGGACGAGATCGTAGGTGCCGGCGAAGTCGCGGCCGACCCCGATCGGCCAGGTCATGGGCACGGTGTCGAGGGCGAGGGCCTTCTCCACATCGTCCATCAGGTCGAAGGGGTCGCGGGTCTCGCGGTCCATCTTGTTGACGAAGGTGATGATCGGGATGTCCCGCAGGCGGCACACTTCGACGAGCTTGCGCGTGCGATCCTCGACGCCCTTGGCGCCGTCGATGACCATGATGGCGGAATCGACTGCGGTGAGGGTGCGGTAGGTGTCCTCGGAGAAGTCCTCGTGGCCCGGCGTGTCCAGCAGGTTGAAGACGCAGCCGCCATATTCGAAGGTCATCACCGAGGTGACGACGGAGATGCCGCGCTGGCGCTCGATGGCCATCCAGTCGGAGGAGGTCTGGCGGCGGCCCTGCTTGGCCCTCACTTCGCCGGCGAGCTGGATGGCGCCGCCGAACAGCAGCAGCTTCTCCGTCAGCGTGGTCTTGCCGGCGTCGGGATGGGAGATGATGGCGAAGGTGCGTCGGCGCGAGGCCGGGCTGCCGGAGCCGTTGGGGCTTGTGGGAGCGGTCATGGCGCGGGTTTAGCCATGCGCGCCGGGCCGGGTCAATGCGGACAGCCCTGCATCGTGCCATCTCGACGCAGCGTCACCGCCGCCTATAGTCGGTGGTGGCGGGCATGTCCCCGCATCCGGAGGGCACCATGGTCTCGTCGTTCCCGTCTCTCGTCACGGCGGTGACAGCCGCCCTCGGCCTCCTCGCCGGCCCCGCCTTCGCCCAGGCGCCGGCCCTGCCGCCCGGCCCGCCCGTCGCCATCCAGATGGTGACGCAGCTCTCGCCCTCGATCCCGCAATATACCCGCGTCGACATCCCGATGCTGCGCGAGGCCTTGCCGCAGCGCTCCGGCGGGCGAATCCGCGTGACCCTGGCGAGCTGGCCGGAGCGCGGCCTCACTGGCCCCGATCTCATCCGCGTGCTGCGCTCGGGCCAAATCGACCTTGCCGGCCTCGCCCTGCCGACGGTGGCCGGCGACGTGCCGCTGCTCGACATCATCGACATGTCGGGACAGAACCCGTCGCACGAGCAGGGCCGCCGCATCGCCCATGCCATGCTGCCGACCCTCAACAAGGAGCTGGAGCGCGTCGGCATCAAGATCGTCGCCTTCTATCCCTTCCCCGGCCAGGTGCTGTTCTGCCGCGACCCGATCACCAGCCTCGCCGACCTGAAGGGCCGGCGGGTGCGCACCCCCGGTGGTTCGCAGAACGACTTCATCCAGTCGGTGGGCGGCCAGCCGGTCGCCATCGGCTTCCCCGAGGTCTATGGCGCCTTGGAGCGCGGCGTCGTCGATTGCGCCGTCACCGGCACGGCCACTGGCAACGGCGCCCGCTGGTACGAGGTGACGCGCCATCTTTACACCCTGCCGATCCAGTGGGGCGTCGCCGCCTATGCGGTGAACCTCGCCTGGTGGAACCGGCTTGACCCCGCCGTGCGCGACTTCCTGCAGACGACCATGAACGAGGTCGAGGAGGCCCAGTGGACGCTCGGCGCCGAGCTGACCGAGGACGGCATCCAGTGCAATGCCGGCAATGCCGCGGGCTGCAAGATCGGCCATGTCGTCACCAACCGTCCCATGACCATCACCCGCGCCACGCCGGCCGATGTGGTGCAGCTGCGCGAGGCACTGACCAAGGTGGTGCTGCCGGCCTTTGTCAGGCGCTGCGGCGCCCGCTGCGGCGAGATCTACAACCAGATCGTCTCGCCGATCAGCGGCATCACCTATACGGCGCAGTGACCTGATGATCCGCCTGATCGATCCCGCCACCTTCCAGGCAGTCCCGTGGAAGAACGGCGGCGGGACCGCCACCGACATCGCCGTCAGCCTTGCCGCCGACGGCGCCGTCGCCTGGCGGGTCGGCACGGCGGCCATCGGGAAGGATGGACCCTTCTCCGACTATGACGGCGTGACACGCACCTTCACCATCGTGGAGGGGCCCGGTGTCCATCTCGATTTCGCCGGGGCGGGCACCCGGACGCTGCCCCGCGACCAGCCGACGCGCTTCGCCGGTGCGCCGGCACCCTTCTGCCGGCTGCGCGACGACACGCCTGCCACCGCCTTCAACCTGCTGACGGGGGACGGGCTGGCCAGCGGCGATGTCGTGATCTGCCAGGGCCGCGGCGCCGGGGAGCCGGTTGCGACGGCCGCGATTCATGTCCTCCTGGCCCTGGAAGGGGCCTGGAGCATGACCGCCGACGGCGAGACATTGGTGGTGCAGCAGGGCGCGGCCGCCCAGGTGGAGGGCGCCCGGGAGATGACGGTGTCGGCGGCGCCCGGCGGCCGCGCGGCGCTGGCATCCATCACCCCGGTCTGATCCGCGCTCAGCCGATCGCGACGATCTCCACCTCGCCGCCCGCCACCACAGCGACGTCGCCGACTGCCTTGCCGATCAGGGCGCGGGCCACCGGCGACACATAGGAGATCGTCCCCTTGGCCGGCTCGGCCTCGTCCTCGCCGACGATGCGGAAGGTCTGGCGGCGGCCATCGTCGCGGTCGAAGGTGACGCGGCTGCCGAAGTGCACACGGCCGTCGGCGGGCGGCGGCGGGACGATCTCGGCATCGGCCTGTCTGGCCGCGAAGTAGCGAAAGTCGCGGGCGGCGCGGGCGAGGGCGAGCCCGGTGCCGTCCTCTCCCGCCGCGCGGGCCTCCTGCACCGCGGCGCGCGCCGCTTCCAGCGCGGCCGTTATCATGGCGAGGCCCTCAGCCGTCACGAGGTTCGGATGGGGCGAGATCGGCCGGTCCTGGAGATTGGCCTCCGTGCCGTCGCGGTCGTTTTCCTTGGTGAAGGCGACGCTCATGGCGGCAAGCCTCTTCTCGCATGCGGGTGAAGGGACGGTCATCGGGCGCGGGCCCCGGCTCCGCCGCCCCGTCCCGGCCAGATGGCGTCTCGACAGCGGCGCTGCAACCTTGACACTCCGGCGCCGGGGCCGTATAGCCCGCGCCTCATCTTCTTCGACGCACCGCCCGTCGGGTCCTCCGATCCCCGGTGCTCGTCCCATCCAAGGATCGCCGCCATGAAGGTCCGCAATTCGCTGAAGTCGCTGCGCGGTCGCCATCGCGACAACCAGATCGTGCGCCGCAAGGGCCGCGTCTACGTCATCAACAAGACCCAGAAGCGCTTCAAGGCGCGTCAGGGCTGATCGGTCGTCCCTGCGGGGATACCGACGCCGCGGGACGGCGGGGGCTCACGCGCCTGTCATCGTCGCGACATTGACCGTCGCCGATTCATGGACCACCCTTGTGGCATGACTCGCGCGGCGGTTTTTCTTTGTCTGGTCCTGGCCTCGGCCACTCCCGCGCTGGCGCAGGTCACCGGGCCGACCCCGCCGGCTGCGCCCCTTGCCCCCGACAGCGCCCCGGCGGCCAATGTGCTGCCCCCTTCTTTCGCATCGGAGCGGGCGCGCCGGCTGGACGAGCTCTACAGCCGCCTGCGCGAGGCCGAGGGCGCGCGACAGGCCCGTGCCATCGAGGCGCAGATCGGCATGGTCATCGCGCAGACGGGGTCTGATACCGCAGATCTGCTCATGGCCCGCGCCCAGCAGGCCATGCAGCAGCGGCAGGCTGACCTCGCCCTCTCGCTGCTCGATTCGGTCATCGACCTCTATCCGGAGACGGTGGAGGCCTGGAGCCGGCGGGCGACATTGTATTTCTCGCGCCGCGAGTTCGGACGCGCCATCACCGACATCGAACATGTGCTGCGGCTCGAGCCGCGCCATTTCGGCGCCATGGTCGGGCTCGGCATGATGCTGCAGCAGCTGGGCGAGGATAAAGCGGCGCTGACCGCCTTCAAGCGCGCCATGGAGGTCAATCCGCATATCGAGCGGGTGCCGCAGATCATCAAGCGCCTGCAGCCGACCGTCGACGGCGTCGAGCTCTGACGATCCGCCGGGCCCTCGCCGACGTAGTCCAGGGATGGTTGGTCTGGTCGAACCCCTCATCGCCGCCGCGTCTGTTCCCGCCGCCCTGGCGGGCTGGACGGCCTGGCGTGCCCGCGCGATCTCCCGCGCCTTCACGCCACTAGGCCGGTTCGTGCCGACGCGGGCGGGTCGGCTGCACCTGATCGACCAGGGGGAGGGCGCCGTCCCGGCCGTCTTCCTGCACGGCGCCTCCGGATCGGCGCTGGCCTGGCGCCCGGCGCTCGGCGCGGGGCTCGCCACCCTCGGCCGCACGGTGCTGGTCGACAGGCCGGGCCATGGCTTTTCGGAGCGGCAGGCCGGCCGCGCCGCCGCCAGTCTCGACCATCAGGCCGGCGCCGTGATCGACGCGCTCGACGCCCTCGGCATCTCCCAGGCGGTCATCGTCGCCCATTCCTGGGCCGGGGCGCTGGCCTGCCGCCTCGCCCTCGACCATGCCGACCGGGTCGCCGGTCTCGTGCTCATCGCCCCGGCGACCCATCCCTGGCCCGGCGGCGTGCACTGGTACTACCGCGTGGCGGCAAGCCGGCTGCTCGGGCCGCTCTTCTCCTGGACGCTCGCCCTGCCGGTCGGAGAGGCCTGGATGGGACGGAGCATTGCCGGCGTGTTCAGCCCGCAATCCATCGACATGGACTATGCCGAGAGCGCCGGTATTCCGCTGGTGCTGCGGCCGGCGCAGTTCATGGCCAATGCGCAGGACGTCGCGGGGCTGCTCGTCCAGGTGCGCGACCAGGCGCAACGCTACGGCGCCATCGCCTGCCCCGTGACGGTGATCTCGGGTGACAAGGACGGTGTCGTCTGGACCCATCTCCATTCGCTGGGCATGGCGCGCGATGTGCCGCACACCAAGCTGATCGTGCTGCCGGATGTCGGGCACGGGCCGCATCACGCCGATCCCGCGCTGGTGACGGCGGAGATCCAGGCCTTGCAGCGGGGTTTGGGCGAGAGCCGTCCGATCCTGCAGGGCCATGCGCCCGTCGCATGACCACCCGGCCGTCCGCGGCGCGCTAGATCTCCACCACTTCCGAGCCGACGAAGGCGATGCGCAGCATGTTTGTGGCGCCGGGTGTCCCCAGCGGCACGCCGGCGACGACGATGATGCGCTGGCCAGGTTTGGCGAAGCCGTCCTGGAAGGCGAAGCGGCAGGCGCGGCTGACCATGTCGTCGAGGTCGCGGGCATCCTGGGTGACGACGCAGTGAACGCCCCACAGGAGGGCCAGCCGGCGAGCGGTGGCGATCTTCGGTGTCAGGGCGATGGTGATCGGCTTCGGGCGCTCGCGGGCGACGCGCAGGGCCGTCGAGCCCGACATGGTCCAGCAGACGATGGCGGACAGATCGAGCGTCTCGGCGATGTCGCGGGCGGCCAGCGCGATGGCGTCGGCGCCGGTGGCCTCGGGCTCGGCACGCTGGCCCTGGATGACGGCGCGATAGGTCGGGTCGGCCTCCACCTCCTCGGCGATGCGGTTCATCATCGACACCGCCTCGACGGGATACTGGCCGGCGGCGCTCTCGGCGGAGAGCATGATGGCGTCGGCGCCCTCGAAGACGGCGGTGGCGACGTCTGAGACCTCGGCGCGGGTCGGCACCGGGGCGGTGATCATGCTCTCCAGCATCTGCGTCGCGACGACGACCGGCTTGCCGGTGCGGCGGGCCTGGCGGGTGATCTGCTTCTGGATTCCCGGCACCTTGGCCATGGGCATCTCGACGCCGAGATCGCCGCGGGCGACCATCAGCGCATCGGCGATGTCCATGATCTCGGCGAGGCGGGCGACGGCCTGGGGCTTCTCGATCTTGGCCATGACGGCGGCGCGGCCGCGCGCCACCTTCTTCACTTCGGCGACGTCCTCGGGCCGCTGCACGAAGGACACGGCGATCCAGTCGACACCGGCGTTCAGCGCGGCGTCGAGGTCGGAGCGGTCCTTGTCGGTGAGGGCCGAAACGGGAAGGTCGGTGTCGGGGAGGCTGACGCCCTTGCGGTCGGAAAGCTTGCCGCCGACGACGACGCGGCATTCGGCGCGGGTCGGCGAGCATTTCACCGCGGTGAGCGTCACCTTGCCGTCGTCGAGGATGAGGCGATGGCCGGGCTCGAGCGCGCCGAGGATCTCCGGATGGGGCAGATGGACGCGCGTCGCGTCCCCCGGCTTCTTGTCGGAATCCAGCACGAAGGCGGCGTCGTTGGCCAGAGTTACCGGCCCGTCCTTGAAGGTGCCCACGCGCAGCTTGGGTCCCTGGAGGTCGGCAAGGATGCCGATCGGGCGCTGCTGTTCGTGCTCGATCGAGCGGATCGTCTCGACGAATTCGCGGAGCTTGTCGTGCGGCGTATGGCTCATGTTGATGCGGAAGACGTCGGCTCCCGCCGTGAAAAGGGCGGCGATCTGATCCCGGCTCGTGGATGAAGGTCCGAGTGTCGCGAGAATCTTGGTCCGGCGCTGGCGTCGCATCTGTCGTGTTTTCTCCCTGGGGGGCGATCCTAGACCGTTTCGCGCCGCCGGCGCGAGAGGGCATGGCATCGGGATGGCGCGATGCTGCGACCGTGGCGTGACGCGCGGCGAGGGGGCTGAACTGGGGTAGCGTCAGGCGTGGCCGGCGTCACTCGACAGCATGGCCGGATCGATGCCGATCTTGCGCATGGCGCGATCATATTTGGTCTCGACGTCGGACCCGAAGATGAGATCCGGGTCGGCGGGGCAATGAAGCCAGCCGTTCGACTGGATTTCGTTCTCCAGTTGGCCGGCGCCCCAGCCGGCATAGCCGAGCGCCAGGATGGCGCTGGACGGGCCGTCACCGGTGGCGAGCGCTTTCAGGATGTCGAGCGTCGCGGTCAGGCAGATGCCCTCGTCGATCGGCAGCGTCGAGTTCTCGATGTAGAAATCGGAGGAGTGGAGGACGAAACCGCGGCCGGTTTCGACCGGCCCGCCGCGCAGCACGCGAATCGCATCAACCCGTTCGGGCAGCATGATCTTGCGCGCCTCGGGGATGATATCGAGCTGCACCAGCAGGTCGGAGAAGGCGAGATTGGTGGCGCTCTGGTTGACGACGATGCCCATGGCTCCATCGGAGGAATGGGCGCACATGTAGATCACCGTGCGCGAAAACCGCTCGTCGCGCATGGTGGGCATCGCGATGAGCATCTGACCGTCGAGATAGCCGCGGACGCTGTCGCGCCCTCCGCGTCGGGGATTTGCTGCCATGCGCCACGCTAACCCGGAACGGTGAAAATTGCCACCCGTCAGGGCGTGTCCAGTCCTGCCGGTGGTGCATCTTCAACGGAACGTCAGTGGCCAAAGCCGGTTCTGCCCGCTACAGGCGAAGAATGCTGGATCGCCGTGCACTACTTTCCGCGCTGGCCTTCGTCGGTGCCGCTGCGCCGGCCTCGGCGAACCGTGCGGCGTCGGCGAGCCCGTCGGCATCGCCCTGGTCGCGTGACACCCAGTCAGAGGTTCGGCTCCTGCGCGGCGGCGACCACCCCGTGCTGCTG
>JAIEPJ010000214.1 GCA_019749835.1 Phreatobacter sp. | reverse complement strand
TCGGGTTGCAGCGTGTCGGCATTGCCGATCACCTCAAGCTTGATCCAGTCGGTGCCGAACACCTCACGGGCCATCCGGGCGGTGGTGACCGCCTCTTGCGCCGAATGGCATCCAGCGGTGTTGGGCAGGATGCGCGCACCCGTGGCCCTGATCAGCGGCCAGAAGCCGTTTGCGCCCGGTGCCCCGGCACTTTCGCGGCGCAGCGACACCGTGATCAGCCCGCAGCCCGAGGCGGCAATGGCGTCGGTCAGCACCTGCGGCGAGGGATATTGCGCCGTGCCGAGCAGGAGGCGCGAGCCGAGGTCCACGTCGTAAAGCCGCATCTCACCCTCCCTGCATCGGGGCCAGCACCTCGACCCGATCACCGTCCCGAAGCGCCGTTTCGGCCCGCGCTGCAGCGGGCACGAAGCGGCCGTTGAGCGCGGTGGCCAGCGCGCGCCCGGCATAGCCGAACGCGGCTAGCGCCTCGGCCAGGGTTTGCGCGTTGGTTTCGGTTGCCGTGCCGTTCAGATCAATGCGCATGGACAGGTTCCAGTCGGGAGGAGACAAGTAGATCGGCCAGTTGCCGGGCCAGCGCCGGGGCGGTCAGAAAGCCGTGGCGATACAGCCCGTTCAGGTGCAGCCGTCCGCCTGCCTCGCAAACGCGCGGTACGTTGTCGGGCCAGGCCGGGCGCAACCCGCTGCCCATGTCCACCACCTTTGCCTCGGCAAAGCCGGGATGCAGCGCAAAGGCCGCTGACATCAGTTCGGTCGCGCTGCGCAGGGTGATCGGGCCCGTCGCATCGCTTTCGATCATCGTGGCCCCGATCATGTAAAGGCCGTCGCCGCGCGGCACCACATAGACCGGAAAGCGCGGATGCAGCAGGCGCACCGGACGCGACAGCGCCACCTCCGGGCAGTGCAGCATCAGCATCTCGCCCCGCACGGCGCGCAGGCCCGGCAAGACATCGCGCGCGGCGATGCCCCGGCAATCGACATCCGCCTGACCCCAGGCCGGTTGCGCCTCAAACCGGACAACGGCACCCCGCGCGCGCAGCCCGTCGGCCAGAGCCTTCAGGGCGAGGTGCGGGTCCAGATGTGCTTCGTCGGGATAGTGCAGGGCGTTTGCAAAACGCTCTGCCAGGTCGGGTTCCGTGAGCGCGATCCTGTCCCCGCCGATGCGCTCATGGCCAATGGTGCGCGCGGCGAAACGGTCCAGCTCCGCCCGGTCGCGCGCCGGGGCCACGACCAGCGTACCGCGCCTGACCACCCCCGGCACCCGCGCCGCCCACCAATCCACCGCACCAGCGCCCAGACGTGCCACCTCGGGCGCAGCACTTTCGGCTTCGACGAAGGGGGCGAGCATCCCCCCGGCCAGCCAGCTTGCCCCGGCGCCTTCCGGTCTGCTGTCCACCACCTCGACCGGCAGACCCCGTTCGGCCAGCACGGTCGCAGCGCAAAGCCCCGCGACCCCGGCGCCAAGGACCGTGATCATTCCGCGGCCCCTACGCTTGGCAGGTAGACCTCGCCGCGTTCGCGGAACTTCTCGGCCATTGCCGCCATGCCTTCCTTCTGCGCCTCGGACCGGATGTCGTGGCTGATCCGCATCGAGCAGAATTTCGGCCCGCACATCGAACAGAAATGCGCGGTCTTATGCGCTTCCTTCGGCAGGGTCTCGTCATGCATGCTGCGCGCGGTTTCGGGGTCGAGCGACAAGTTGAACTGGTCTTCCCAGCGGAACTCGAACCGCGCCCGGCTGAGTGCGTCGTCGCGCGCCTGCGCCCCCGGCAGGCCCTTGGCCAGATCGGCGGCATGCGCGGCAATCTTGTAGGTGATGACCCCGGTCTTAACGTCGGCCCGGTCGGGCAGGCCGAGGTGTTCCTTTGGTGTCACGTAGCAGAGCATCGCCGTGCCGAACCAGCCAATCATCGCCGCGCCGATGGCGCTGGTGATATGGTCATAGCCGGGCGCAATGTCGGTGGTCAGCGGCCCCAGCGTGTAGAACGGGGCCGCGCCGCAGGTGGCCAGCTGCTTGTCCATGTTCGCCTTGATCTTGTGCATGGCCACATGGCCCGGCCCCTCGATCATCACCTGGCAATCCTTGGCCCAGGCGATCTGCGTCAACTCGCCCAGCGTCTCGAGTTCGGCGAACTGCGCGGCGTCATTTGCGTCGGCGATGGACCCGGGCCGCAGCCCGTCGCCGAGGCTGAAGCTCACGTCATAGGCCCGCATGATGTCGCAAATCTCGTAGAAATGCTCGTAAAGGAAGCTTTCGCGATGGTGGTGCAGGCACCACTTGGCCATGATCGAGCCGCCCCGGCTGACGATGCCGGTCACCCGGTTCACGGTCAGCGGGATGTGGTGCAACCTTACGCCAGCGTGGATGGTGAAATAATCCACCCCCTGCTCGGCCTGCTCGATCAGCGTGTCGCGGTAAAGCTCCCATGTCAGGTTCTCGGCCACGCCATCGACCTTTTCCAGCGCCTGGTAGAGCGGCACCGTGCCGATCGGGACCGGGGCATTGCGGAGGATCCATTCGCGGGTGTTGTGGATGTTGCGCCCGGTGGACAGGTCCATCACCGTGTCCGCGCCCCAGCGGATTGCCCAGACCATCTTGTCCACCTCCTCGGCCATCGACGAGGTCACGGCGCTGGTGCCCATGTTGGCATTGATCTTCACCGCAAAGTTGCGGCCAATGATCATCGGTTCCAGTTCCGGGTGGTTGATGTTGGCCGGGATGATCGCCCGACCGGCAGCAATTTCCTGGCGGACGAGTTCCGGTGTGACGTGATCCGGAATCGCAGCCCCGAAATCCTCGCCATCGCGCGACGAGGACGCCGCACCCGTGCGGCCAAGGTTCTCTCGGATGGCCACATATTCCATTTCAGGGGTGACGATTCCGGCGCGTGCGTAGGCCAGTTGCGTGACGGCCCCGCCGGCACTGGCGCGCAGGGGGCTGCGCTCGACTGGGAAGGCCGGCACCAGCCGCGCGCCACCGGCAAAGCCATTGTCGGCGGGCTGAACCGTGCGGGCCGTATATCCTTCGCAATCGCCGCGGGCCGCAACCCACGTCGCCCGCACCGGGGCCAGACCAAGCGTGATGTCGGTGTCCACCGCCGGGTCGGTGTAAGGGCCTGAAGCATCATAGACCGTCACCGGCGGCTCGCCCGCCGAAGGATGCACGGCGATCTCCCGCAATGGCACACGGATTTCGGGATAGATCACGCCCGCGACATACCGTTTGGTTGAAGCCGGCAGGGGACCGGTGGTCACGGTGGGCAGCGCGGAGGTCTGGGTGCCGGGCGCAACAGTCTGGTCGATCTGGTTCATCAAAGCCTCTTTCGCGTTGATGACCCGTCGTAAAGGGAAAGAAGCCGGGATTGCCCCGAAAGCGCTCAGTCCGAACATGGACATGTGAGCGACCACTTGTGCTTCCTACGCCAGTATCAACTGGGTCAGGTTCAAAGGGTCGCTGCACTGGGGTTGCCCCCTATCAGCCTCTCAGTCCCTTGGTTGGGACTCCCCTGACAGTGCAGGTTTTGTAGGCAGGCGCAAGTACGCCGTCAACAGCCGATTATTGGTCAAATTCTGAATCGGCAATGTCGACCCGAAAACGGTTTCGCACGGCCGATGTGAACGGCATAGAATTTGCATGACCTACTTTCATGGCGTGACAAGACCGGACTCCGCAATCTGCCAGCGGTTGCGTGCATCGCGCACGGTTTCCAGCCCAAAGGCAGCAGCAACGGTCTCGGTGGCCATAAATGCATTGGGCGCGATTGGCTTTGGCTCTCGCGGTCCGGTTCCGACCAGGTCGCGCTCTGCCAGCGATCCAATCAGATCACCGCTGATCTCTCGCCCGAAAGAATTCCCTCAATCGTCTCGGCCGATTGGATGGTGGAAGGCAGTCGTGGCGCGATCTACTCGGACAAGTTCAGGGCCTGACCCCATTCATCTAACGCTGCACGATCGCGGAACATAGGCTGACCTTGTTGCCAGCATCCAACCAGCGCCGACCTGCACCACCTCATGGGGCGGCCCTACAGTCTGCTCCGAGATAATTGGTTCTCCTGACCAAAGCTGTCTGGGCCGGCGATCCGCGGGACATTGGTCTTCCACCTGCGAGCCGAGCGCGACCCGACGAAGCGACGGTAGTTGGAGCGAAAATTACGAACTGAAGAGGAGGTCGTTGCATTCTGCACGGGCATGCAGCAAGCTTGGAGTGTGCTGTTCTCTGCTCAAAGCACGGGATTTCTAAGGGCCCGTTTTATGTTTCTTCCGCAGTGCACCTTTGGGGGCGAACCATGTGGCACCCTTTCGTTTGGTCGAACCACTCTGACCGAAGTGACCATCGTAGCCCTGATGTGTGATACGAGCTTCAAGTATATGAGCATCAAGGAATGCAAGACAGAGTGACGCCTCCCGACACGTGGCGTCGAAGGCGAGCACCGTCATGATACTGTCGATCAGCGCGAAAACGTTGGGACTTCCGCCGATCTGCTCGCCATCCCGCGCTGTCCCGACGATCAGCGCTGGCGCTCCTGTCATCAGCGCAAGGACTCTCGATCCGGACGCTGGCGTGGTAGCCGGTCCGTGACTGCCAGTAGACCCTCCCGCAGCACCCGCTTGCCTGTAATGTATCGTTCCGAGGGCCGTCGGTCGGGCAGGGAAGACTCTGCGACGGCAAAGCTACTCCTTTGCAGCCACCGGGGCATTGATCGCGCAAGTACCTTGTCGCCGATCATGACAATCTGTTCCCGGGTGTCGCGTTGCCCTTAAATCCGAGACACGGCGCGCTTTGCGGACTTTCTTGCCCTTAAATATGAGATGCAGTGGCTGAAGCGCCGTCGCGTGGTCGCATTCGCTGAGCTATCTTGTCGACGGTCGCAAGCAGCCGGGGCTCATTTTCATAAGCGCGTAACAGGGCAACTCGTGCGTAGATGTCGATGTCCATGCTGCACAACGCAGCCTTTACCAGTGGACGTGATTGGGCGGAGACAATAGCGGCAAGGCAGAAGAGCCTTATGTTTGGCCGGGGACTTTGAAGGGCGAAGAACGGATCTCCGCGCAAGGCATTCAGTCCCATCGCGAAGGTGACCGCCTGCATGGCTCGGCGTAGTTCGCGCGCGCTGCCGGACATCGCGATGCGCTCCAGCACCCCTGCCCCATTCCGGGCACGATGAACCAGCTTTTCGGAGACCGCGGCGCCATTTTTCATGTCTGCCTTTGGAAGAAGCCGGGCACCACACATCTGGCAGTCGAACGCCCAGGCCCTTCGCCAGTGCCTGAGCGCAACGCCGCCATCAGCGCAGTTTGGGCAAGCCTGGAAGGGCACCTGTGCAGTCAACCGCAACTCTGGTTCAGGCATCGCCGCGAAAGTCATCGACGGCACGAGTGCAGGGTCGATGCGTGCCGCAACGGAAATCCTGTCCGCATCCAGCATGTCGATACCATGATCGAGGGCGGCAGCATATTTTGCGTCGATCCCGATATGGACGAGAAGATCTACTACCTTGCAATGATTTGAAGCGGCCAGGCGTGACAACCAACCGGAAAGCAGCTCGTCCGGCACTGGCGTCACCGTTATGGGCAGTGGGCGCTGCTTCAAGCTCTGGACTTCTCGAGCCGCCGTTGGGAATTCGCATGGCGCGACCAAACCGGTGTCCATTTAGCAACTGCATCGTCGGTGATGCATTCTTGGCCAGTGACGATCGCGTCGATGGATAGGTCCTTGACCAAGGCAAAGATGCGGGACGTCACCCCGCCTGTCAGCGCGAGGATCTGCTTGAGCGAACGCACTTTCAGATTGGATTTCCTCTCCAGCGGCATCGCCACGATCAAGGTCTGAATCATGTCCGAGAACTCGGCATCATCGCGCCAATTCGGGAGGTGGTGTTCATCAAGCCGACGGGCCAGTTGGACATCGCCGCGAATGGCATCGACGGCTTCACTTACGCCGAAGCAAACCAAAGATGCTTCCAGTTCGTTGCTGAGATACCTCAAGACATTTAGGAACCGGCGCTGTTCCCTGTGCGTGCCCGCCAGAAGGTTGTGGACTTCGTCGATCATGATCATCCGCAGCCCGAGGTCGCGCAAAAGCCCCACGACCCGAACTTCCAGCGAGGCAACACTCTGGGCCTTCAGGCTCAGCGTCGACGAAGGGGCACCAACCGCTGCAAGGATGTGCATATAGAACCGCCGTTCATCGGGAGCGGGTGGCGCCTGCAACAGGAGTAACGGGGTGTGGGTGATGCCGGATTCCGGATCATACTCCGGCGCATAGCGTCGGGACAGGTTGCGGGCGATCATTGTCTTGCCGATGCCGGACGCCCCATGCACCAGAAGGCCAGGCATGCGGGTCTGCCGCGGCATCTCAATCAGTCCCTGTAACCGGTCCAGCACTTGCTCCGCCCGGGGAAAGCCGATCCAGATATCCGACTGAATGAGAGCGATACGGCCGTCATCTTCAGTTTCTGCCCTCAATTCACCAGCGCTCCACCTTGAACATGGGGCGCGATGTATCACCGGTGTCGACCGGTCGCAGCCCCTCGGATGCCCCATCATCGTTGGCACGACTCATCCTCGCCGAATTCCTTTCGCGGGACCGGCGCTCTGCCTTGGTCAGCCCGCGGCTTTCACGCTCGATCTGGCGTTGCTGCCGGATCAATTCGGCAAGGACCAATTCATTCGTGCCCACCTTTCCCATGGCCCGGGCCTTTTTCATGGCCTCGCGGTATTCCCAGAGCGACACAGGCGGGATCTCTAGATTTCGGTATCGGGCCTCGACGCATCTGCCGCCATCCAGTTCGACCCAGACGGCCGAGAGATCGCGAGGATCGTAGCGGACAACCACCTTTCCGCCCTGACGACCGACATAACCTGCGAGGGCGTCAGACCAGTAGCGCAAGTCGAACAGATGGATTCCGTCGCGCCGAACCTGTCGCTGCTCACTTGGCAGGAAACTCACCCGAAAGGCCTCCATGTCGAAGGGGATGTCGCCGGACATTTCCCTTGCGAGCGCGTCCCACTTGGCAACGGGCGTGCAGTTGAGGCCTGAGTGGATGCTGTTGTTGTAACGGCATATTTCGAGGGCGAACCACAGATCAAACTCTCGAAGGGTCATCGCCGCATTGGCTTCGGCATCGTAGCCGCCCTTGGCCGCAACTGACGACTGGGTGGTCCCTGGCAGGAGATGCACCGCGCCCATCATCGTGCCGATCAGCCGTTCGATGTGGCCCCCAAAATGAGGGCTTCCTGGCGGTCGGTAGACCAGGTTGATCCCCCATTCCGCACAAGCTGACTGAAAGGCTTTGGACCGGAAATCGCGACCATTGTCGACATGGATGCTCCGCGGTTTGCCCTGGGCAGGCCAAGGCACAGCGCATTCAAGGTCAGCCAGCAGTTCTGCTTTGGGGGCCACGGCATGCGTAAGACAAAGGGCTACCGAAAGGCGAGATGGCGCGTCAAAGCTGACGTGGTATCCCGTCACCATGCGTGAGGTGATGTCGATCGCGAGGGTCACCCAAGGCCGGCCGATTGGTTTACGCTCGAAACTGTCGACAAGGATGATGTCCGCCGGAGTGTGATCAATCTGCACAACGTCCAGCGGCCGTTCCGCCGCGTTTTGCCCTGTCACCGGCGCGAAACGCTGCCGTGCCGCCTTCGCCCCCTCGCGCGCTTTCATGACTTCACGCGCATCGATCGCATCGAGACGGCGCTGAACTGTCCGACGCGTCGGCTGCTGAAGCCCTTGCTCCGCGCAAGCACTCCGGATTTCTCTAACCACGCGCGCCAAGCTGGGACGCTCTCGCCGCAAGTAGTATCGGCTGAGATGATCTTCGATGATGGCTTCGACCTCGTCGGGCACCATGGCGGTTCCCGCTGGACGGCCACGCTTTCGAGGAACAATCGCACTGGTTCGGCCGCCTCCTTCGGCAAGCCTCTGAATCCACCGCCAGACCGTCGCACGGCTTACACCTAGCTCCCAGACCGCGTCACGGATGCCGCTCTCCAGGCTACCGGCCCCGGACAAATAGGCCTGAACCAAGGGTCGCAATACTGCTGCCCGGCGCTGGTCCTCCGCGCCAACAACTCCGACTTCTTCGCGATCGGCTTGCATCGTCGCTGCAGACCTGCCCTGTGAACCCTGTCTCACCTTTAACGGCAAGAATCTCAGAATTAAAGGCAACATCTCACATTTAAGGGCAACGGTGTACCATTGATTTTATTGAATTCGTCTTCTCAGAATTAAGGGCTACGCGACACCGGGCGATCTCCTGCGCGAAGCTGCTGTGTCCCATCCAGACCGAGGTGAGAGCGCGCAGACTGGCCGACACGTAAAGATCGACATTGAACTTCGGATCTATCTGGCAGAGGTCGGTTGCGCCGTCCGGTCGGACAATCAGCCAGTAATTGCGGTCCGATTTCCCATCGAGCGTAAGAATAAACTGGACTACGACCTTACGGCGTGGCAGTTCGCTGACCTCGATTTTGCGCCGGATGTTCCACATGAGGAGGTGATCATCAAGGCACTCGAGCTAGAGATCCGGGTCAATGTGCCGGTGCGCCCAGGCACCGAGGGCATGCACCAAAGGCTCGAGCTCGTTTGCCATCGATGTCGTGCCATAGTCGATATGCCCACCGGGAACCGCAGACCGGGTCACGAGGCCTTTCACTTCCATTTCCTTCAGGCGCCGCGAGAGCAGGCTGGGCGACATGCCCGGAACGCCGCGCTGGATCTCCGAAAAGCGGGTGGAGCCCGACCACATCTCGCACAGGATGAGCATAGTCCAGCGCGGCTCCAGCATCTCACACGCCATCGCGACCGGGCAAAACTGCTGGTAACCTTGCGATGCCATGGCATTTCTCCGGAGTGGTGCTGCACCCGATGATGCACCCTTAGGCAGAGGCACGCTACTTCCAAAAGTGTAGTGGATCCTCTTCAAACCAAGTAGTGGATGTCGGTTCGGTCGCAGCGGTATTCTGTCCGCATCGTTCACCTGAACGGAAGGGCATCCATGCCGTTGGCGGATATCGATAAGTCGTACGAGATAGGCGATTCGTCTAGTTTCGAGGAAAGCCTTGACCCTGAAGACTGGGAGCAGGCTCAGACGGTTGCGCACCGTATGGTCGACGACGCAATCATGCATCTCCGAGGCGTTCGCGACCGTTACGTATGGCGCGAGATACCGTGGCAAATGCGTGAAGATTTCAACGCGCCACCGCCGGCCGGCCCTGAACCAATTGCGGACGTCTATCGCTTTGTTCGGGACCAAGTCCTGCCCTACTCCATGGGCAATATTCATCCGGGCTTCTGGATGTGGTATATGGGAGCGGGGACCTTCACCGGAGCCATGGGCGAATTTCTAGCGGCCATCGACGGCTCAAACCTCGGCGGCGGAAACCACGCTGCGGCTCTGGTCGATTGCCAGGTAGTCAAGTGGATCCAATCCATGATGGGGTTTCCCCGAGACAGCGAGCGGCACTCTCGTGGACGGCGGGTCTAAGGCCAACATCATCGGCCTCACTGTGGCGAGAAATGCCATGGCGGCAGCTAACGTCCGTGAGGAGGGCATCGCGGGACTTTCGCAGCCCCTTCGGTTCTATGCGTCCGATCAGGTTCACAGCTGTCATCAGAAGGCCGTGGAACTCCTCGGCCTCGGCAACAGGGCGCTGGTGCGGGTGCCGACGGACTCAAGATGCCGGATGGACCTGGAGGCGCTCCGCTTGTTGATAGCGGCGGATCGCGCGGCAGGCTGCCGACCGGCCTGCGTCATCGCCACCGCCGGCACCACAAACACTGGCGCCATCGACGACCTGCAAGCCATCGGGGCACTTTGCCGCGAAGACGGCCTTTGGTTCCACGTTGACGGCTGCATTGGGGCATTGCTGGCCATTGCCCCTCGGCACCGACATCTGGTTGCGGGGTTGAGCGAAGCCGGTTCACTGGCTCTCGATCTTCACAAGTGGCTGCACGTGCCGTTCGAGGCAGGATGCGCCATCGTCCGGGAGGCGTCGGTCCACCGGGCAACCTTTGCCCTTCATCCGGAGTATCTGGAGGAAAAGCCGCGAGGCATCGCCGCAGCAGAATACCTTTTCGACTACGGTTTGCAGACCTCACGGGGGTTCCGCGCGCTGAAGGTCTGGATGACGCTGAAAGAGCATGGACTGAATAAGTTAGGGCGGCTGATTGACCAGAACATCGATCAAGCCCAATACCTTTCTGACTTGGTCCGCAGCGACGAGCGCCTGGAACTCGTCGCACCCACATTGATCAACATCCTCTGTTTCCGTTTCAACCCCGGCGGTTTAGACGAAGCACAACTGCGCGAAATCAACAACGAGATCATGCTGCAGTTACAAGAGGACGGCACGGCTGCCCTGTCGGACACCACGGTCCATGGTCGGCATTGCCTGCGCGTCGCAATCTGCAACCACCGTACGCGACGCGAGGACCTGGACGTGCTGGTTCGGGAGGTTGTGCGGCTGGGCGAGAGCCTGATGATAGGGCAGCTTGATCGAAATACTCCTATACACCCGACGTGTGGTCGGCGGGCAGGCCCTCCAGCCATCGCCGACGATTCAGATTAAGCCGAGGAGTAGAACGTCAGGGAAAGAACGAACGTCGAGCTGTTGAATACTGACTCATTCAAGGAAGGAGAGAAGCGATGAACCCGAACAAAGCACTCTGGGAGAAGGGCGACTTCACCAAAATTGCAGCGGCAATGCGCGAGAGCGGCGATGCGCTTGTCGAGGGACTGCAGCTGCGGCCGGGCATGGACGTGCTCGACCTCGGCTGCGGCGACGGCACGACCGCCCTTCCGGCCGCGCGGAGGGGTGCGAACGTCCTTGGCGTGGACATTGCCACGAATCTGGTCGCCGCCGGCAACGCGCGCGCGGCCGAGGCAGGCCTCGAGAACCTGCGCTTTCAAGAGGGCGACGCGTCTGACCTCCGGGATCTGGCGGACGCCGGCTTCGATCTGGTGATCACCATGTTCGGCGCTATGTTCGCGCCGCGCCCCTTCGATGTGGCACGCGAAATGGTGCGTGTGACCCGGCCGGGGGGCCACATCGTCATGGGAAACTGGATTCCGGGCGACCCGACGCTCATCGCGCAGGTCCTCAAGACCAGCGCCGCTTACGCGCCGCCTCCGCCCGAGGGGTTTGTCAGCCCGGTGAGCTGGGGGGTCGAGGATAACGTGCGCGAGCGCTTTGGCGCGGCCGGGGTGCCGACCGAGAACATTTCCTGCGCGCGCGAAATCTATGTATTCCGGCATCCCGGCCCGCCGAGCGAGCTGTTCAGGACATTCAAGGAGTATTACGGCCCGACGATGAACGCGTTCGAGGCGGCCACTAAGGACGGACGAGCGGATCAGCTGGACGCTGAGTTGAGCCAGCTGTTCGAGCAATATAACCAAGGCGGAGCGGGGAGGACCGAAATTCCGGCGACCTTCCTCAAGGTGACGGTTTCGAAACCATAGCCCGCATCGGTCCTTTCGCAAACTTCCACAGTTGACCGGGCGGGTTGTGGCCAGACAGTGCAGTCCGAAGTGCAGCCCGGCGCGTGTCTGTCGAAGGGAGGATTGTAGATCATCTGTGCCGGTGCCGAGAATTTTCAGCGTCTAAATCGGGGCGACAGCCCCCAAAGAACGCGGCCCACCTGAAACTGCCGGGCTGCGCGGGTCTCCTCCCGACGCAGCCCGATTTGATAGCTCCAAAGCGGGCAGCTTTCACTCTTCATGTAGACCGGTGGTCACACTCATCGATGCCCTCCCTGCTTTTTGATATCTTGGGCATCTGACAAACCTGAAAGGCCGGCATCTGCGAGTTGTTCGAGATCGGGCAGATCGCGCAGGGATTGCATCCCGAAGGCCGCCAGGAAGGTTTCAGTGGTGACAAAAGTGTAGGGCGCACCACGGCGGGGTTCGCGGGGACCAGTGCCGATCAGGTCGCGCTCTGCCAACCGGCCGATCAGATCGCGGCTGACCTCCTTCCCGAAGATCTCCTTCAGCCCCTCGCGGCTGATCGGCTGGTGGAAGGCGATCGCCGCCAGTACGGCTACGTCGAACTCCGACAGGGTCAACGCCTGACCCTCCACATCCGCCGCGGCACGGATCGCCGGGGCATAGGCCGCGCGGGTGCGCAGCATCCATCCCGCGCCCGCCTGTGCCACCTCATAGGGTCGGCCTTCCAGATCGACGGCAAGATCCTCGATCAACAGATCGACCGAGGCCCCCTGCCCCACGACCCGCGCCAGATCATCCCGCGCCACGGGTGCGCCACTTGCAAACAGCACCGCCTCGATCCGGCGCATCCATTCCCGCCAGCGCTGCTCAGGGGCAAGAGCGGCCAGTTCGCGGTCAAGGTCCGTGTCATCGCGCTGCCCCATGCTCAGACCCCGTACAGGCGGAACGTGTCCCGCCCGGTCAGTTCGCGCACCGCGCCAAGCGCAACCAACCGGTCGCAAATCCGTCGCGCGGCCCGATCCGACATGAAGTCCAATGCCCCCGGCACCAGCGCATCGCGCGACAGGAACAGATCGACCGCCCGGCCCGCCGCCTTGGCGCGCAGCTTCGGGGCCACTGCCCGAAGGCGGGCCGCCGCCCGCGCCAGATCGCCGGCCAGCGGCAGCGCCTGCCCGACGGCCAAGACCACCGCGCGGTGACAGGCCAGCCGAAGATCATCGCCCCGCAAGCGCAGATCGCGGGGTTTGAGCGTCAGCGCCAGAAGGGGAAGCACATGCGTTGCCCCCAGCGACCTTGCCAACACCGCATCGGCAAGGATCAGGGCGGCGACCTCCATCTGCGGATGATCGGTCAAGACCGCCTCGACGACCTGCGCCGCGCGGTCCACCGGTGTCGGTCCGGTGGCATCAAGGCAAAGTGCGATCCGCTCTGCCGCCATCCCGTCCAACGCGTTGACCAGATGCGCGACCGAAACCGGCCGCGACGCCGCCCGCGACCACTGCCGCGCGATCCGCCCCGCCGGGCCGGGATCGTCGCCCGGTCCCGTCAGGTGCAGCGCATCGCGCAAGGCGCCCTCCCCTTCCCTGCGCCCCGCCATCGCCGCGCAATTCCCGGCCGCCGCCAGCGCCAGCCTGTCGCGCCACAGCGCCGCCGGCACATCCCCGCCAGCCATCACCTGCCCCAGATGCGCCAGCGCCGCCCCCGACCGGAAGGCCGCCGCCTCCAGCGTTTCCGCAGGCGCAGAGACGATCCAGCCCGGCAGCGGGGGCAGCATCGGCAAGGTCTCCAAAGGCGCGGCGCGCGGTTTTCCCATTCCGGCAGCCTATAGGGTGACGGCGCTTTTGGCCAGATGGATGCACTATTAGCGCCGCAGCTTTGTCGATGCCATTGCGTCCGATAATCTTGCATTATCGGACGTGCCGGGAGTATGCTCGACGGTATGACCGTGTCGTTTTAGTTTCATGGGTGGATTCACCCGAAATCAGCCCTCTCGCCTTCAAAGTTTCCACTTAATCGGTGGACC
>JAIEPJ010000116.1 GCA_019749835.1 Phreatobacter sp. | reverse complement strand
CAGTCATAGACACGACATTACTCCTACCTCTTACGGAAGTGGGAGGCCGTGTCCGGTCAATTAGGGGGCTGCTTCAAAGACGACGCGGCCGCCCTCCCCGTGTGCCCTTGCGCTTGGCCTCCGCGAGGCCGGCAATGGTCCGCTCACGGATCAACGCGCGCTCGAATTCCGCGATGGCACCGAGCATATGTAAAACCAGCATGGCACCCGGGGACGAGGTATCGATCGCGTCGGTTAGCGACACGACACCAATGCCCCTCGCCTTCAGGTCTGACGCTGTCTCTATGAGCTGCTTCAACGATCGGGCGAGCCGATCGAGCTTCCGGATCACGAGGGTGTCGCCCTCGCGCGGCATGTCGCGCAGGAGCGGGTTCAGCTCCGGCCGGTCAGCCCGGGTGCCGGAGGCCTTTTCAACGACGAGCTTCTCGCACCCAGCCGCGCTCAACTTCTCGAGTCGCAGTCCAGGTTCTGGTCGAGGGTCGATTCCCGAGCGGAGCCATTGAGTATGCGTTGTCTCAATTCTCATGGGTGCATGAGGAAACGAGACGATTATTTCAGGACGCCTTTTGAGACTTGGGGAGAGGCCTGTTGCGGTTCTGCCCAGCCCCCTCCTCAGTCCGTCTCATAAACGGTCTATTTATCACCGCCACATCAATAGGAACGGTATCGGAAACGGCACCGACCGAGCGCACCGCACCACAGTTTGGGTAAGGGCATGACCCACCGCCACATTGACCCCCAAGGGATGGACGCTTGCCAAGATCGACGACGTGATCGGCTATGGGGGGCTTCCCGCGTGGCTCGAGCTACGCGATGCCGTTCGGTCCGATCCGAGCCTGCTTCCGAAGATACGCAGGATCGCGTCGCACGGTGCCACGAATGGCGAGGACATTGATGCCTATCGTTTCTGGCTAAAGATCGCCGACCACCTGGAAGGCGAGCACAAGGCGAAAGCAGCACCGGTCAGCGTAACGCAGAGAGATGAATGGCTCGCGCCACAAGGGCTACCGTTAGGCTGGCGAGGGTGAAATCGAGGTCATCCGGGCGGCTGGGTCCAGTACGGTCTGATCCGCACCTCGCGTGAGCCACACACCGAGCATTTGAGGCGTCCGCGGATCTCCAGCTCGCGAACCTCTTCGGTTCCCCGTACGCGCATGCGCTCCCAGGTGATGTAGGCGTAGTTCCGGCACCGCATGTTCATGCAGTGGACCCAGGCGCCGCGAACACCCTCGGATCGCAGCAGCGAGATCGTGAGCTTCGGCGGCACGGTGGCTCAGGGCAGCTTGAGCAGGTCGATTGAGCCGAACATGCGCTGCCGTCGATACCCGCTGCTCACACTGCGCGCGTGGTCCAGCGCCAAAACAGCTATGTCGTGGAGCAGTGCGCGTACCGCCTCTCGCGGGTTCCCCCCAGCCTCTGCGATGGCGGCATCGACGTCATCTTCGCTGATGATGACGCCGTCGGGCTCGGTGTCTGCCTGATTTGGAACCGCCTTGGCCATGTCGTCCTCCCCGCAGATGTTCTTGTTATGTTCTAATGCAGCGGGGTCGCGCAATCCCCTTGTGGACAGGTCCGCTGCTGCGGGAGGATGAGCCATGTGCAATCTGTACAGCCTCACCAAAGGCCAGCAGGCAATCCTTGAGCTTGCCGGCGCGATGGTCGATCGCACCGGCAATCTACCGCACATGCCAGGCATCTTCCCGGACTACGCGGCTCCCATCGTTCGCAATGGCAATGGCGGGCGCGAACTGGCGCTGGCCCGCTGGGGCATGCCATCTCCGGTCTTGGCGCTTGAGGGCAAGAAGACCGATCCCGGTGTAACCAACTTGCGGAACCTCGCCTCACCGCATTGGCGACGTTGGACCGGGGTCGAGCATCGCTGCATCGTTCCATTCACCAGCTTCTCGGAGTGGGACGCCTCGATCAAAGGGCCAGCCTGGTTTGCATTCAACCAAGGCCGCCCCCTCGCCTTTTTCGCCGGTATCTGGACGAACTGGACGACCGTCCGGAAGCTGAAGGAGGGCGAGGTGACCGCTGACCTCTATGGCTTCCTCACAACCGAGCCCAACGCGGAAGTCGGTGCGATCCATCCCAAGGCGATGCCGGTCATCCTGACCACCGCAGAAGAGCGCGAGGCCTGGCTGCACGCGCCCTGGGCGGAGGCCAAAGCGTTGCAGCGCCCATTGCCCGATGGCTCCCTCCAGGTGGTCGCCCAAGGTGCTCGGCAAGATCCTCCGGCCACAAGCGAATAGCCGAAAAACCGCGGCGATTGAGCTGAGGCGCGTCTCATCCGATGGCGCCGATAGCCCGGCAGGATCAGCACGAAACTCGGATATCTAAACCTCGATAATCATCGCCGGATCGAAGCCAGGGTTCTCAGTTCGTGGCTTCCCCTCGAAGGGGCCGTAGCCTTTGGGATTGGATAAGATCCGGGTTTCGCCGATGCGATAGTCATTTGAGTGATGAGTGTGTCCGTGCACCCACAGGGCCGGCTGAAAAGCCACGATTGGCGGCGCCAGTTCTGAGGCAAAGGCTGGGTTGAGGGGGGTGCCGACAAAACGCGTCGCTATTGAATGCCGTGATGGCAGATGATGGGTGACTACCACGGTCGGCCCGTCGAAAGGCAAGGCAAGCTCAGCCTCGATGAAGGCGCGGTCAAGCTTGTGCTCTCGCCGCGTGTGCCAGGGCATGAAGCGGCTGATATGGCCGGACGGCTCGCGAAAGCGGATGGCCTTGTGATCAGGCATCTCGTGACCTGCGAGGATCATGCTGGCGCGGGTGGTTCCGTTCAGCTCGTAGTCGGTCCAAAGGGTAGCGCCGACGAAGCGGACGCCACTGATGGTGACTGACCGCCGGTGAAGCAGATGGATATGTGCATGAGTTGCTGCGAGTCCGAAGCCGTCCACGAGCACATCCTGCAAAACGCCTCCATCAAACTCGTGATTTCCCGGCACGAACACGACCGGCTTGCCCTGCAACACGGGAGCTGAAGCGATCTGCTCAATGGATCGAGCTACCGGGCAGTGGAGGTCACCGGCGATCACCGCGACGTCGAAATCCGGCAGCTGTTTCGGAAATGACCACGAAGGCCCCGTTTCGAGGTGAAGAGCGGATACGACGTAGAGTCTCACAGGCTTCCCTCGGTTGCGGGACCCGACACTCGGAGGCCTGAGGAGGGAAGGTCAAGGCGAGATCAGCATATCGCGTCGCCTGCTGCCGTACATTGTCAGCGTTGGAAACGCTGGGAGTCGCCAGGCTTCAATCGCCGGCGGACAGCCAGACGGACAATGTGACCCAACGTCGGGTTTCGGGCCCATTACAGACACCCGCTACGTCTGCTGTGGAAAGGCTAGCCTGGCAAAGCGACCAGCCATAGAGGATCTTCAGGACAACCGGGTCCCCAGTAGCCTGACCGCATTCGCGGTAACCAAAACCGTCGCCCCGGTATCGGCAAGGATGGCCGGCCAGAGTCCGGTGATGCCGGCAACCGTCGTGACCAGAAAAACTGCCTTGAGCCCAAGCGCCATCACAATGTTCTGGCCAATGTTATTCATAACCCGGCGAGACAGCTCGACCATATTGGCGATATCACGGACGCGCCCATGCAATACGGCAGCGTCAGCTGTCTCCAGCGCTACATCTGTACCGCCGCCCATGGCGATTCCGATGTCGGCGGCTGCCAGGGCCGGGGCATCGTTGATCCCGTCGCCGACCTTTGCCACAACCTGACCATTGCGCTGCATCTCGCGCACGATGCGCTGCTTGTCTTCGGGCAAGAGACCCGCGCGAACGGCGATTCCGAGATTATTGCCAATCGCCCTCGCCGTACGCTCGTTGTCCCCAGTCAACATGACTGTGGCTATCCCAGCATCAGCCAACGCCTTGAGACCGGCTGCTGCATCCTCACGCGGCTCATCGCGGATGGCGAGCAAACCGACGATCCGGTCGTCGATCAGCAGCAACGTGACGGTCTTGCCCTGGTCGTTGAAGGCGCTGACGACCGCTTCCAGTTCGCGCGAAAGCGAGGCCTTCTCCTGCGCCGCCTTCGGCGAAGCGAGGAACAGGCTTTGGCCATTGACACGACCGACAACACCCTTGCCGGAAATCGCTCGGGCATCGGTCGCCGACGGCACGGAGAGCGCATCAGCCTTGGCGCGGGCCAGGATGGCGACGGCCAGCGGATGGCTCGAGCCAGTCTCCAGCGCGGCGGCGAGAGACAGCACCTCAGCCTCCGGGCGACTGAAGCTGACGACGTCAGTGACGACCGGCTTGCCCTCGGTCAACGTCCCCGTCTTGTCGAGCGCGACGGTGGTCACCTTCCGCAGACCCTCCAGGACGGCGCCACCTTTCATTAACAGGCCGCGCCGCGCGCCCACAGCCAAACCAGCGGCAATGGCCGCAGGCGTGGAGATCACAAGGGCACAGGGGCAGCCTATAAGCAGTACGGCAAGACCCTTGTAGATCCATTCGGACCAGTTGCCGTCAAGGACGAGCGGGGGCACGAGCGCCATGAGGGCACCGACAACAAGAACGCCGGGCGTATAGTATCGCGAGAACTGGTCGATGAAGCGCTCGGTCGGCGCCTTGCTTTCCTGGGCCTCCTCAACCAGTTTCACCACACGTGCGATGGTGTTGTCTTCCGCTGTCGCGGTGACCTTCACACGCAGAACCGCATCGATATTGATCGTCCCGGCAAAGACGGCATCCCGCGGCTGTTTGTGATTCGGAGTGCTCTCGCCCGTGACGGGCGCCTCATCGACGGAACTCTCGCCTCCCACAATCTCGCCATCTGCGGCGATGCGGTCGCCGGGACGCACAAGCAGCATCATCCCGGGCTGGAGGGTGTCCGCCGGCAGTTCGCGGGTTATTCCGCCCTCATCGACCAGTGCGCTTTGGGGCACGAGAGCAGTGAGGCTTTTGATGCTGGCGCGGGCTCGGCTCGCGGCCACGCCCTCAAGCAACTCACCGACGAGAAAGAGGAAGACTACGGCCGCGGCCTCCTCCGTCGCGCCTATGAAGACCGCGCCGACAGCAGCAATCGTCATCAGCGTCTCAATGGTAAAGGGCATCCCGGCAGCCGCCGCCATGACAGCGCGGCGCGCAATGGGGACCAAGCCGACCGCCATAGCCAAAGCAAAGACCCAATGCCCAACAGCGGGCACGAGTTGGCCGACGATCCAGGCGCCTGCCAAAGCAGCGCCGCAACCGATCGTCAGCATTGCCTTGCGGCTACGCCACCATGGACCGTCATCAAGGTCCTGGTGCGTATGTCCTGCATGGTCGTGAACTTGTCGCTTGCCGGGTTGGTCAGCCGGCGTTCGGTCCCCCGAGTGACTATGGGCCCTAATGACCCGGCCAGGCGTGTGGCTTGCCTCGTCATTGACGTCGTAAACCTTAACCCCCTCGTCTGCTGCTCCGGTTGGCGAGATCGAATAGCCCAGGGATTGCACCTGAAGCGCAATTGCATCCGGCGCGAGAGAACCGTCATGGGTCACCGAGAGTGTGCCCGACATGACCGAAACCGACACATGTCCGACGCCCGAAAGGCGGCCAACGGCGGTCTCGATCTTGGCCGCGCAAGACGCGCAGTCCATGCCGACCACGCGGAACCGCTCTGTTGCCCTCGTCGGTGTCATCGTCAGGCCCTCCCGCCAGATTGCGTCCCTACCACGGCCTCTGGAATGATCCTCTCGGGCGAGCCGAATTCGCGTAAGGCTGCGATGCGTTGACGGGCCACAATTGCCTCGGCAATCACCTTTGCGTCGTCACCGACACCCATTATGAGTCCCGACGCGCGATTGCGCTGCCAAGGGCGGCCGACAAAATAGAGACCGGGGATTGGGGGAAACGCCCCCCTCTTCGACGAAGCGGCCTTGGTCGTCCAAAGCATCTGGAACGGTCAGCCCAGCCGTCTCGTCGCGATAGCCAACAGCCCACACAACTGCATCGATGGTCTCCATTCGTCCTGCCGCAAATCGAACCTGCCGACCAGCTGCCCCGTCGAGCCGCGGAACAATGCTCACGCCACGTCGCCGCAGACTGGCAAAGCTGCGATCTCGGTCGGGGAAAGCGTCGGCGCTGGGCATGCGTCGCCCAACGAAGGAGTCCCGTCCAGCCTTCATCAGCCCCACCAACGAAAGCCACCACCAGACGCTCCGGCCAAGAATACGCGCGGGATAAAGGCCGCGCGGCTTTCCAGTAGACAGTATGACGCGGTGAGAAGGGGCGAGTTCGGCGGCAATGTCGCGGCCACTTGCACCATCTCCAACGACCAGCACCGTCCCAGGGACCACCCTGGAAGGCTGACCGTAGCTTGCCGCGGTGAGCTGCTGAACGTCGCCGGCAATGTTCGCCGCGAGCGCCGGGACGACGGCCCGCTGAAAGCCGCCCGTGGCGATGATGACGTTGTGTGCCAGGATCCGGCCGCCCGTCGTCGTAATGGCTCCAAATCCTTCGCCGAGCTGACTGAGTTGTTCGACGGTCGTGCCCATCGATACTGGCAACCCATGGACCTGCGCGTAGCGTTCCAGGTAGTCGGCGAATTCGTCGCGCGACGCATAGCCCTCGGGGTCTCCCCCCCAGTTCGAGGTCCGGCAATGCACTGAAGCGGCGCGGCGTAAACAGCGTCAGTGAGGAATAGCGTTTACGCCAGCTGTCACCGATGCGTTCGGCCGCCTCGACTACGATGGAAGCGAGCCCCTCCTGCTTAAGCCAGTAAGCCGCAGCCAGCCCGGCTTGTCCCGCCCCGATAACGAGTACCGGGACCGCTTCGCTCGACCTCCAAGCGCCCATGGTCTCAGCAGACATTTCGTTCGCTCCGCATTCTGACGCAGGGCTTGTAGTTCCTCTAGTCGCTAGAGGATCAAGACCGATTCAGGATCTTTGCGACCTTTTCCTTCGGCAGCGCTTACTGCCACTCGATGCCATGGTGCGGTGCGGCTAACTAGGGGGCGCTCGAAGGGTCCGGAACAATTCCACAACGCCATCGCTGAAGTCGGCCCGTGGATGCGCTTCGCAATATCTCCTCAGGAACACGGCTTGTCTGCCAATAGGAAACGTCGGGGGCAGGAGGTCTAGACCACGATCCAATCCCTCCGGCGCCCTCATCAGGGCACCACTCATGAAGCCCTGCGCCCAAATAACGTAGTCACGCTCGCTGGAAGGCTCAGCACGGATGTGATCCAGAAATGTCGAGCAGCTCGCCGCTCCCACGCCGACAATTTTCGCTGTTTCGGGAGGATTAACCGCTCCAGATTCCTGCGCTGGAGAGCCACCGGGCGGGAGTGCCACCACGAGGGCACTCCCGACGGCAATAGGCGCAAGAAGACCCCGTAGCGCGATCATGGAACGACGAACCGTGCGGACACGGAATGGTTATGGCCGTCACGTCCGGAGATCACCACACGTGCGCCCTTGGCCAGCGGTGCCTCAAGTCGTCCGGCCAGGCGATTGGGACCGCTTGCCGAGAGAGCCACATTGATTGTTCGCCCGGCATCCTGGACGACAGCGCGGACGTTAGCACCTTGGACCGTTGTGACCTTGCCGTCGTCCAAGAGGTAAACACTGATTTCCGATGGCGCGACGACCAGTTCCACCTGATGATCTGCGCTCCCGGCGACCATACCGCCATTCGGGCCAGGGCGTTGCGCAAAAGTGGCGCCGGTGGCCAGTAGCATTACGAGGGCGGCCGCGAGGATGATGTTCTTCATAGCTAGTCTCCTTCTTGGGAATCAGTACGCGTCGGCAACCGATGTCCCGGCCAGCGATGTCTCGTCGTGTCGGGCGAGCAGGGTCTCCAGCGGCTTGCGGCCAAACCGGAGAAAAAGAACAGGCGTCAGGATTGTGTCGAGCAGCGTCGCAGACACCAGGCCACCGAAGATCGTCACCGCGACCGGATGCAGGATTTCGCGCCCCGGTTCTCCAGCTCCAAACAGCAGCGGCACCAATGCCAGACCCGCCGAAAGGGCAGTCATCAGCACGGGAGATAGGCGCTCCAGCGAGCCGCGAATGACGAGGTCGCGACCGAACTTCTCGCCCTCATAGAGGGCCAGGTTGATGTAGTGGCTGATTTTGAGGATGCCGTTGCGGGCGCTGATCCCGGCGAGCGTGATGAAGCCGATCATCGAGGCGACGGAGAAGGACTGGCCGGAAAGCCAGAGAGCAGCAACGCTGCCAATCAGTGCGAGCGGGATGTTGGTGAGGATGATCGCGGTGAGGATCGCCGATTGGTAGCGCGAATAAAGGACCATGAAGATCAGGGCGAATGAGACAAGAGATAGCCCACCGATGACGAGAGTGGCCTCTTCCTGGGCCTGGAACGTGCCCTCAAGACTTGTACCGTAGCCACGGGGCCATTCCGTTTCGGCAAGCACCCGGCGGACGTCCGCGACGATGGCAGCCATGTCGCGCTGCCCATCGCCGTTGGCCGAGACCACGATCCGCCTTTGGCTGTTTTCACGGAGAATCTGGTTCGGTCCCTCGCCTTCTTCCACGGTTGCGATCAGGCGCAGCGGGACGAAGCCCTTTGGTGTCGGCACCAACAGGTTGGCCAGGCTCGTCGTCGAGCGCTCGTCCTCAGCAAGCCGCATGACCACCTCGAAACGGCGGTTGCCCTCGACAATCTGCGAGACCACCCTGCCATTCGACAGTCCCTCAAGGGCGTCTGTAATCGTCGCGGGTGTGACGCCGTACAAGGCGGCTCGCTCAAAATCGGGCGTGATCCGGAGCTGGGGTATCAGCACCTGCTTCTCGGTGTTGAGATCGACCAGCCCGGGAACGGCCTGCAAGCGAGACTGGAGATTTGCGGCCAAGGTTCGCAAAATGTCGAGGTCCTCGCCGTAAATCTTGACAGCCAACTGTGCTCTCACGCCGGAGAGCATGTGATCGAGGCGATGGGCAATGGGCTGTCCGATTGCCACGCTGACCGGGAGGATCGAAAGGCGCGATCGAATGTCAGCGAAGACCTCTTCGCGTGGTCTGCTCGACCGCACCAATGCGATGTCAATCTCAGAATTGTGGACGCCCTCCGCATGTTCGTCGAGTTCAGCTCGGCCGGTACGACGGCCAACGCTGCGCGCCTCCGGAACCTGCATGATCAGCCGCTCCGCAATTCCTCCCAAGCGATCGGATTCCGCCAGAGAGATTCCCGGATTGTATTGAAGGTTGATCAGCAGCGTCCCTTCGTTGAACGGGGGCAGGAACAGTCGCGGCAGTTGGAAGGCGCCGATTCCGGCCGCCGCGACCCCCAAGCTCACTGCGGCGAAGAGGGTCTTTGGTCTTTCGAATGCCCAACCAAGCAGAATACGGTTGCCTCCCTTTAGCTTGCGCACCAGCCAAACGTCCTTGTGCGCTTTGATCCGTGTTCGCGAGAGGAGGTAATAGGAAAGCACCGGCGTCACGGTGATCGAAATGATCAGACTCGCTAGGATGGAAACGATGTAGGCGACTCCTAGCGGCGCGAAGAGCCGCCCCTCGATGCCGGACAGGGCGAACAGAGGAATGAAGACGAGCACCACGATCATTGTGGCGTAGACGATGCCAGAACGCACCTCCTGGCTTGCGTCTGCGATGACCTTAAGGACAGGCAGCGGCTGCTCCCGCTCGGAGTTTTCCTTGAGCCGTCGAAGGATATTCTCGACGTCCACAACGGCGTCATCGACGAGTTCGCCGATCGCGATGGCAAGTCCCCCTAGCGTCATGGTGTTGATCGACAGACCGAAGGCCTGGAAGACCAGCGCCGTTGCAAGGATCGAGATGGGGATTGCTGTGAGCGAAATGATCGTCGCTCTGACATTAAGAAGGAACAGGATCAAGATGACCGCGACAACCGCCGCCGCCTCGAGAAGAACAGTCTGGACGTTCCGGATCGCAGTCTCGATAAACGTCGCCTGACGAAACTGGATCTGATCCGCGCGAACGTTTGCTGGAAGTGTCCTCTGGATGGCTGCGAGCCGTGTCTCAACCTCGCGGGTGAGCGTCACGGTGTCGGCGGTGGGCTGCTTCTGAACACCGATGATAACCGCTGGGGTGCCCTGAAAGCCGGCGTCGCCACGCTTGGGCCGTGGGGCGAATTCGACCCGCGCGACCTGGCGTAGCAGCACGGATGTCCCGTTCTGCACGGTGACGACGAGGTTGCGTAGATCGTCGAGGCGATTGGTCAGTCCGATGTTTCGGATGAGATACTCTCGGGAATGCTGGTCGACGAAACCGCCTCCGGTGTTTGCGCCGAACCGCTGCACCGCTTGCTCGATCTGCTGGGGCGACACCGACAGGCGCGTCATCTGCACCGGGTCAGGCGTGATCCGATACTGCCGCACCTCGCCGCCGATCGGGATGATCTGCGCGACGCCCGGCAGCGTCAGGAGCTGGGGGCGGATGACGAAATCGGCAATTTCGCGCAACTCCATGGGACTAGCCTGGGTCGACGTTAGCGCGATCAGCATGATCTCGCCCATAATCGAGGAGATCGGCCCCATCTGTGGCTGCACGTTGCGGGGCAGCCTGGCCTGTACGATGGACAAACGCTCCGCTACCTGCTGGCGAGCGCGATAAATGTCCGTACTCCAGCCAAACTCGACGTAAACGATCGACAGGCCGACGCCTGACACGGATCGAACACGGTTAGCGCCCGGCATGCCGTTCATCGCCGTTTCAATCGGATAGGTGATCAATTGCTCCACCTCCTGGGGAGCAAACCCCTCGGCTTCGGTCATCAACACAACCGTCGGGCGGTTCAGGTCGGGAAAAACGTCGACGGGAAGCCTCGGCACGACGAAGGAGCCATAGGCGATGAGGATGACGGCGGCGGCGATGACAAATAGGCGATGCCGCAGACTGGCGTTGACCAGGATGTTGAACATCGTCAGCGCACCTGATTGATCAGCGGCGCGCTACGTACGACGATCCTCTCGCCGGGCTCTATCCCACCGATGATGAGGACGCGCTCCGCATCAAGCGGCTCGGTTCGCACGGGGCGCGGAACAAAGAGCTCGGCCTCCCGATGCTGGAAGACAACGCTTTGACCGTTGGGAGCCTGGGTGACGCTTGCTCGGGGCAGTACGATGCTCGTGACCGTTCGGCCCGTTTCAGCGATGACTGACACTGGAGTGCCGATGTCCAATGCAGCCGGTGGGTTCTCGATCTCGAATTGTAGAAGTGTGGATTGCTGTTGGAGGGAGCGAGAACGACCGACTAGCCGTAGGTTAACGACCTGACCGTCTGGCAACTTCGCCGTTGCAGCGCGGATGTCCTGGGGATTGATCTGGTCAAAAACCAGTGCCTCCACCCAGAGGGACCGAGGGTCGATCACCTGAAACAAAATGTCGGTCGGAGCAACGACTTGACCGATGGCGACCCGGACCTCGGCAATGATGCCGTCCACTGGGGCGGTCAGGGGTTCAGGCACCACCTTGCTTTGACGCAGCTCAGCCCGACGCCTTTCGAGCCCGCGGAGCTGTATCTCCGTCTCTTCCAATGACTGCCTTGGCACGGCATCTCGCTGGGCCAGCACCCGCTGTCGGTCCAGACGTGAACGGTAGAGCGCAATCTGCTGATCAAGTTCTCCTTCGGTCTGCTGGAGCGTCGCTGCATCGACCGGGAGAAAGGAGGGCTGGACCACAGCCAGAACCTCACCTGCTCGAACACCCTGGCCGAGACGCGGCAACCCTCCCCCTGCTGTCGTGATGCGGCCTCCTATCGTTCCCTGGACCTGCCCGGATCGGTTGGGATTGGCGATGACCCGCCCGGCAAATCGCACTGTTGGCCTCGCTTCGCTTGGGCCGACAATTTCGGTTCTCACTTCCAATAGACGCTGCGTAGGCTTCGGCAGAAAGATTGAGCCGTCCGGCCTACGATGGGGTGCATTGCCTTGCGAAGCGGCGGGAGTGCCTCCGTGGTCGTGTCCTTCGTGTGCAAGGCTCAACGACGTCGCCATAACCAGCACTGCGAGTGCTGAGAGCCCGATAACCAACTTCGGCCTCGATCGCAGACTTAGGCCGATGAGCAGACCGACCAACAGAGGCGCCCCGGCCAGAAGCACGGTCGGGCGAACAGATGTCACTTCCTGTTGAGCCCGGGTGATGAGGGCACGCCAGCCGGTGGATCTTGCGCTAGCGGTCGTTGCCGGCGCAGCAATCAGCAGAGAGCCGACAAGAAGATCTGAAGTTTCGCCGTCCTTGACCTCTGCGACGATGTCTAAGGTTCCGGGCTGCCTCAGCAGCGGAGCCGCAATTTCGTAGGTGCCGTTCGATTGCGGCTCCGCTCGATGCGGCGCGCCATTGATGCTGACCTCAATCGTCGCCCCGGTGATCGGATCGTTGGTCGCAAAGCGGTCGAGGTAGATGACCAGCACCTCGCCCTCGACGATGCCGACAAACTCGAACAGATCGGACGCCGCCGAAACCCGAGGGCTTGCCGCCGCGACGGTCGCCGTGGCCTCCGGTCCATGGTCATGCCCAGGCCCGGCCTGAACTAAGTTCGAAGATGCAACGGTCACCAGCAGGGCGGCAGCCACAGCGCGCGCAGCTTGCAGCGCAAGATCGAAAAACGGCATTGAGATGCTCCAGTCGACAGGGATGCGCACGCCACAAAGGAGCGTGCGGTGTCAGGTCGAGAGGAGACCCCGAGGTGGTCGTTCCAGGCGACTGGTTGTCCACGAGCCGATTACGAGGTCGTCGGGAATGACAAGTCGGCTCGTGAACCGATAACGGTCAATGACCGGTGTTGCAGAAGAAGCCGACACCGTCGGATTGTGATGAACGCAACAATCGAGACCACGATTTGAAGGATCAGGAGCGTCCTGGGTCCGCCCGTCGCGATGTGTCTGATCAATCGCTGTATCGCCAACACCCAAACCGTCGCCGAAAGCGCGGCAGGCATGCGACGAATGGGCGTGCAACAAGGAGCCCGACATGGCGACCACAACCAATGCGACCAGCATCAAGCGTGCTGAGCGCCAAAAATTGCGGGCGATAGCCAAGTCGCGGTACAAGCCGGGGGATCCTGACGTCAATCTTCGGCCCTAATAGCTGAGCTCGGGCGGTGAGGCAATCGGTGGGGTCTCAGAAGGCGGATCAAGACCAAACGGTGTTGAAACGTAGGCGCCGGCGGCTCGCTCCGACAGACTCTGATTTCCAGCATTTAAGGGCCAACTTAGCCTCTCCGCGATGCTCGGGCTGTCCAAGCGTTCAGTCAGCGCGCCTGGAAGGCTATGGCATCAATCACGTGAAAGGATAGACGGCGCCGACGTAGGTATGGTGAGATGCTCCCCGAAATCCGGACAGTGACGGAAGCTACGATGAGGCGTCTGCTGATCTCCAAAGAGGAGGAGATCAGGGCATGCGCAAACG
>JAIEPJ010000189.1 GCA_019749835.1 Phreatobacter sp. | reverse complement strand
AAGGACCGGCTCGACGTTCTCGTGTCCGACAGCCCGACGCCCTGCGGGGTCGAGGCCTTTGCGCGCCGGCTGGCGGCGACCGCCGGCGACCGTGCCGCTCTGCGCGAGCTCGGCCGTGGCCGGGGCGAAGGCGTGCTCGTGATCAACCTGCCGGTGGTCGCCTGGAAGCGGCGACTGGCCGATCCCGTGCTCGCCGCCGCCCGTGCCAGGGGGCAGGGCCGGCCCGTCCTCGTCATCCTGCACGAATGGGCAGATCTCGACTGGAAGCGGCGTGCCAGCTACGCACCGCTGCTGCCGCTCGCCACCGCGCTGCTGTTCTCCTCGCCCGAGGTTGCGGCGCAATTGGCCGCCGATCCCTTGTCGCGTCTGGCGACGCGCCGGCGCGGCATCGTCCCGATCCCGCCCAATGTGGTGGCGCCCGACATCCTCCCGTCGAACGAAACGGCGGGCCGGCTCGCCGCGGCGCGTCGCACCGGCCAGCGTGTTCTCGGCCATTTCGGATCGATCTATCCGCGCAAGCAGTCGACACAGATCCTCGACCTGACGGCGGCGCTGAAGCAGCGCGGCGAGGACCCCTTCGCCGTCTTCATCGGCTCCTTCGTCAAGGGCCAGGACCGAGTCGAGGAGGAGTTCTGGGCGCGTGCGGACAGTCTCGGGGTCGCCGATCGCGTCCTCGTTACCGGCTATGTCGCGAGCGATGCCGATCTCTTCGCGCTTTTTGCCGAGGTCGACGTCTTCGCCTATCTCTTCGCCGAGGGCCTGACCAGCCGGCGCGGCAGCGTGCTCGCCTGCGCCATGTCCGGCCGCCCCGTCGTCGTCAATGCGCCCGAACATCCCGGCGCCTTCGACCACCATCCGACCTATCAGCGCCTGCTCGCCGACGGCCAGCTCCGGCTGGTGCCGTGGCGCGCAACGGTCGACGAGGTCGCAGCCGCGGTCGAACAGGCGGCAGCCCTGCCGCACCACAGTGCACGCCTCAACGTCGCCGCAGCCTGGCGCGACGCGCTGGCGGCCGTCGATGGCCTCATGGCCACCTGACGAGCACGCGGCCGGCATCCAAAGCGCCCAGACGACGGAAAGGCCGCGGCGCCGAGAGGGCGGCCGCGACCTGATCGTGACGGGCGGGTGCCGTCGTCAAAAGGCGTTGTCGTAGGCCTTGCGGGAAAAAACCGTGCGAAACAGGATCTCGATATCGAGCAGGATCGACCAGTTGTCGATGTAGAACAGGTCGTGCTCGACCCTGGCCTTCATCTTCTCGTCGGTGTCGGTCTCGCCGCGCAGCCCGTGGACCTGGGCCCAGCCGGTAATCCCCGGTTTGACGTTGTGGCGCCGCGCATAGAGGGCGATGCGCTGGTCGAACTCCCGGTCATGGGCGATGGCATGCGGACGCGGCCCGACCAGCGACATCTGTCCCGCCAGCACGTTGAGAAGCTGCGGCAGTTCGTCCAGATTCAGGCGCCGAAGCACACGGCCGACCCGGGTGATCCGCTGGTCGTTCCGCGTCGCCTGACGGACGACGTCGCCATCGTCCATGACGGTCATGGTGCGGAACTTGACGATCTGGAACGCCCGCTGGTTGAAGCCGAGCCGCCGCTGCATGAACAGGACCGGGCCCGGGCTGTCGAGCTTGATCGCGATGGCGACAAGGATGAGGACCGGTGTCAGCAGGAACAGTGCGAAGGAGCCGAGCGCCACATCGAGGGCACGTTTGGCCATGACCTCGCCGGCGGTCAGCGGCGGACGGCCGAGCTGCAGGCTGGCTATGCCGCCGGACTTGGCGATGTGGACGTCCTGAAACCGGTCGAAGATCCGTTCCGGCCCGAGATGGATGGTGACGGGGATGCGCATGAACCCGTCGACCAGCCGATCGATGGTCTCGGTCTGGGACCAGGGCACGATGATCAGGACGTCGTCGAGCTGCATCTCGCGCGCCTGCCCGGCAATGCGGGCGATGTCATCGTGGCCGACCGGACCGTCGCCTGGCGACAGGAGGCCGGTGCCGGCGATGTGCATGCCCGCGTTCCACGGCTGGTAGCGGCGGGCGAAATCCGTGACGTCATCCTCGCGGCCGACCAGCATGACCCGGCGGGCTGGAATGACGCCGAACTTGGAACCGAGCGTCAGCAGCCGTCCCGCCAGTTCGCGGGTGACGAAGACCGCCGGCAGGCCGACCAGAAAGGTCAGGATCACCGCCACGCGGGAGAATGCGTCGGTGGTCTTGGTGGCGAAGGCGAAGGCCATCAGGCTGAAGAAGGTGGCCGCCCACAGGGTCAGGGTGGTGCCGAAGGCGCGTCGCGCGCCGATGTAATTGCCGATCTGGTACTGGCTGCGGACCGCGCTCAGCATGACGAAGGTGCTGGCCACGAGCATGGCAAGCGTCGCCTGCGACGGCGTGGTCCACCATTCGCCGCTGGCGATCCGGCCGTAGAGAACGGAGATCACGTAGCTCGTGAGCGCGATCACCAGCCAGTCGAGTGCGGCGGTGGACAGTTTGAGCGCAAGGCGCATCCAGGCATAACCACCACGGCCGCGCCGGGCGACGGCTCCTGCCGGAAGATCGAGTTCCTTCAACGTCATGGCGTGAACCTTTGGGTTCGCTTGCCCGGACTTGTCCCGTTTGGGGACGCAGTGCGGGTCCTCGCCAGGTCCATCGCAGATGCCGTGCCACGCCCCCGCGGGGAGGCCGGTCAGGACGCGATCCTGCCCCGCTTGGCGGTGGCGGCGGCATGAGCGATCAGGTTGTCCCTTGCCGCGGGCGGCGTCAGGTCGTGATCGGTCTGCGGCAGGATCGTCAGCTGGACATTGTCCTGGCCGGCGAGCCACCGCCCTCCGGCGCCGAAATGCAGGGCGAGGTCGCCCAGACCCGCATCGTTCTCGCTGAAGATCATGTCGACCGGGACGCGTCTGTCGCTGAGCCGGCGCATGATCGCCCGGGCCTGCCGCGTCTCCTCGCTCGGGCGCAGCGCCCTCAGACGGCTGGTGGCGCGCTTGCTGAAGGCCCGGATCAGCGGCCCGATCTTGCGCTCACCGGTCAGCAGGCGTCGCCAGGCCCGCGCCTCGAACACCTTCGCCGCATAGCTCGCCGCCAGTGGATAGGCGGAGGCGATCGCGTCCTCGACCGTTTCGCCGGGGCGCCAGACGAAGCGCTGGATATTGACGATGATGAGCCCGCCGATCCGTTCGTCGCGCGTCGCCTGGTGAAGTGCCAGATAGGCGCCGCTGCAGGCGCCGAGCAGGGTCACGTCGCCATAGCCGCGGCCGACGAGCAGATCGACCGCATCGCGGACCTGCGCCTCATTGGCATCGTTGTAGAGGACGCTGTCGAGGCTGTCCGGGCTGCCGGGCCGGTCGCCGGCATCGCCGATGCCGGCAAGGTCCATGCGCAGCGAGGCGATCCCCTGGTCCGCCAGTTCGCGGGCGAGCTGGACGCCAGAACGTGCCCAGCCGACATGGGAATTGCGACCGGCATTGACGATCAGCAGAACCGGACGGCCGGGCGCTGCCGTGGCGGGCTCGCAGAGCACGCCGAACAGGCGCTGCGCCTCGCCGAAGACCAGACCTTGCTCGGTGAAGTGCGGTCCGGCGAGCACGGCCGGGGCAGGCGGGGCGGGCAGGTCGGTGGCCTTGCCGACAAGCCCGTTCATCCATGCCACCATGTCGGCGAGGATCTGCGTGGGGGTAGCGGCCATGGTGGGGCTGAGGGAAATCGCCTCGAAGCCCTGGACCTCGGCCGCCGTGACCACGCCGGCGGCCCAGGCGCTGGCAAGTTGGCGCGCATCGGCCGCGCCCTTGCGCGAAAGAAGAAGGACCGGCGCTGCCGGGACCGTGAGCCGCTGCAGGTCGATACCACGCATCGCCTCCAGGGTTTCGGCCGAGGTGGTCAGCCCGGCGATCGACAGGCCCGCTTCCGTGGCGGTTGCGTCCGGGTCGAGCCGCGCCCCCTCGGCGAGTGCGCGGGCCGTCATGGCCAGTTCGCGTGCATAGAGCCGGCCCTTGACGACGGGATCGAGCAGGATCAGTCCGGCAAGACCGGTGGCATCGTCTGCCGCCATCGCCGCGATGGTGGCACCAAAGCGCAGACCGGCATAGACGACCCCGCCGACGCCCGCATGGCGTTTCAGCATCGCCGCCGCCGCGCCGGTTGCGGCGACCCAGGCGGCAAGACGGTCGGGGTCCGTATCGTTCCCCAGGGAATCGGCCGTGCCGGGCAGGTCGAAACGCAGGGCGGCATGGCCCGCCGCGGCGAGGGCTTCCGCCATGCGCCGCAGCGTCTTGGTCGCTGCCAGAGCCTCCACCCCATGCGGCGGCACGATGACGACGCCGAGGCCCGAGGGCCGGTCCTGGGTCGGCAGATGGAGCTTGCCCATCAGTCCGTTGAACGTGACCGGGATCATGATGCGAACTCGTAGGGAACGGGATGACTGTTCAGCGCCGAGACGGTGCCATGGGATAGGGCGCCACCATGCCCGCCGAGGAGGGCAACCACGCGTGTCTCGCCCGGTTCCAGGCTGAAGCCTTCGTCCGTCGCACGAAACCCGGCATGGTCGATGGTGACGAAGCGGGCCAGTCGCTCGGTGGTGATGGAAACGGCCGGAAGGCCTTCCTCGATCACCGTCTGCACCGAAAGACCGATGTCCCGGGGGGTGGCGGCCCGGCCCGCGATGCAGTGGCAGGCCTCCGCAAGGAGGCACCCCGTATCGGCATCGACGAGGCGTGCCAGGGTCGCATCGTGGGCGAGCGGGCCGAAGCGATAGGCATGGGCCATGTCGAAAAACCGCCCGGCCAGCGTGAAACTGGACAGGCTCGTCTGCGAGCGCGGCGGAAGGTCGATGGTCGTCTCGCCGCGCACGAGCGGATGGGGACCCTCGCCATAGGTTGCCAGCGTCAGCCGCACGCGCTTTGTCGTCGCCGTCTCGTTGCCGAGGTGGATGCCGAGCCCGTTGAGCCCCTCGTCGGTGAGGCCGAGATGGATCGGCCGGAAGGCGCGTTTCAACGCATGCCAGGTCGTCTTCGGCTGCCCGAGGCGGTCGATCACCCCCCACCCGGCGCCCGGTTTCATGTCATTGAGGAACCAGACGAGGCCGCCGCCGCAGCGGGAGCCCGCGCGGCGCCACTCGGCGAAGACGCTTTCCATCAGTTCGGCGGGTGCGGCCCGGCCAAGGGCAAGGTAGCGGTCCGGATCCTCGCGTCGCAGCGTCACGGGATCGACGTCGAACAGGGTGCGGACATAATGGTCGCGCACATCCTCGAAATCCCAGGATGCGCCGGCATCACGGGGCACGCCATCCTTCCATCCTGCCGCCTGCGGCGATG
This sequence comes from Phreatobacter sp., assembly GCA_019749835.1. Taxonomy (GTDB): domain Bacteria; phylum Pseudomonadota; class Alphaproteobacteria; order Rhizobiales; family Phreatobacteraceae; genus Phreatobacter. The sequence goes on along the minus strand of JAIEPJ010000189.1, from coordinate 7,894 downwards.
CCAGCCCCTCACGCGCCAGCGTCGCGGGAGCCGGGACATTGGCGAAAGCCAGGCACTCCGAGGCAAAACGCACATCGGCGCGGCGTGCGTCCTCGATCGGACGGCGATAGGCCCCGACGCCGAAATAATGGGTAACGCCCTCATCGGTGACGAAGGGCAGGGGGCCGCCCCATGGCGTATGCGGCACATAGATCGCCTGTGGTGCGACCTCGGCCGCAACCGCCGCCAGCACCTCCTCGAACAGGGGCAAGGCGGCCTGTTCCGGCCTGAGACCGAGCATCGTCGCCTGCTGGGCGATCTCGCTGCCCCCGCAGACGACGGCGAGCGAGGGCGAACCCTGGAGCCGTCCGAGCAAGGTGCGGGTTTCGGCCTCGACGGCGGTCCGGAAGGTGGGCTCATCGCCGGGGTAGTCGAAATTGGCGAAGGGCAGGTCGTGCCAGACGAGGATTCCGAGCGCGTCGCAGGCAGCGTGGAAGGCGCGGCTCTCCGGCGTCGCTGTCCCCGAAAGGCGGATCATGTTCATGCCGGCATCGCGCGCCAGTGTCAGCAGCGCCATCGGGTCGCCGCCGCCCGGCGAGACGGGATCGGGCGGCATCCAGGAGGCGCCGCGGCAAAAGATGCGCGCCCCGTTGACGACCAGCGCGAAACCCCTGCCATCAGGCCCCCGGTCGAGGACGAGGGTCCGAAAGCCGACCGAGCCGCAATCCAGCAACCGATCGCCGATGCGAAGCTGGACGGGGTGAAGAGCCGGCTCGCCATGGGTATGAGGCCACCACGGGGCGATGCCCGGCAGCACCAGCCGTCCTGAATGAAGGCCGTCCTCGCTCGGCTGCAGCGACTGGGCTTGGCCGGCGCAGAGGACATCGATCCGCGAGGCCGGCGGCGCCTCGAGGCGCAGGGCGACATCGAGAACGCCCGCGCTGCCGTCAAGACGCGCCGCGAGACGGACGTCGACCGGCCCCCCATTGGCGCCATGGCGCAGCGTCACCGGTTGCCAGGGGCCGACGATGGCGACGTCGGGCGACCAGCCCGGCATATGGCCGAGCGGCGTGGTGCGCACCAGCCGCAACGCCCCAGGTTGGATCATCTGAGGCCGCCAGCGTTGCCGTGGACCCTTGGCGCTGGCGAGGACCTGGTTGAGAGCGTGAAAGCGGATGGCCAGCCGGTGGCGGCCGACCGTGCTGATGGCGCAGGAGCGGGCCTCGAACATCGAGCGCACTTCCAGGACCATCGCATCGTCGAGGAAGACGTCGGCGGGCCCGGCGAGGCCTTCGAAGCCGAGCGTCGCCGGCCCCGCGGTGGTGAAGTTGCAGCGATACCAGACCTCGCGGTCGTGCAGGCCCGAGGTCATGCCGGGCATGAGGCGGCCGGCGGCAATCAGCGCCGCTTCCGCCGTTCCAGGCACGGGGGCCGCGATCCAGTCGCCGCGTGAATCGGCCTCGGCCGGCGAGGCCGCGGCCCCGGGCGCCATGACAGCCAGCATCCAGCCCGCATCGAGCGGGACGACGCCGTCGCCCGTGTCGCCGCGGATCGGATCCATCTGAGCCTCAGGAGGCGGCCCGGACGAGCGTCCGGGTTTCGGCCATGGGAAAGCGCAGGGCTTTGGCCAGTTCCGCCATGAGCCGGTCGTACTGCCCTGCGGTCTCGTCGAGGGCGGCGGCGAGCGCCTCGGTCTTCTTGCGGGCCAGGGCGCGGGCCAGCAGGAACTGGAAGGTCTTCATCCCGTTCGCCATCGCGTCGCATGTCGCAACCGCACCGTCGAGGCCGGCGACCCCCTGGCCGCGGAGCCAGGCGAGATGGTCGCCCAGCAAAGCGATATTGGCGCCGAACTGGCGGGCGGTGTTGAAGGCATAGGAGTGGAAGGAGCAGGGCGGCTGCGTCGCCAGCCAGTCGAGATGACGCTGCAGTGCCGCCCGGTAGGCGCGCACCGGGTTCTGCGCGGGCCGGCGGGCCCAATGGGCCGCCAGGCGGGCGAGGGCGGCATCCTTCAGGGCCCGGCCCGACAGGCCGGGGCCGATCACCTTCACGAATTCCGTATAGGCGGGAAGCACGGGCGTCGCCACGGCGCCGAAGCCGAGGAGATGTTCGACATCGGCCCCTGCCATCTCGAAATAGCCGGCATTGTGGAAATAGCCGAGGCTGGCCGTCGTACGGTCGAACCGGTTCACCGCGATCGTCGTCTTGGAATGGTCGGTCCGGTAGGTCACGCCCTGGGTGTCGGGCAGGAAATGCGCATCGACCTCGACGAGCACGATGCGGCCGCGGGCGACCTGCTCCTCGATATGGTCGACCAGCGGCCGGTAGATCGACAGTTCCTGCAGGTCGAGCCCGAACAGCGCGTCGAGGTCGCCGTTCGGGATCTTGAAGAAGGTGAACTGGTCCCCCTCGAAATCCTGCGCGAGAGTCATGCCGAGAGCTGCCGCCGGCTCGCGGCCGAGCGTGTGCAGGAGCTCGATGAAGAGATCGGTGTGGCAGTTGGTTTCCGGCCAGGCCCGGCCGGCATCATGCAGGCCATGGCGCCGGTAGGTCGCCGCCGAGAGCTGGGGAAAGATCGCTGCCATCGTTCAAAGCCCCAGCGACTGGCGAACCGAGGCCGGCCAGCGCTTCACGTTGGTGCCGTAATGCTTCAACAGGGCGAGGATGACCCGCTCATGACCGAAACCGACGCAGGCAGTATGCGCGACCTCGTCGCCCGCCGTTGTCAGGCCGAAGGTCTTGCCGAAATGGTCCTGGTGATAATTGAACGACAGGCAGGCCGTTGGCTTCTCCTCGCTTTCGATGGCGATGAGGAGCTCGAACTTCAGGCGCTGGTCGCGCTGGTTGACGGCCAGCATCTTGCCGGTCCGGCCGAAGAAGGGATCGTTGGCGACGTCGACCATGAAGGGCAGGCCGAGCTCGCCGATCATGGCCTGTCCGCGTTCCAGCCAGGCGGCACGGAACTCGGTGACCTGATCCGGCGTGCCCATGCGGACGAATTCACGCATCCGGAAGAACTGCTGGCGCGCCGGGTCCTTCGAGGGCTCGTGGCGGAAGCAGTATGACATCAGGTCGAAGAGCCGGCCCTCGTCGGGCAGGGTGCCGCGCTTGGCCGCCGTCGGATAGAGCGGATAGCAGGCGGCCGGGGTCAGAACGATCTCGCTCGCCTTCTGCCCTTCGGTCCAGTCGCCGCCCTGCTCGATGGTCTGGAGCAGGCTGACATGGTCGGCCGGGTTGCCGCAGAAACAATGCACGGTGCCGGCGAGCTGGGGAAAGCTCTTCATGTAGCCGGACTTCTCGAAGATCGAGCGCGACATGGCGGGCGGGAAACGCACCACCTCGGGATCGTCGGCACCGCCATAGCGGGTGACGAGGTTCTGGAAACCGTCGCCGATGGCCTCGAACAGGCCGGAGCGGCCGTAGAGGCCGTCGACGCCGGTTTCGATGAGCAGGCCCTGGTCGAAGAGTTCGTCGAGGAAGGTCGCGGTCTCGGTCTTGGCGAGCATGTCTCAGTCCTCCAGATCGGTGTCGAGACGCGACATGAGGAGCATGGTCGCGGTGTTGGCGAGGATTCGGTCATTGGCGATCATCAGCGGTGCCGACAGGATGTCGCGCAGCTGGCGGCCGATGGAGAAGGGATTGTCGTTCTTGTAGCCCTGGATGCCGACGACGGTCAGCGCCTCCTGGACGATGGCGACGGCGCGGCGCGAGGCCTCGATCTTCACCGCGTTCATCGCGACGGCGAAGGCCATGGAATTGATCGCGGCCTCGTCGTGGCGCGCCACCTCGAAGCGGGCGATGCCGTCGCGGACGATGGTCTTCAGCGCTGCGAGTTCGGCGGCGGCGGCGGCGAGACGGGCGGCCCCCGGCGGTACGGCATTCGGCATGCGGCGGGCGGCGGCGCGCACGCTCGCCTGCGCCTTGGACAGGGCCGAGCCGGCAATGCCGAACCACAGCGAGGCCCAGAACAGATGCGAGCTCGCCAGCATGGACTGGGCGGCGATCTCCGCGAAGGGTTTCGGGAAGACCTGTGCGGCCGGGACGGTGGCCGCCAGCTTGAAGCCGTGCGAGGTGGTGCCGCGCATGCCGAGCGTGTCCCAGACCGACGTCTGTTCGAGGCTTGCCTGAGCCTTCTCGATCACGACCATGACCTGGTCGGAGGAAGCGGCATCCGGCGCGCGGCGGGCGGTCGCCAGGATCGCGTCGGCATCGAGCCCGTAGGAAATGACGGTCGCGTCCTTTTCCAGCCGCACCATGTCGCCCTCTGGCACGATGGAGCAGATCGAATTGCGCAGGTCGCCGCCAATGCCGCCTTCGGTCGTCGCCGAGGCGAGCAGCAGTTGCTCCCCGGCCAGCCGGACCATGAAGGCACGGTGCCAGTCGCTGTCCAGCCCGTGATGGACGAGGCTGGACGTCTTGATCTGGTGCATCGCGAAGATCATGCCGGACGCCGAGCAGGCGGCTCCGAGCGTGGTGCAAACCTTTGCAACATCGGAGAAATCGGCGCCTTCGCCACCGAGATGGGTCGGAATCATCATGCCGAGCAGGCGGGCCTCGCGCATGGCCGCCACGGCCTCGCGGGGGAAGCGGCCCTCACGGTCCACCGCATCAGCATGGGACGCGGCCACCTGCGCGACCCGCTTGGCACGGGCGGTGAAATCGGTGCCTTGCGGCAAGCTCCGGGGTTCCGACCTGTCGAGCATGATCAGACCCCGACATTCTCTGACCGCAGCTCATCGAGAGCGGAGCGGATCGTGGCGATGGAGGAGAAGAGGCGGCGGTTCAGCATCCGCTCGGGGAATTCGACGTCGAAGGCTTCCTCGAGCGCCAGCATGAGCTGCACCGATCCGAACGAGGTCATTCCGGCCTCGTAGAGATCGCTCGTGTCGACCAGGTCAGCGATACCACCCGGCAATTCCACCGTCCGGGCGATGATCTCTCGAATCTGAATGTTCATATCGGATCGCTCCTTCGAGCCGATCCCCGTTCCCGGGACCGGTTGTGTTGCATTTGACCGAGGCAATCAACGTTTGATTACCGATAGCGTTAACCGCCCTGGTCTTCGTGGGAAGGTTGAGCCGGACTAAGCCTTTGCGGGCCGACCCGGCACTGTTTCCCTCAGGGACATCACGACGGTCTCGGTCCACATTCAGCAAGAATAACGCCGTTGCGGAAATGACGGATTCCGGCGGATTTCGCCGCCATTCGAAGGTTCGGCAAACCGCCGTACGTCATTTCGGTGCGGTCGAGACGGGCGCTTAACGAAGTCGTAAGGATGGTCTGTGCCAAAACGGGTGCATGCGGGCGCGCCGCGATGAGCCTGGTGAGACAGTCATGTGCGGCGGAATTATGCGCGGTCCGGTTGTAATTTCATTGCATTGAAGACGTTCTGATCATGTCCGGCATTGTCCTCCTGCTCATCCAGTCCCTGCTCTATTTCGGCGTCATGGCGGTCCTGTTCCGGACGCGGCACGCCATGGGTCTTGGCGCCTTCCTCTGCGCCCTCGGCGTCATGCATTTCCTCGAGACCTATCTGGCTGCGGTCTTCTTCATCCAGCTTCCCTTCGGCCTTTTGTCCCCCGGCTCGACGGTGCTCTTCTCCGGCAAGCTCGCCATCCTCTTGCTGTTCTATATTCGTGAGGATGCCGAGACGGTGCGCCAGCCGATCTACGGACTGCTGATCGGCAATTTCCTGATGGTCGCCCTCGTGGCGACCCTACGCCTCTACGGAGCGCCGGTGCCGCTCCAGGGCTACAATCCGGACCTCACCCTGATCAATCAGATGGGCCTTCTGATGGTCTGGGGCACGACGCTGCTCTTCGTCGACGCGATCGCGCTCATTCTCGTCTACGAGCGCCTGCGCAGCCTGCTGCCGCGCTCGGTGGTCTTGCGGTCCTGGATCAGCCTCTCGGTCATTCTGACCTTCGACCAGATCGCCTTCTTCATCGGTCTGCACTGGGTGACCGGAACCCCCATCGATGCGCTCTATGGGGGCTGGATCGCGAAAATGGGCGCGGCACTGGTCTATGCGGCCTATATCGGGGTCTACCTGACGCTCTGCGAACGGACGACCTGCGAGCCGGCGCCGCAGCCCCTGTCCGACATCTTCCACAAGCTGACCTATCGCCACAAATACGAGGAACTGCTCGGCACCAGCAGCTATGACGTGCTGACCGGGACCCTGACCCGTGAGCGCTTCGAGACGCTGGGGCCGCAGATCCTGGCCGAGGCCTTCGCCAAAAGCCGCAGGATCAGCCTCCTGATCATCGACATCGACCATTTCAAGAGCATCAACGACCGTTATGGCCATGTCGTGGGAGACGCGGTCCTGCGTCGCGCCGGAGAATGCCTGCGCCGCGAGATCCGCAGCCATGACCGGGTGTTTCGCTATGGGGGCGAGGAATTCGTCATTCTGTTCGACGATCTCGCGCAGAGCGATGCCGTCAGCGCCGCCGAACGCCTCAGACAGGCTGTCCAGAATGTCCTGGCGCAGGAATTCGAGGCTGCTCCGACCGTGAGCATCGGGGTCGCGACCGCTCCGGACGATGCGACGACCCTCAGGGACCTTTTTTCCCTGGCCGATGCGCGTCTCTATGAAGCCAAGCGCGACGGCCGCAACCGTGTCGTCGGCGGGCACGACCCAGCCGCGCTGCCGCGTTGAAGATCCGGTTCGAAGATCGCTCGGCGGGCTGAACCCCGCCAGTGGCGGCATCGCAGCCGCAAGGACCTTTTGGTAGCGGGAGGCAGAGTCGAACTGCCGACCTCAGGGTTATGAATCCTGCGCTCTCACCAACTGAGCTACCCCGCCCCAAAGGGCATGCGAACCAGCGTGCCGGCTCGCGAGAGCGCGGATATAAGGTCCGGGCCGAATGGGTGTCAAGCGCTCCCGATACCGCGATGGGCGTGGTGACGGAACAAGGCGGGATGCTGGTGCCGCCGAGTTGACGCGCCTCAATGGGAGCCTGGCCGAACTCAGGCACCATGTCCCGATGGCGGCAGGGAACAACCCATGAAGACGAAGATGCTGGTGGCCGCCGTGCTGCTCGCGGCGATCATGCCTGCTGGCGCCACGGACGCGCCGAGCCGCGGAAGGCGGGTTGTCGACGAGTGGTGTCGTCTTTGCCATCTAAGAGCGGGCCAGCCGCCGCGCCACGGCATGGCGGCGTCCTACGAGGTGATCGTCAGGCGGCCAGGCAGGGACGCAGCCTACTTCAACCGCCTGCTGCACGAGGACCACTTCCCGATGACGACCTTCCGGTTGTTCGAGAACGAGAAGCAGGACGTGCTCGCCTATCTCCTGTGGCTGCAGCGCCACCAGCCGCAGCCGCGTCGCTAGAGGGTCGCTGCCGCGGCCTTCTTGAAACGCACCTGCGTGAACAGCCCGCCGAAACCGGCAGGCTTCTTCTCGATCAGGGTCAGGTCCTTCTCGCCCATGACGCGGTCGAAGGAGAAGTCGGGGTGCCAGCCCAGCTTGTCGCCAAAGGGCGCGGCAGCCTTCTCGATCCAGGCCCGCAGCCCGCCCTCGGCGGCGAAATGGTTCACCAGGATGACCTCGCCGCCGGGCTTGCAGACGCGGTTCAGCTCGGCCATCACGCCTTCCGGGTCCGGCACCACGGTGATCAGGTACATCGCGACGACGCAGTCGAAGCTGGCATCGCCGAAGGCGAGCCTGCCGGCATCCATCTGCAGGATGCCCTCGACATTGGTCAGCCCCTCGTCGACGCGCTTGCGGGCGATGCGCAGCATGTCGAAGGACAGGTCGAGCCCGATGACACGGCAGTTCGCGCCATAATCCGGAAGCGCGATCCCGGTGCCGACGCCGACCTCGAGGATCCGCCCGCCGACCCGGGACGCCGCCGCCACCGCAGCCTTGCGGCCGGTCGTGGTGATGCGCCCGAAGATCGGATCGTAGATCGGC
>JAIEPJ010000203.1 GCA_019749835.1 Phreatobacter sp. | reverse complement strand
ACGTCAACGGCTCGCCCAACCCGACCAAGGTCGCGCTCCTGCTCGAGGAGACCGGTCTCGCCTATGAGCCCGTCGCCGTCGATACCCGTACCGGCGCCCAGTTCGCGCCCGGCTATCTCGCCATCAATCCCAACGGCAAGGTGCCGGCCATCGTCGATGGCGATGCTGTGGTCTTCGATTCCAACGCCATCCTGCTCTATCTCGCCGAGAAGAGCGGCCAGTTCATTCCCCCGGCCTCCGATGCCAAGGCGCGCGGCGAGCTCCTGTCCTGGCTGATGTTCGTCGCCACCGGTATCGGCCCCTATTTCGGTCAGGCGGTGCATTTCCGGCATTTCGCCCCCGAGCCGGTGCCCTATGCCCATGACCGCTACCAGTATGAGGCGGACCGCCACCTGAAGGTGGTCGAGGGGCACCTCGCCGGCCGCGACTGGATGGTGGGCGGCGCCTATTCCATCGTCGACATGGCACTCTGGGGCTGGATCCGCATGCTGCCCTTCGTCCTCGGCGACGACGCCTGGTCGCGCTATCCGAATGTCAAGAAGCTGCACGATGCCGTGGCGGCCCGCCCCGCCGCCGCCCGCGCCGTCGCCCTGAAGGACCGCTTCACCTTCAAGGCGCAGATGGACGACGAGGCCCGTGCCATCATGTTCGGCCACCTGAAGAAGGCCGGCTGATCGGGGTCTCGCCCGGCCATGCCGCATCCCGCTCCTGCCGTTCGGCCTATTGCGACGGCCGGGGGCGGGGTGAATGCTGGCCCAGAGGTTCATCTTCGGGAATTCCGCATGGCCAGTGAGCCGATCCCTGCACCCCTGGTCGCCTTCGCCGGCGCCAGGCCGCCGGCGCCGCCATGGTTCACCGGGGCCCTCGCCGCCGAGCCCGAGCGCTCCACGCACCAGGGCGCCGGCGTGACGATCGAGTGCCTGGCCTGGGGCGAGCGCGGCAAGCCCGGCCTGCTGCTGCTGCACGGCGGCTCGGCCCATGCCGACTGGTGGAGCCATCTCGCGCCCTTCTTCGCGCGGACCCACCGCGTGGTCGCCCCGTCCTGGTCGGGCATGGGCGGAAGCGACTGGCGCCCGGCCTATTCCATGGACGACCTGATGGGCGAGATGCTCGCCACCATCGATGCGACCGGTCTCGATGCCGGGCCGGTCAAGCCGGTCGTCGTCTCCCATTCCTTCGGCAGTTTCCCCGCCATGGCCTTCGCGGCGACCCACGGCCACCGCATCGGCGGGCTGATGACCATCGATTCGCCCTTCCTGTCGCAAGAAATGCGGGCGAAGCGCGATTTCGGCCGGCCGCCCTCGCGCGATCCGCGGGAGACACTCGTCTACGGCACGTTCGAACAGGCGCTGGCCCGGTTCCGCCTGATGCCGGCCCAGACCGTCGAGAACCTCTACATCGTCGACAACATCGCCCGCCATTCGCTGCGCGAGGTGAGCCGGCCGGACGGGTCCTCCGGCTGGACCTGGCGCTTTGACCCCTTCATGTGGTCGCGGATGACCAGGCGCGAGCCGGCCGAGGACCTCGCCGCCGCGAAGTGCCGCCTCGCCATCACCTGGGGCTCGGATTCGGTGCTGTTTCCCGACGAGGTGAAGGCCTACGTTCGCCGGCAGGCGCCGCCGGGGACCTTCTTCGTCGAGATCCCCGAGGCCCAGCATCACGTGCTGATCGACCAGCCCCTCGCCCTCGTCACGGTGATGCGGACGGTCCTGTCGGCCTGGGATGCTGAGGACAAGGCCCGGTAAACGGGCGGCAAGGTCTCGGGAGGACCGCATGGGCAGGCTCAAGGGCAAGCGCACCATCGTCACCGGTGCGGCGAGCGGCATCGGCCGGGCGAGTGCCCGCCTCTTCGCCAGGGAAGGAGCCTCGGTGCTCCTGGTCGACCGCTCGGCCGAGGCGGTCGAGGCGGTGGCGGCGGAGATCCGCGCCACCGGCGCCTCGGCTCTTGCCATGGCCGCCGATGCAGGGTCGGAGACGGATGTGAAGGCCTATGTCGCCCGCGCAGTCGCCGAATTTGGCGGCATCGATGCGATCTATGCCAATGCCGGCATTTCCGGTGGCCTGACGCCCTTCTTCGATCTCACCGTGGACAGCTGGCAGGAGATCCTGCGCGTCAACCTGATCGGCCCCTTCCTCGCCATCCGCGAAATTGCCCCGCTGATGATCGCGCAGGGGGCGGGGGCCATCGTCTGCACTGCCTCCGTGGCCGGCCTCAAGGCCAATGCCGGCGGCGCCCCTTACTCGGCCTCGAAGGCCGGCGTCGTCAGCCTGGTGCAGACCGCCGCCAACGCCTTCTACGGCACCGGCGTCCGCGTCAACGCTGTCTGCCCCGGCCTGATCGAGACCGGCATGACCGTCCCGATCTTCGATCATGCCCGCAAGCGCGGCAGCGAGGGCAAGCTCGGCCAGCTCAACCCCCTGAACCGCCCCGGCCAGCCCGAGGAGATCGCCGCCATGGCCTGTTTCCTCGCCAGCGACGAGGCGAGCTACGTCAATGGCCAGGCCTTTCCTGTCGATGGCGGCCTGTCCTCGACCCTGCCCTTTGCCGGTCAGCGCCCGCGCTGACGCCCCGACCATCCAGCCATTGCACCCAAGGAGTTTGCCCGTGACCGCCATCAACGACGTCGTCGATCTCGCAACCGAAGGGGCCGTGGCCATCGTCACCGTCGCCTCGCCGCCGGTGAATGCGCTCTCGGCCAATGTCCGCACCGGCATTGCCGAGGCGGTGCAGAAGGCCGGCGCCGACCCCGCCGTGAAGGCCGTCGTCATCCACTGTGCCGGCCGCACCTTCATCGCCGGCGCCGACATCACCGAATTCGGCAAGCCGCCGAAGGGCGTGCCGCTCAGCGAGGTCAATGCGATCATCGAGGGCTGTCCGAAACCGGTCGTGGCGGCCATCCACGGCACGTCGCTCGGCGGCGGCCTCGAACTGGCGCTGTCCTGCCATTACCGCGTCGCCGTGCCCTCGGCGAAGCTCGGCCTTCCCGAGGTGAAGCTCGGGCTTGTGCCCGGGGCGGGCGGCACCCAGCGCCTGCCGCGCCTCGTCGGCATCGAGCGGGCGCTCGAGGTCATCGCCTTCGGCGAGCCGATGAAGGCGGCCGAAGCTGCGACCCACGGCCTCGTCGATGCCGTCGCCGGCGAAGCGACCCTGCGGGCGGATGCGCTTGCCTTCGCCGCCAGGCTCGTCGCCGAGGCGGCGCCGCTCGCCAAAGTGCGTGACCGCGCGGAGAAGCTCGTCGCCGATCCCTCCGTCTTCGCCGCCTTCCGCAAGGCCAATGCCCGCCGCTTCCGTGGTTTCGAGGCGCCGGAGGCCTGTATCCAGTGCGTCGAGGCGGCAGTGTCCATGCCCTTCGACCAGGGCCTGAAATACGAGCGCGACACCATCATGCGCCTGATGGTCGGCACCCAGTCCCTGGCCCAGCGCTATGTCTTCTTCGCCGAGCGCCAGGCCGCCAAGATCCCCGACGTTCCCGAGACCACGTCCACCCGCAAGATCGACAGGGTCGGCATCATCGGCGCCGGCACGATGGGCGGCGGCATTGCCATGAACTTCGTCAATGTCGGCATCCCCGTCACCATCGTCGAGACCAGGCAGGAGGCCCTCGACCGCGGCCTCTCGGTGATCCGCAAGAACTACGAGAACACTGCCAAGCGCGGCCGCCTCACCATGGCCGATGTCGAGACCCGCATGGCGCTCTTCACGCCGACACTCGATCTCTCGGCGCTGGCCGATTGCGACCTCATTATCGAGGCGGTCTTCGAGAACATGGACATCAAGAAGGAGGTTTTCGGCAAACTCGACGCCATCGCCAAGCCCGGCGCCATCCTCGCCACCAACACCTCCTATCTCGACGTCGACCAGATCGCCGCCATGACGAAGCGTCCCGAGGATGTCATCGGCATGCATTTCTTCTCGCCGGCCAATGTCATGCGCCTGCTGGAGGTGGTGCGCGGCGAGAAGACGGCCAAGGATGTCATCGCCACCGCCATGGGCCTCGCCAAGACCATCGGCAAGGTCGGCGTCCTCGTCGGCGTCTGCCACGGCTTCGTCGGCAACCGCATGCTGGCCCAGCGCCAGCGCGAGGCGAACAAGCTGATCCTCGAGGGCGCCATGCCCTGGGATGTCGACCGCGTGCTCTACGATTTCGGCCTGCCCATGGGGCCCTTCGCCATGAGCGACCTCGCCGGGCTCGACATCGGCTGGTCGCGCGAGACCTCCAAGGGCGAGACGCCGCGCGAGATCCTCTGCGAGATGGACCGCCGCGGCCAGAAGACCGGCGCCGGCTTCTACGACTACGACGAGAACCGCGTCGCGCGGCCCTCGCCGGTGGCCGAGACGATCATCCTCGATCTCGCAGCGAAGAAGGGCATCAACCGGCGGGTCATTTCCGACGAGGAGATCCTGCAGCGCTGCATCTATCCGATGATCAACGAGGGCGCGAAGATCCTTGAGGAGGGCAAGGCGATCCGCGCCTCCGACATCGATATCGTCTGGATCAACGGCTACGGCTGGCCGGTCTATCGCGGCGGCCCGATGTTCTACGGCGACACGGTGGGGCTGCCCGAGGTGCTGAAGGTGATGAAGGCGTTCGAGGGCCTTCACGGCGCCGACTTCAAGCCATCGGCTCTGCTGGAGAAGCTGGCGGCCGAGGGCAAGGGCTTTCGCGACCTGTGAGGCAAGGTTGAGGGGCCGGCACATGCGGCCAGCCCCTCAACCCATGGACTACCAGCCGGCCTTTTCCAGGATCTCGCCGATGAGTTCCTGGCTCTTCAGCGCCTCCTCGCCGGAGACCACGGGGTCCCGGCCCTCCTTGATCGCATCGAGGAAGTCGGTGATCAGCAGCCGGTGCCAGTCGTGGGGAAAGTCCATGACATTGGCGCCGCCGCCGGTCGGCCCCTCCTGCCGCAGCACCTCCTCGCGCCCGTCCAGCCAGGCGACCCTGAGATTGCCGCCGGCGAGCCAGGCCGTGCCGAGGCTTCCCATGATCTCGATTCGCTCCTCGCCGCCGGGATAGGCGGCGGTGGTGGCCTGGATGACGCCGGGCGCGCCATTGGCGAGCAGGACAAGGGCGGCGGCGAAATCCTCGGTCTCCATGCGGTGCACGGGGGTGGTCGCGGCGGTCGCCGCCGTCACCGTCATGTCCCCGACCAGCGAGCGGAACAGGTCGAGCGTATGGATGGCCTGCGTCAGCAGCACACCGCCGCCATCGCGCGCCAGGGTGCAGCGGCCGGGCTGGTCGTAATAGGCCTGCGGCCGCCACCAGGGCACGGTGCAGGACGCTGCCCCGATCGTGCCGAGCCCGTCCTCCGCCATGATCGCCTTCAGCCGCAGCGCCGCCGGCCGGAACCTGTGCTGCAGCGTTACGCCGAGGGTGAGGCCGGACCCGCGCATGCCCGAAACGATCGCCGCGGCCCGGTCGAGCGTGATGTCCAGCGGCTTTTCGAGAAGGACGTGCTTGCGGCCCTTGGCCGCCTGCTTGACCAGCTCGAGATGGGAATTGGGCGGCGTCAGGATCCACACCGCATCGATGTCACGGCTGGCGAGGAGGCCGTCGACATCGGTGGTCATGGGAAAGCTGAATCGCTGCGCGAAGGCCTTGAGCCGATCCTCGCTGCGGGAGGCCGCGACGACGACCTCTACCCGATTGCCCAGATCGATGAGGCTCCTGGCATGCGGCTCCACCGCATTGCCGAGCCCGATGATCCCCACGCGGATCCGTGCCATGCCCTGCCCCCGATGCGTCTCCCGTGCCACATCTGCTGTGCGGCTTCCCCTATTCTGTGGCCATTCGGCGTTCATGCACAACCGTCCGCTTTGCCTCTTGCCTCCGCGCTGGCCGCAATGCACCTTCGCCGCCTCTTTCGGAGCCTCCCATGAAAAAGATCAAGATCACCGCCGGCCCCTACACCTTCGTCGCCAAGCTCGAGACCGAGGCCGCGCCGAAGACCTGCGCCGCCTTCCAGAAGGCTCTGCCCTTCATCTCGGAGATCATCCATGTGCGCTGGAGCGGCGAGGGCGTCTGGATGCCCCTCGGTGACCTGAATTTCGGCGTCGACTACGAGAACGCCACCTCCTATCCGGCGCCCGGCCAGATCATCCTCTATCCTGGCGGCGTGTCGGAGACCGAGATTCTCCTTTCCTACGGCCCGGTCTGCTTCGCCTCCAAGGCGGGCCAGCTCGCCGGCAACCACTTCCTGACCATCATCGAGGGCCTGGAGAACGTCCATCCGCTGGGACGCCTCGTCCTCCTGAAGGGCGCCCACCCGATCCGCTTCGACGCGCTGTGACGGCTCCGCGCATCGCGCCCGGCGGCAAGGCGATCTATGGCGCGCCTCTCGGTATCCTGATGCTGGAGGCACGCTTTCCGCGCATTCCCGGCGACATGGGCAATGGCACGACCTGGCCGTTCCCGGTGCTGTTTCGGGTGGTGCGCGGGGCCGATCCCGAGCGTGTTGTTATGCAGGGCGCGCGCGGCCTGCTGCCGGATTTCATCGCCGCGGCCCGCGACCTCGTCGACCTCGGCGCCGAGGCCATCACCACCAATTGCGGGTTCCTGTCGCTGTTCCAGCGCGAACTGGCGGAAGCCGTGAACGTGCCGGTCGCCACCTCCTCTCTCATGCAGGTGCCCTGGGTGCAGGCGACCCTGCCGCCGGGCCAGCGCGTCGGCGTGATCACGGTCAGCCGGGGCTCGCTCACCGCCGCCCATCTTGATGCCGCCGGCGTGCCGCGCGACGTGCCGATGGCGGGCACCGAGACCGGCCGCGAATTCTTCCGCGTGCTGATCAAGGCCGAGAAGACCGACATGGACATCGCCCTGGCCGAGGCTGACATCGTCGCCGCCGGTCGCGATCTCGTCGCCCGCCATCCCGAGGTCGGTGCCATCGTGCTGGAATGCACCAACATGCCGCCCTATGCCGCCGCGCTGGCCGAGGCCGTCGGACGGCCGGTCTACGACATCTATTCGATGATCACCTGGTTCCATGCCGGCCTGAGGCCGCGCCGCTTCGGCTGACCATCCCCCATCCGGCCCGAAAGGCTCTTCGCCCTTGACCGTTGCTTGTCGATGTTATTTGTTTGCGAGCAAGCAAATAACATGACGGCGGGATGAGGCGATGGGCGCGGCGGGTGCGCAGAAGCGAACGGTGACGGAGGCGGGAGCCGATGTCGCCATCCGTCGGCGCCGCACCCAGGCCGAGAGGCGGGCCGAAGCTGAATCCCGCGTCCTCGCCGCGACCGCCGAACTGGTCGCCGAGAAGGGCATCGACGGCGTCACCCTCGCCGAGGCCGGCGAGCGCGCCGGCTACAGCCGCGGCCTTGCCGGCCATTACTTTCGCTCGAAAGACGAATTGCTCGCCGCCATGGCCGAGGCGATCCACGACGAGTTCAGCCAGCAGCGCCGGGAGCGTCTGCGCGGCACATCCGGGCTCGCCCGCCTGATGGCGACGCTCGACGCCTCCTTCGAGCGCCCGACGGTCGGCATGGTGAAGATGCGGGCCTATATCGCCGTGCTCATGGGCGCCGCCCACAAGCCTGCCCTCGCCGAGGCGGTCGCCACCTTCAACCGGGACTCGGCCACCGAATTCGGTCGGCTGATTGCCAGCGCCATCGAGGCGGGTGAGATCCGCCCCGACATCGACGCGCGCACCCAGGCGCTCATCCTCTCCGCCGCCCTGCGCGGCATCATGGCCCAGTGGGTGCTCGACCCCGCCGGCGTCGATCTCGTGCAGATCCGCGAAGAGTTCATCACCCTCGTCGCGCGCAGTCTCGCCCATCCCCCATCCTGACCGCAAACGATCCACAAAGGAGGAAGTCCATGGATTTCTCGATGTCCGAACGCCAGCGCTACTGGCGAGACCGCGTGATCGCCTTCATGAACGCCAACGTCTATCCGGCGATGTCGACCTATGACGCCCAGATGGAAGGCTTCGGCGCCAACCGCTGGCAGGTCGTCCCCGTCCTGGAGGAGCTCAAGGCCAAGGCGAAGGCTGAGGGCCTTTGGAACCTCTTCCTGCCGCCCTCCGAGGCGCATGACGACGACGAGTTCCACGGCGCCGGCCTGACCAATCTCGAATATGCCATGTGCTCGGAACAGATGGGCCGCGTCGGCTTTGGCTCCGAGGTCTTCAACTGCTCAGCCCCCGATACCGGCAACATGGAAGTGCTGCACCGCTACGGTACGAAAGAGCAGAAGCAGCAGTGGCTGCGCCCGCTCATGGCCGGCCAGATCCGCTCGGCCTTCCTGATGACCGAGCCGGCGGTGGCCTCATCGGACGCCACCAATATCGAGACCTCGATCCGCCGTGATGGCGACCATTACGTCATCAACGGCCGCAAGTGGTGGTCCTCGGGCGTCGGGGATCCGCGCTGCAAGATCGCCATCGTCATGGGCAAGACCGATACGGGCGCGGCCAAGCACATGCAGCAGTCGCAGATCCTCGTGCCGCTCGACACGCCCGGCGTGAAGATCCTGCGCCACCTGCCTGTCTTCGGCTTCGACGATGCGCCGCACGGCCATTCCGAGGTGCTGCTGGAGAATGTCCGCGTTCCCGCCAGCAATCTCCTGCTCGGCGAGGGCCGGGGCTTCGAGATCGCCCAGGGTCGCCTCGGACCGGGCCGCATCCATCATTGCATGCGCACCATCGGCGTCGCCGAGATGGCGCTGGAGAAGCTGATCAAGCGCATCCAGTCGCGCGTTGCCTTCGGCAAGCGCGTCTCCGAGCAATCCGTGTGGGAGCAGCGCATCGCCGAGGCCCGCATCGACATCGAGATGACGCGGCTCCTCTGCCTCAAGGCGGCGGACATGATGGACAAGGTCGGCAACAAGGTCGCCAAGCTCGAGATCGCCATGATCAAGGTGGCGGCGCCGCGCATGGCCCTGAAGATCATCGACAACGCCATCCAGGCCCATGGCGGCGGCGGCGTCACGACCGACTTCGGCCTCGCCAAGGCCTATGCCCAGATCCGCACGCTGCGTCTCGCCGACGGCCCCGACGAGGTGCACAACCGCTCCATCGCGCGGATGGAGATGGGCAAGTACGCCAGCCATTGAGGGCAGTCGGCCTGTCCGACCGCCACCGCTCGTCCTGATGGCCCACCCGCACCCTCCCCTCGCTGGCGCGAGGAGAGGGGACTTCGACGCTGAGGCCGCTCCGATGGGGCGGGCCTGGCCCGACGGTCGCGGGTGCATCGCGACGCCGTAGTCCCCCTCTCCTGGAACGGAGCGAACAGGGGAGGGTAAGGGTGGGGCCATTCACCCGCAGACAAAGGGAAGAACACACCATGAATCTCTTCGACATGAGCGGCAAGGTCGCCGTCATCACCGGCTCCTCGCGCGGCATCGGCCGGGCCATCGCCGAGCGGATGGCCGAGCACGGCGCCAGGGTGGTCATTTCCTCCCGCAAGGCCGGGCCCTGCGAGGAGGTGGCGAATGCCATCAACGCGAAGCACGGCGCCGGCACCGCCATCGTCGTGCCCGCCAACATCTCCTCGAAGGAGGACCTGCAGCGTCTCGTCGACGAGACGCGCGCCCAGCTCGGCCGCATCGACGTTCTCGTCTGCAACGCCGCCTCCAACCCCTATTACGGGCCGATGGCCGGCATCACCGATGATGCCTTCGGCAAGATCCTCACCAACAACATCGTCGCCAACAACTGGCTGATCTCCATGGTCGTGCCGGAGATGATCGCGCGGCGCGAGGGCTCCATCATCATCGTCTCCTCCATCGGCGGGTTGCGCGGCTCGGAGGTCATCGGCGCCTATTGCATCTCCAAGGCCGCCGACATGCAGCTCGCCCGCAACCTCGCCCACGAGCACGGCCGCCACAATATCCGCGTCAACTGCATCGCGCCGGGCCTGATCAAGACCGACTTCGCCAAGGCGCTGTGGGAGGACAAGGAAGCGCGTGAGGCGCGCGAGCGCGAGACACCGCTGCGCCGCATCGGCGACCCCGACGAGATCGCCGGCGCCGCCGTCTATCTCGGCTCGAAGGCGTCCACCTACATGACCGGGCAGTGCCTGGTGGTGGACGGGGGCGTGACGATCTGAGGGGCCACCTTCAGGGCGCGCCTCGAAGGGCGCACTTCGGCGGTGCAGGGCGGATCAATCCGACGGGCGTTGATCCCGGCCCTCAATACAGCCCGCGGCCGCCGTTGATCTGCACCGTCTCGCCGGTGATGAAGGCGGCCATGTCCGAGGCGAGGAAGAGCACGAGATTGGCGACATCCTCCGCCGTCCCCTCCCGCCGCAGCGGCGTGCCCTCCACGGCAGACTTCCGCCCCTCAGGCGTGTTGAACTGCACGTGGAAGCGCGTGTCGATGAGCCCCGGCGCGACGCCGTTCACCCGGATGCCGAGTGGCCCGAGCTCCTTCGCCAGCGCGCGGGTATAGGTGACGATGGCCCCTTTCGACGAGGCATAGTGCAGCGCGCCGGGCCCGCCGCCGTCCATCGCCGCCAGTGACGACATGGTGACGATGGCGCCGGATTTCTTCTCCGTCATGATCTTCACCGCCGCCTGGCAGGTGAGATAGGTCGACATGACGTTGAGGTCGAAGGTGCGCTGCCACAGGTCGAGCGAGGACGCGGTCGTGCCGACCCGCTGCAGGATGCCGCCGGCATTGGTGAAGACGATGTCGACGGTACCGAAGGCGCGCAGCACCGCGGCGAAGGCGGCATCGGTTTCATTCTGCTGCGTCAGGTCGGCCTTGATCGCCAGCGCCTGGCCGCCGGCCTCGGCGATCTCCTTCTCCAGCGCCTTGGCCTCGTCGCCGCTGGAAATATAGGTGAAGGCCACCTTGGCGCCGGCTCTGGCGAAGCCGCGCGTCGCTGCCGCGCCGATGCCCGATGCGCCGCCGGTGACCAGCGCGACCTTGCCCGTGAAATCCATCATGCACTCCCTCGAATGGCGATGAACGGCCGCACTGGCCGCGTCAGTTCAGGAATTCCGGCGAGACGAGGCTCGGCAGGAACAGCGTCACCTTCGGCCAGACGATGACCAGCGCCAGCACCATGAACAGCGGGATCAGCATGATCGCCGTATCCTTGATCGCATCGCGCATGCGCATCCCCGCAACGGCGCAGGCGATCATCAGACAGAGTCCGTAAGGCGGTGTGACGAGGCCGAAGGCCAGCGAGACGATGCCGACCATGGCGAAATGGACCGGGTCCATCTCCACCGCCTTGGCCAGCGGCTGCAGGATCGGCCCGCAGATGATGATGGCCGGAATGGCGTCGAGGAAACAGCCGACGATGAGGAAGACCGCCGCGATGAAGAAGCCGGTGGCGATGAACCCCATCTGCCAGGCCGAGACGCCGGTCAGGATGGCCTCGGGGATCTTGTAATAGGCCAGCAGCCAGCCGAAGCAACTCGCCGTACCGACGCAGAACAGGATCACGCCGGTGAGCCGGCCGGTATCGAGAAGCGCGCCATAGAGCCCCTTGAGGTTCATTTCGCGGTAGACGACGAAGGACAGGACGCCGGCATAGAGCACCGCGATGGCGGCCGATTCCGTGGCGGTGAACCAGCCGAAGATCTTGCCGCCGATGATGATGCCCGGGGTGAGCAGCGCCAGGAAGGAATGGGCGCAGGCGCAGAGCAGGGCCCGCCAGGTCTCGCGTGGATAGGTCGGGTAGCCTCGCTTCACGGCATAGATGTGGACGGTGGCCATCTGCGCCCCGGCGATGAGAATGCCGGGGATGATGCCGGCGAGGAACAGCGCGCCGATCGAGGTCGTGAGGATGCCGCCCCAGACGATCATGAGGATGGAGGGCGGGACGATGACCGCGAGCACGGCGGACACGGCGGTGATGGCGACGGAGAAGGAATCGTCGTAGCCGGCGCGGCGCTGGGCTTCGATGAAGATCTTCGACTGGCTGGCGGCATCCGCCGTCGAGGAGCCGGAAATGCCCGCGAAGAACAGCGACAAGAGGACGTTGATCTGCGCCAGACCCCCCGGCCAGTGGCCGACCATGCTGCGCGACAGCTTCAGCAGGCGGTCGGTGATACCGCCGATATTCATCAGGTTGGCGGTGAGCAGGAAGAAGGGCACCGCCAGCAGGATGAAGGAATTGAAGGCGTTGAAGCTCTCCGACATGAGCGTCACGGTGTCGAGACGCGGTTCGATCATGAGGATCGGCAGGCAGGCGAGGCCGAGTGCAAAGGCCACTGGTACGCGCAAAGCGAGCAGCCCGAAGAAGGCCCCGAACAGCACGAAGGCCGCCTGGCCCGAGGTCAGCACGGCTCCGGTCATAGGTTGAGTGTCCCGGCTTCGATATCGTGGATGGCCGGCTTCACCGGCGGCGCCTTGCGGCCGGCGGCGATCAGAATGTCGTCCCACATCTGCTCGCCGAGGAAGACGATCCAGGTGACGCCCATCATCGGCCAGGGCAGGTGGATGAGCCAGAGCGGCAGGTCGGCGAGTTCCGAAGTCCGGAACCACGCGAACTGGACGAACTTGGTACCGGCGAAGACGAAGACGCAGGCGAGCACGAGCGTGCCGATGCGCCCGATCAGCCTGGCGACCGCCTCCGCGCGGGGCGGCAGTTCCGGCATGACGTCGACCTCGAAATGGGTCGATTCACGGACACCGATCATCGCCCCGATCGAGATGGTCCAGATGAACAGGAACCGCGCCATCTCCTCTGTCCAGATATAGCTCGGGATCAGCGCGGTATGGCGCGAGAGGATCTGCAGGCTGACCGGAATGATGAGGACGGCGACCGAGGCCACGACAAGATGGGACAGGAGGCTGGCATAGGCGGCCGTAAACCGCCGCCAGAGGCTCGGTGCCTCCCCAACGGCAGGACTATCGGACGGGGTCATGATGCGCTTTCGAAGGACAGCGTAACGGCGCCAGGGCGCCGGAGCGGACCGGCCCGCCGCGCCATGGCAGCGGGCCGTCCCGACGGTGTGATCAGACGCCGCTGAGCTGCCCGAAGATGGCTTCGGCGCCGATCTCCCTGGCATAGGCGGCCATGACCGGATCGGTGAGCTTCTTCATCGCGTCGCGTTCCTCGAACACGATGCGCTTCAGGCGGCCGGCCTTCTCCAGCGTTTCCAGCTTGGCGCTGTCCTCGCTGGATTCCACCTGACGGCCGAACTCGCCGGCCTCGGCACCGGCCGCCACGATGGCGTCCTGAAGGTCCTTC
>JAIEPJ010000325.1 GCA_019749835.1 Phreatobacter sp. | reverse complement strand
GCAGTGTCAGGGGCACCGGCCAGAACGGGACGCTCGCCTTGGCACCGAGGGTGATCAGGCAGACGCCGGCGGCGACGAGAAGGGCGGGCCGCAGCAGGGCGGCGGCGCCGGTCGGACGGGAGGGCCAGAGGGTCGCGGCAATGGTCGCGTGATACATGTGAACTATGTCCTGATGGGAGCTATGCCGTTGGGTCAACTTGTCATTTGGTCGCCGACGTGATGGCCTGCGGGACTTACCCCGCGGTGCGGGACATCCGCAAGAGACCCCCCGCTCCCCGATTTGGCAGAGGCATGATGGCCGAGGACATTCCCTTCGAGCGCGAGGATGCGGCGGTGCCCGGCCGGCCGGAACAGCTCTCGCCGCTGATCCGCCGGATCCTCTGCGACAATCCCGGCCCCTTCACCTTCAAGGGGACCGTGACCTATGTGGTGGGCACCGGCCGCGTCGCCATCATCGATCCTGGTCCGGACGATCCGCGCCATGTCGCCGCGCTGCTCGAGGCGGTAAAGGGAGAGACCGTGGAGGCGATCCTCGTCACCCACACCCACCGTGACCATTCGCCCGCCACCGCCGCGATCAAGGCGGCGACCGGCGCGCCTGTCTATGCGGAGGGGCCGCACCGCGCCGCCCGGGAGCTCAATCTCGGCGAGATCAATGTGCTCGACGCGTCCGGCGACAAGGATTTCCGGCCGGACACGGCGCTGAAGGACGGCGACGTCGTCTCCGGCATGGGCTGGACGCTGGAGGCGGTGTTCACCCCCGGCCATACCGCGAACCACATGGCCTTCGCGCTGCGCGAGGAAGAGACGCTGTTCTCCGGCGATCACGTCATGGCCTGGTCGACGTCCATCGTCGCGCCCCCGGATGGGTCGATGGGCGACTTCATGGCCTCGCTCGACAGGCTCAGGGCGCGCGAGGAGCGGCTGTTCTGGCCAGGCCATGGCGGCGCAGTGAAGGAACCGGCGAAATTCATGCGGGCGCTGTCCCACCATCGCCGGCTGCGCGAAGCCGCGATCCTCAAGCGGCTGGCAAGCGGCGACCGGTCGATCCCCGACATCGTCGCGGCCATCTATGAGGGCCTCGACCCGCGGCTGAAGAGCGCGGCGGGGCTGTCGGTCTTCGCCCATCTCGAGGACCTGGTGGACAAGGGCCTGGCGACCAGCGACGGCGCGCCCGTGTTGACGGGAGAGTTCCGGCCGGCGTGAAGGATGGCGGTGGGGTACGAGGCTCGGAAAGCCCCACCCTCACCCTTCCCTTGTCGCTCCGCTCCAAGAAGAGGGAGACTACGGCGTCGCACTCCGTCCGGCTTCGGCGGTGCCAGGGACGACGGCGGAAGACTAGCGGGACGCGGTCGTCCCCCTCTCCGCGCGCAGCACGGGGAGGGTGCGGGTGGGGCTTCTTGTTCCCATCAACACATCGCCATGGAAGCAGAACCCGGCATCCGTTCCCTCATACGAAGTCGAGCGGCAGGGCGGTGACCTCCTTGATCTCCTCCATGACGAAGCTCGCCGACACGTCCTGCATCTCGATCCTGGCGGTCAGCTTCTTGTAGAGGCGATCATAGGCGGCGACGTTCGGCACGCGGGCATGGAGGATGTAGTCGATCTCCCCCGCCGTCCGGTAGACGCCGAGCAGTTCGGGAATGTCCTGGACGGCGGCATGGAACCGCGCCGCCCAGTCGCCGTCGTGCCGGCTGGTGCGCACGGCGATGAAGACGGTGAGTTCGAGATTGAGCTTCGCCGCGTCGGCCAGCACGACGCGGGCGCGGATGATGCCCTCGTCCTCCAGCCGCTTCAGCCGGCGCCAGCAGGCGTTGCGCGACAGGTTCACCTTCTCGGCGAGCTGTTCCATGGACAGGCCGGCATCGTGCTGGACGAGCCGGAGCAGGGCCTTATCGATGGAATCGAGCGTCGGATGAAGGGATGGCATCCCACGAGTGTAGCATTCTGCGCAACATTGTCCACTTAGCTAGTCATAAGCATCGAACGATTGGGACATCATCCCAGGGGAAACAGGTTAACCTCATCATCATTGTCGCCATCCCGCCCGCCACGCTGGAGCTCCCCCGATGATCGAACGCGCCAAGACCGCCTTCCTCGCCCATCCCCGCGCGGTCAACGAGAGCTATTTCGAACATATGGGCGCGGCGCTGCGCTATTCCGGCACCTTCGCCTTCTGCGCCTTCTGCGCCCTGGTCCATGCCTTCCTGCCCTTCCTGTTCGAGAAGACGGCCTCGACCATCGTCAAGAAGATGGTCGCCGACATGAACGCCCGCATGGCGCCGCAGGGCCAGGTCGCCCCGGGACCGCAGGCGGCCGAATAACAGGGCTTTTCCCGGCGCCGGTTCTGGCTTATCGCGGCAGCCTTGCTGCCGGAGCCTTGCCATGTCCCTGAGCGACCCCGTCCTCGTCGAAGTCCTGCGCGGCGACAGCGTCGAATGCGTCCACCGCGGCGCGGCAGTTGTCTGTGATACGGCGGGACGGGTCGTGTTCTCCATCGGCGACGTCGAGCGCGCCATCTATCCGCGCTCCGCCATCAAGGTCCTCCAGGCGCTGCCGCTGGTCGAGAGCGGCGCCGCCGACCACTACGGCTTCGGCGCGGCCGAACTGGCGCTGGCCTGCTCGTCCCATGGCGGTGAGGAGCGACATGTGGCGACGGCCGCCGGCATGCTGGCCAAGGCCGGTCTCGGCGAGCCCGATCTCGAATGCGGCACCCACTGGCCCTCAGGGGCGGCGGCCACCCATGCCCTCGCCCGTTCGGGCGGCCAGCCCTCGGCCCTGCACAACAACTGCTCGGGCAAACATGCCGGCTTCGTCTGTTTCGCCTGCGCGCAGGATATCGATGTGCGCGGCTATGTCGGCATCGACCACAAGGTCCAGCGCTTCGTGGCCGAGGCGGTGGGCGAGGTCACCGGCCACCACCTCGATGCCGCGACCGCGGTCGGCACCGATGGCTGCTCCATCCCGACCTTCGCCATTCCCCTGACGAAGCTTGCCCATGGCTTCGCCAAGGTCGCCACCGGCGCGGGCGTCGGCCTGGAACGCGGCAAGGCCTTCGCGCGGCTCAGGGCGGCCTGCGCCGCCGAGCCCTTCATGGTGGCGGGGTCGGGACGCTTCTGCACCGACGTCATGGGGCTCCTTGGGGCACGGGCCTTCGTCAAGACCGGGGCCGAAGGCGTGTTCTGCGCCGCCCTGCCCGAGCAGGGGCTCGGAATCGCGCTCAAATGCGCCGACGGAGCCTCGCGCGCGAGCGAGGTGATCATGGCCACGCTGCTCCAGAAACTGCTGCCCATGGACGAGGCAACGGCTGCCAAATTCGGCCGCTTCGTCAGGCCAGTCATGAAGAACTGGAACGGCACCACCGTCGGCGGCCTGCGCCCGACCTTTTGATAACGTGTTGATATAGCGTCACCTTTTTTCCTACCCCCAGCGTCGCCGCGACGGCTGCGCGCAGTTCGAAGAAATTCCAAAAAAGCCTCTTGCCAGCCCGACGGGACGCGGTATCGTTCGCTTACGAATGATCTTCCGAAAAACAAAAAACGGAAGTCTCGGTCAGAGGTGGAACGGGCGGTCCCCGCCGCCCGCATCTGAGGGGAGATTGTCATGACGAAGCTTGATCTGTCGCGTCGCACCGTCGTCGGGGGCCTTGCCGCCACCGGTGTGGCCATGACCGCCGGCACCGGTTCCGCCCAGGGCGCACCGGTCAAGGTGGGTGAACTGAATTCCTACAGCCGCATGGCCGCCTTCGCCGTGCCCTATCGCAACGGCATGCAGCTCGCCGTCGAGCAGATCAACGCCGCCGGCGGTCTCGCCGGCCTCGGCGGCCGTCCGCTGGAAATCATCTACCGCGACGACGGCGCCACGCCGGGCGATGCCGTTCGCGTCGCCGAGGAACTCGTGACCCGCGAGAACGTCACGTTCATCGCCGGCGCCTTCCTGTCGAATGTCGGTCTCGCGCTCGCCGACTTCGCCAACCAGAAGAAGGTGCTCTATCTCGCCACCGAGCCCCTGACCGACGCCCTGACCATGGGCAGCGGCAACCCCTATACGTTCCGCGTCCGCCCCGGCACCTACATGCAGACCAAGATGCTGGTCGATGCGGCCAAGTCCAAGGGCGTCAAGCGCTGGGCGGTGGTGGCACCGAACTACGAATATGGCCAGTCGGCCGTCGCCGCCTTCAAGCGCCTGATGGGCGCCGCGGTGCCGGGCTTCGAGGTGGTCGCCGAGCAGTTCCCGGCCCTTGGCCGCGTCGATGCCGGCGCCACTGTCGGCGCGCTGGCCCAGAGCCGTCCGGACGGCATCTTCAACGTGCTGTTCGGCGCCGACCTGACCGCCTTCGTGCGCGAGGGCAACACGCGCGGCCTGTTCGAACGCCGCACGGTCGTCAGCCTCCTCACCGGCGAGCCGGAATATCTCCTGCCGCTCGGCGACGAGACGCCGGATGGCTGGATCGTCACCGGCTACCCGCCGGAGCAGGTCGACACGCACGGCCACCAGGCCTTCGTCACGGCCTACAAGGCGAAGTTCAACGACACGCCGCGCCTCGGCTCGGTGCTCGGCTATGTGGTGCCTTTCATGATCCGCGACATGTTCAACAAGTCGCGATCGACCGAGACGACGGCGATGATGGAGGCCTTCAAGGGCCTGACGACGCAGACCGTCTGCGGCCCCGTCACCATGCGCGCCATCGACCAGCAGTCGACGCTCGGCGCCTGGGTCGGCGAGACGACGCTGAAGGGCAAGCTGCCGACCATGAAGAACTTCCGCTATGTCGACGGCGCCGACGTGATGTTCCCCGAAGCCGAGGTGCGCGCCGCCCGCCGGACCTGAGGGCGAACCTGTTCCGCATGACATGAACGTCCCGGGCCGCTGCGCCCGGGAACGTTTCCCCCGATGGGCCGCGGCGACGCCGCGACCCTGCTCCTATCGCTCGCGCCGAGAGCCCCCCACCGATGGATCTCTCCTTCTTCGTCATCCAGGCCCTGTCGGGATTGGCCAGCGCCTCGGCGCTGTTCGTCATCGCCTCCGGCCTCACCATCGTCTTCGGCGTGACGCGCATCGTGAATTTCGCGCACGGCTCGTTCTACATGCTCGGCGCCTATATGGCGGTGACCATCGTCCCCTGGCTGCTTGAGTTTGATCGGTCGCCGACGCTGTTCTTCGTCGGCGTCCTGGCCTCGGCCCTGGTGGTCGGCGTCCTTGGCGTCATCATGGAGGTGGTTCTGCTGCGCCGTATCTACCGGGTGCCGGAACTGTTCCAGCTGCTCGCCACTTTCGGCGTCGTGCTGATCGTCCAGGACGTGGTGCTGAAGATCTGGGGGCCGGTGGACATTACCGGGCCGCGCGCCCCCGGCATGCGGCACGGCGTCGAGATCCTCGGCCAGCGTTTTCCGGCCTATGAACTGTTCCTGATCTTCGTCGGCCCGGCGGTGCTCGGGGCCCTCCTCCTCATCATGCACAAGACGCGTTTCGGCGTGCTGATCCGTGCTGCGACGCAGGACCGTGAGATGGTCGGAGCGCTCGGCGTCAACCAGGCCATGCTGTTCACCGGGACGCTGTTCCTCGGCGCCTTTCTCGCCGGTCTCGGCGGGGCGCTGCAGATCCCGCGCCTGCCGGCCAATACCGGCATGGACCTCTCCATCATCACCGAGGCCTTCGTCGTTACTGTCATCGGCGGCATGGGCTCGGTGCCCGGCGCCTTCATCGCCGCGCTGATCATCAAGATGCTGGAGGCATTCGGCATCCTCATCTTCCCGAAGATCACGCTGGTGCTCGTCTTCCTGCTCATGGCGGTGGTGCTGGTGGTCAAGCCCTGGGGCCTGATGGGCAAGCCGGAGGTCGCCTCGGGCCGCGCCGTGCTCCCCGAGGGCATCCTCAATCTCAAGGGCTTCTCCCGGAACGAGACCGTGGTCTGGGTGGTGCTGACCCTCGCGCTGCTGCTGGTGCCCATTCTCGGCGACACCTACAAGGTGAAGGTCGGCATCGAGATCATGGTCTTCGCGCTTGCCGCCTTCTCGCTGAACCTGCTCATCGGCAATGGCGGCATCGTCTCCTTCGGCCATGCCGCCTATTTCGGGGTCGGCGCCTATGCGGCGGGCCTGCTCGTCACCGGGCCGCTCAAGGCACCGATGGAACTGGCGCTGGTTGCGGCGCCACTCGCCGGCGGACTCGCCGCAGCGCTGTTCGGCTATTTCATCGTCCGCCTGCACGGCATCTACCTCGCCATGCTGACCCTCGCCTTCGCCCAGATCACCTATGCCATCTTCTTCCAGTGGGTGGAGGTCACCGGGGGTGACAACGGCGTCGTCGGTGTCTGGCCGTCGCGCTGGGCGGCCACCCGCGAGGTCTATTTCTACGTCGTCGCCGTGCTCGCCCTGACGAGCATCGTGGCGCTCCGGCACCTGTTCTACACGCCCTTCGGCTATACGCTGCGCGCGGCCCGCGACAGCGCCAACCGGGCGGACGCCATCGGCATCGACGTGAAGACCCATCGCTGGCTCGCCTTCATCGTCGCCGGCGCGGCGGCGGGCCTCGCCGGCGGGCTCTATTCCTTCTCCAAGGGCTCGATCGACCCGACGATGATCTCCATCGCCATGTCCATCGACTTCCTGATGATGATCCTCACCGGTGGCATCCAGACGGTGATGGGCCCGCTCGTCGGCACCGCGGTCTTCCACTCGGTGAAGGACTTCTTCATGCCGCTCACCGATTTCTGGCGCTTCTTCCTCGGCGTCTCGATCATCGCCATCGTGCTGATTTTCCCGAAGGGCGTGGTCGGCGCTCTGGACGGGCTGCGCGAAAGGATGGGACGCCGCGCACCCGCTCCCACCACCCCGCCGGCGGTCGCCAGGGAGACCGCGTGATGCAGCCGCTCCTGACCGTTACCGGCCTCGAAAAACGCTTCGGCGGCGTCACCGCGGGCAAGGACGTCACCTTCAGCCTGGCGGCGGGCGAGATGCTCGCCATCATCGGTCCGAACGGGGCCGGCAAATCGACCACCTTCAACATGGTCGGCGGCCAGTTGAAGCCCGATGCGGGGTCCATCGTGCTGGCTGGCCAGGACATCACCGGCAAGCCGCCACGCGAGATCTGGCGCCTCGGTGTCGGCCGCACCTTTCAGATCGCCCAGACCTTCATCTCGATGAGCGTGGTCGAGAACGTGCAGATGGCGCTGATCTCGCATCACGGCCAGACGCGCTCGGTCAAAGAGGCCGCCACCCGGCTGCACCGCGAAGCCGCCCTCGGCTTCCTCGGCCGCGTCGGCATGGCCGACATGGCCGACCGCCCGGTCAACGAACTCGCCTATGGCGACGTGAAACGGGTCGAGCTCGCCATCGCGCTGGCCTCCGAGCCCAAGCTCCTGCTCATGGACGAGCCCACCGCCGGCATGGCGCCGAAGGAGCGCACGGCCCTGATGCAACTGACCTCCGACATCGCCCGGGCCCACGGCATCGGCGTCCTTTTCACCGAGCACGACATGGATTCGGTCTTCGGCCATGCCGACCGCATCCTGGTGCTGGTGCGCGGCGAGATCATCGCCACCGGCACGCCCGACGAGGTTCGCTCCAACCAGCGCGTCAAGCAGGTCTATCTCGGCGAGGCGGGTTCGCAGGCCGCCCTGAAGGCGCGCCGGCAGGCCGCGGAGGCCCATTGATGTCCGCAACACCCTCCGCCACCATCCTGGAGACCCGCGGCATCGCCGCCGCCTATGGCCATGCCCAGGTGCTGTTCGGCGTCGACATCACGCTGCGCGCCGGCGAGGTCGTGGCGCTGATGGGCCGGAACGGCGCCGGCAAGTCGACGACGCTGAAGGCGATCATGGGCGTCGTGCCGCCGCATGCCGGCACGGTCAGTTTCGAGGGCCAGGACGTCACGGGCTGGCAGCCCTACCGGATCGCCCGGCTCGGCCTCGGCTATGTGCCCGAGGACCGGCGGATCTTCACCGACCTGACCGTGTTCGAGAACCTCGAGGTCGGCCGGAAGGCGGCGGCAGGCGCCCCCGGCAAGGAGCCCTGGTCGCTCGACCGGCTCTTCGCCATCTTCCCCAATCTCGCGGAGATGAAGGGACGCCGCGCCTCGGCCATGTCGGGCGGCGAGCAGCAGATGCTGACCATCGCCCGCACGCTCATGGGTAATCCGCATGCCGTGCTGCTGGACGAGCCCTCCGAGGGCCTCGCGCCCGTCATCGTCGAGCAGATGGCCGATGCCGTCCTCGCCATGAAGGCGCAGGGCATCGCCGTGCTGCTGTCGGAACAGAACCTCTATTTCGCCTCCGCCGTGTCGGACCGCGCCTATGTCATCGAGAAGGGCGCCATCCGCTACGAGGGGACGACGGAGGACCTCGAGGCCAACGACGAGATCAGGGAAGCCTATCTCAGCGTGTGAAACCGACCGCCGGACGGCGTGGCCCCGACCGCACCGTTCGTAGACGAATGAAAAGGACGACATTGTGAGGCGCGTTGCCGGCATCGACGTTGGAGGCACTTTCACCGACCTGCTCCTGACCGAGCAGGACGGCGCGAGCGTGACCGTGAAGCTCGCCAAGGTGCCCACCAGCATCGCCAACCAGGCGGTGGGGGTGGTGAAGGCCATTGAAGCGGCGGGCGTCAGTCCGGCCGATCTCGACCTGATCATCCACGGCACGACGGCCACCACCAATGCGGTGCTGGAGCGCAAGGTGGCCAAGGTCGGCCTGATCACGACGGACGGCTTCCGCGACACTCTCGAACTCGGACGGCGCACCCGGCCGAAGGCCTATGGCATGACCGGCACCTTCGAGCCGCTGATCGAGCGGCCCTTCCGCCGCGAGGTGGCCGAGCGCATGAACGCGCAAGGCGAGGTGGTGACGCCGCTGGACGAAGCCGCCGTGAAGCGCGAGGCCGAGGCGCTGGCCGCGGCGGGCTGCGAGGCCGTCGTGGTGCACTTCCTGCATTCCTACGCCAATCCCGCCCATGAATTGCGCGCCGGCGAGATCGTCCGCAGCGTCTGGCCGAACAGCTATGTGACGCTGGGCCACGAACTCCTGTCGGAATATCGCGAATACGAGCGCGGCACGACGGCGAGCGTCAATGCCGCGGTGCAGCCGATCCTCGACCGCTATGTGCAGCGGCTGCAGGCCGATCTCTCGGCCAAGGGTTTTTCCCACGACCTCCTGGTGATGAACGGCAATGGCGGCACGGTGCCGGCGACGCTGGTGGCGCGCGAGGCGGCGAAGACGGTGATGTCGGGTCCCGCCTCCGGCGTCATGGCGGCGGCGGCAACGCTGGCCCAGTCCGGCCTCACCAATGCCATCACCTATGACATGGGTGGCACCTCCACCGACGTGGCGCTGATCCATGGCGGCGTGCCGGAGGTCTCGGCGGAGCTGACCATCGACTATGGCCTGCCCATTCACCTGCCCATGGTCGATGTGCGCACGGTTGGCGCCGGCGGCGGCTCCATCGCCTCGGTCAACACCGCCGGGATGCTGCAGGTCGGCCCGCATTCGGCCGGCTCCGAGCCGGGGCCGATCTGTTATGGTCGGGGTGGAGCCCGTCCGACGATCACTGACGCCAACCTCATTCTCGGCCGGCTCGATCCCGACCGGCTCACCGCCGTAAAGGGCAAGGTGTCGCTCGACGACATCCGCGCCATCTTCGCGCGCGACCTGGCGCAGCCGCTGGGCATGAGCGTCGAGGAGGCGGCGTCCGCCGTCATCCGCCTCGGCAATGTCCACATGTCCGGCGCCATCCGCATGGTGTCGCTGTCCCGCGGCTACGACCCCCGCGACTTCGTGCTCTTCGCCTTCGGCGGCGCCGGGCCGCTCCATGCCGTGGCGCTGGCGCGCGAGCTCGGGATCCCCGAGGTTCTCGTACCGGCGCGGCCGGGCCTGACCAATGCGCTGGGCTGCCTCGTCGCCGATCTCCGGCAGGACCGGGTCAACACCGTCAACAGGCCGCTCGACCAGACCGACATGGACGAGGTGAAGCGGCTGATGACGGCGCAGCGCGACAGCGCGCTGGCCGTGGTCGAGGAGGAGAAGGCGGAGATTGAGGAGACGCTGGTCGTCCACGGCGCCGACATGCAGTTCCGCGGCCAGACACACCTGATCCGCGTCCTGCTGGCCTCGCCCGACGTCACGCGTGCCGAGATCCAGGCGGCCTTCGAGGCGGCCTACTTCCACCGTTTCCAGGTGCGTTTGCCGGAGATCCGCGCCGTGCTGGTCAATCTCGTGACCTCCGTCATCGGTCGGCGCCGCCCCTTCCCCCTCTCCGCCCTACTCGACGCCTCGGCGCGCGCGGCGACCGTGGACGGCGCCGTCATCGGCGAGCGACAGGTCCATGCCGACGGACGCTGGTGGGACGCCAAGGTCTATTCGCGCGACGCGCTGCCGGTCGGCGCCGCAGTGACCGGCCCGGCCGTCATCCAGCAGATCGACGCCACCACGGTGATCGAGCCGGGCGCGGTCGCGACCGTCGACGCCATCGGCAATCTGAGGGTCAGGGTATGAGCATGGTCACACCCGCGCGCACTGCCGTCACCTCTCCCCGGCGGGGAGAGGTCGATCCGAGCGTCAGCGAGGATCGGGTGAGGGGGCATGTGATCGCCACATCGACCCTGCCCCCTCACCCGGCGCTTCGCGCCGACCTCTCCCCGCCGGGGAGAGGTGAAGCCCGTGCCCGGCGCCGTCTCACCACCCGGCCTGGACGGAGGACTTTCGCATGACCCTCCACACCCCTCCGACCCCCATCGACGCGCTGACGCTGGCCGTCATCCAGGCCGGCCTGCAGCAGGTCTGCAACGAGATGGACATCGCCTTCTCGCGCTCGGCCTTCTCGCCCGTCATCGCCGAGGCGGACGACCGCGCCGACGGCATCTATGACCGCGATACGGGCGCGCTGATCAGCCAGGGCGAATTCGGCCTGCCGGTCTTCGTCGGCACGATGCAGCATTCGACCGGCCACATCATCCGCCTCATCGGCGAGGGCAAGGCGGGCAAGCCCGAGCCCGGCGATATCTACATCGTCAACGACCCCTATCTCGGCGGCACGCATCTCATGGACGTGCGCTTCGCCAAGCCGGTCTTCGTCGACGGCCAGCTGTTCTGCTGGCTGCAGAACACCGGCCATTGGCCCGACATTGGCGGCATGGTGCCCGGGGGCTTCTCGGCCCATGCCACGGAGGTCGAGCAGGAGGGCCTGCGCCTGCCCCCGGTGAAGCTGTTCAAGCGTGGCGCAATGGACCCGGAGATCTTCGCCATCATCTCCTCCAACATCCGCATCGCCGACCAGCGCATCGGCGACATCAAGGCCCAGGCGGCGGCGCTGCTGGTGGGCGAAAACAGGCTGATGGACCTCGTCGCGAAATACGGCACGGCGACGCTGGACGAGGCGATCCGGCAGATCCGCGCCCGTTCCGCCGAGCGCATGCGCGCGGAGATCCGCGCCATTCCCGACGGCGTCTACGAGGCCGAGAGCTTCGTCGACTCGGACGGCGTCGTGAACGAGCCGCTGCGGATCGCGCTGACCCTGACCAAGGCCGGCGAGACGATGACCTTCGACTTCTCGCGCTCCTCGCCGCCGTGCCAGGGGCCGATGAACTCGGTCTTCGCCACCACCTGCTCCTCGGTCTATCTCGGCGTGAAGCACATCTTCCCGGATGTCCCGATCAATTCGGGGGCTTTCGAACCGCTGACGATCCTCAAGCCCGAGGGCACGTTCCTCGACGCGCAATATCCGCGCCCCGTCTCGGGCTGCGCGGCGGAAGTCTCGCAGCGGATCGCGGAAGCCGTTTTTCTCGCCCTCGTCCAGGCCATTCCCGACAAGGTGACAGCGGCACCCGCCGGCACATCCGGAAACTTCGCCCTCGGCGGCTTCGACCCGGTGAAGAAGGCCGGCTACGTCATGTACCAGATCACCGGCGGCGGCTATGGCGGCAATGCCGGCCATGACGGCCTGACCAATGGCTGCTCGACCATTGGTATTTCCAAGACCGCGCCGGTGGAGGTGATGGAGCAATATTATCCCGTGCTGTTCCGCCGCTTTGCCCTGCGCGAGGGCTCGGGGGGCGCCGGCAAGGCGCGCGGCGGCTTCGGCGTGCATTACGAGGTGGAATTGCTGCGCGGCGAGGCGCGCGCCTCCTTCGTCATGGACCACGGCCGCTTCGGCCCGCCCGGCGTGCTCGGCGGAAAGGACGGCGCGCCGAATGTCGTGAAGATCCACCGCGGCGACACGACGACGATCCCCGAACACCTGTCAAAGGACCAGGGCCTCGCCATCCGTGCCGGCGATCGGGTCGAGGTGATGACGCCCGGCGGCGGCGGCTACGGCGATCCGCGCCAGCGCGACCCCGCCGCGATCGCCCGCGACGTCGCCCGCGGCTACTACACGGCGGCGCAGGCCGAGGCGTTGTGGGGATGGAGGGGTTGATGCAGTATTTCCGCCCGACCAGCCTCGCTGACGCCCTCGCCATCCGCGCCGATCACGACGTGACCGTCCTCGCGGGGGGCACCGACGTCTATCCGGTCCGTACCGCGCGCCGGGCCTGGGGCGACCCGACCCACAAGGACGTACTCGACATTGGAGCGGTTCCCGGCCTCGGCGGCATCCGCGAGGAGGCCGATCACCTCCGCCTCGGGGCGCTGACGACGTGGAGCGCGCTCGCATCGGCAGGCCTGCCGCCCCTCTTCGACGGCTATGTGCAGGCCGCCCGTGCGGTCGGCGGCGTCCAGGTGCAAAATCTCGGGACACTCGCCGGCAACATCGTCACGGCCTCACCGGCCGGCGACGGAATCCCCAACCTTCTGGCCCTCGACGCCATGGTGGAACTGGCGAGCCGCGCCGGCACGCGGACCCTGCCCTTTTCCGCCTTCGCCACCGGCTACCGGCAGACGGCGCTGCGGCCCGACGAGATCGTCACCGCCCTCATCGTGCCGAAGCTCGCCGGCGCCCGCTCGACCTTCCTCAAACTCGGCGCCAGGGCCTATCTCGTCATCTCCATCGCCATGGTCGCGGCCGTGGTGGCGACCGATCCAGAGGACCGGATCACCACCGTGCGGATCGCCGTCGGCGCCTGCTCGGCGGTCGCCCAGCGGCTCACCGCCCTCGAAGCCGCCCTCCTCGGCCAGCCCCTCGGGCAGGCCGCCGG